>NZ_CAIKKU010000519.1 GCF_903828115.1 uncultured Thiodictyon sp. | reverse complement strand
TCGTTGTCGTAATCGTAATCGTAATCGTAATCAGAGAATCGCTGCAATTTGGCGAAGGAGGGAATCCGGGGCGCTACGATAACCTCGACAACGACAACGACAACGACAACGACAACGATAACGACAACGACAACGACAACGACAACGACAACCACCGGCAACCCGCTCTCAGTCCACCGTCGGCCACAGTGCGTCATACAGGCCGGAGGAGCGCTGCACCTGCCGGTGCACCGCCGCCGCCAAACGTTGCGCACCGGCCACCAGGGTCACCTGGCGACGCGCCCGCGTCACCCCCGTGTAGATCAATTCCCGGGTCAGCACCCGGCTGTCATGGGGCGGCAGCACCAACACCACCTCATCGAATTCAGACCCCTGGCTCTTGTGCACCGTCATCGCGAACAGCGTCTCGAGCGTCGGCAGGCGATGGGGTGAGAGCCGCCGCAGGCCCTCCGCGGTCTCGAACCAGGCGCGCAGTTCGCCCCCGGCCGCGGGGTCCGGCAGCAGTATCCCCACATCGCCATTGTAGAGCCGCAGGTCATAGTCGTTGGCGGTCACCAGGAGTGGTCGGCCGACGTAAAGCCCGCCTGTCGGCCGGACGAGCCCGGCGGCGGCCAAGGCCTGCTCGGCGATCCGATTGAGCCTTTGCAGCCCCGCGGGTCCGTCATGCACCGCGCACAGGACCCGATAGCGGCCAAGCGCGGCCAGGGCCGCGGTCGGGTCGGCGGCGGTCATCACCAGGCGGTGCCGGGGCACCACGAATCCGGCAATGAAGGCCGCGAGATCGGCGCCGTCCAGGTCCAGGCGTCGGGCGTCGGCGTGGTCGGCCGCGCAGGCCGCGACCACCCCGGCACCATCGCCCCGCTGGATGGCGGCGGAGACGGCATGGATCCCGCTGCCGGGCAGGAATCGGTAGCCGCGGCGCAGCAGGGCGATGGCGTCGCCCAGACCCGGGCGGCCGCATGGGTCAGGGTTGGCCACGGGCCCGGCGCCGACGCTCCCCGCGGTCGGTGTGGCACCCACCTCGGCCAGGGCCGCGGCCAAGGTCGCGGACCACGCGGGCTCGCGCCCCCGCCCGCAGAGATCGGCCAGCACGGCCCCGGCCTGGACCGAGGCGAGTTGCTCCCGATCACCCAGCAGGATCAGGCGGCAGGCCGCGGGCAGGGCGGCCAGGAGCCGGGCGGCGAGCGGCAGGTCGAGCATGGACGCCTCGTCCACCACCAGCAGGTCCAGGTGCAGCGGATTGTCCGGCCCGTGACGCGGCGCGGCCCGCCCCGGCCTGGTACCGAGCAGCCGGTGCAGCGTCGTCGCCGCCTCGGGGATGGCGGCCGCACTCCCCGCGTCCAGTGCGCCGTCGCCCAGCAGCGCCGCCTTGGCCTGACGGATGGACTGCGTCAAGCGTGTCGCCGCCTTGCCGGTGGGGGCCGCGAGTCCGATTCGCGGGGTCTCGCCGCGGGCGCGGGCCTGGTCGATCAGGAGCGCCAGACAGGCGGTGACGGTGCGGGTCTTGCCGGTGCCCGGACCGCCGGAGATCACACACAGCGGCCGCAACACGGCCATGGCCGCCGCTACCCGCTGCCAGTCGAGGGTGCCGTGCGGTGCGGCCGGGAACAGGCGCGTGAGCCCCGCCGCCAGGCGCCCGCGATCCACCCCCGCCGCCAGGCCCGCGGCGCGCGCCCCGATGGCCTGTGCCACCCCCCGCTCGAAGTGCCAGTAGCGCGCCAGATAGAGCCGGTTCGCGGCGTCCAGGATCAGGGGTGAGTGCGCGCCCCCTGCCAGGGCATCCGCGGCGCCCTGCACCGCCGGCCAGGCCAGCAGCTCGGCCCGCCACTGCGCGAGCGGCGGGGCCAGCAGCCAAGGCAACTCCGGGAAGGGCGAGCGCCCCGCCAGCCCAGGCAGGTCCAGGCACAGGTCCCCCGCGCCCACCTGCCGGCTCGCCAGGGCCGCGGCCAGCAGGCGTGCTCCGGTCGCCTCACCGACCAACTCCCCCAATTGGCGGGCGAAGTGCAAATCGAGCGCCCGCAGCCGCCGCAGCGCCACCGCCTGGCGCAGGCCGTCGAGAAACCCCTGTTCGGCCGGGAGCAGCAGGGGGGTTGGAACGGGGTCCGCGTCCGGGCAGTCTGGATTCATCAGTATTGTCTTCTCCGGTCACATAACATGCCGCGCCGCCGTGATAGGCCGGACGATAATGCGCTCACTCTGCATCTGTGCGTTCATCCTTCATCCTTACATCCTTCAGACGCGGTCCCGGGGTCGAGGGCGGCGCGTAGCGCGTCCAGCAGGGTGGCCAGGGTCTCCTCCAGGCGCGCGATCCGGGGCTCCAGCTCGGCGCGCGGGCGCCCGTCGCGCAGGGCCAGTTCCAGGTCCAGCGCCTGGGCCTGGATGACGGTGGCGCCCAGGGTGGCGGCGGCGCCTTTGAGGCCGTGGGCGATGCGGCGGGCGCCGTCGCCGTCGCCGCAGTCCAGGCGCTCGCGCAGGCGGGCCGGGGCCTCGCGGTGGCTGTCGGCGAAGACCCGCAGCAGGTGCGCGAGGCGCTCGACCCGGCCGGCGAGGTGGCGCAGCGCCAGGGCGGTGTCCAGGCCGGGGATCGCGGCGAGGCGGGCCAGTGGTGCGGCGCTTCCCGGCTCAGTGCCGGTCGCCGCCGCTCGGGTCCCGGCGGCCGGGGCCGCGCCGGCGTCCGCTGCCGGGATTGGCAGGGCCGCCCCGGGCGGCAGCCAGCGCAGCAGGGCGGCGAACAGCACGGCCGGGTCCACCGGCTTGCCCACATGGTCGTTCATCCCCGCGGCCAGACAGCGGGCGCGGTCTTCGCCGAAGGCGTTGGCGGTCAGGGCCAGGATCGGGGTTGCGCCGTAGCCGGGAAGGTCGCGGATCGCCGCGGTCGCCTCCAGGCCGTCCAGTACCGGCATCTGCACGTCCATGAGGATCAGGTCGTAGGGGGCCGCCCGCGCCAGCGCCACGGCTTGCGCGCCGTCGGCCGCCAGGTCCGCGTGGAGCCCGGCCCCGCGCAACAGTTCCAGGGCGACCTCCTGGTTGATGGGGTTGTCCTCGGCGAGCAGCACGCGCGCCCCCGGGTGCGTGCGGCGCAACGCCAACTCTGCCGCGTCGGTGGCGTCCGCCGCCGCAACGGTCGGCTGGTTTCCGGCGCCGCCCGGCGCCCGCGCCCCCCGCCCCAGCCGGGCGGTGAACCAGAAGGTACTGCCCGCCCCGGGCCGGCTCTGCACCCCGACGGCCCCGCCCATGCGTTCGGCCAGGCGCCGGTTGATGGCGAGCCCCAGCCCGGTGCCGCCATGGCGGCGGGTGGTCGAGGGGTCCAACTGCTCGAAGGCATCGAACAGGCGCCCCTGGTCGGCCGGGTCGATGCCGGGTCCGGTGTCGCGCACGGCGCAGCGCACCAGGCGCGCGTCCGGGCCGTCCGTGACGATCCCGGCCTCCAGGGCGATGGTCCCCCGCTCGGTGAACTTCACCGCGTTGGCGAGATAATTGAGCACCAGTTGGGTGAGCCGGGTGGGGTCCCCGCGCAGCATCGGGTCGGCCGTCAGGGCGGGGTCGAGGTGCACTGCCAACTCCAGACCCTTGGCGCGCGCCTCATCCGCCACCAGGGCGGCGGCGTGCGCGAGCACCGCGGCCAGGTCGACATCGCACTCCTCCAACTCGAGCCTGCCCGCGTCGATCTTGGAGAAGTCCAGGATGTCGTTGAGGATGGCGAGCAGATGATTGGCCGCCTTGGCGATCTTGCCGAGCTTGTCGCGCTGGTCCGGGTCCCGGGTGCCCCGGTGCAGCAGGTGGGCGAGCCCCAGGATGGCGTTCATGGGGGTGCGGATCTCGTGGCTCATGTTGGCCAGAAAGAGGCTCTTGACCTGGGCCAGGTGCTCGGCCGTGGCGCGCGCCTCGGTGAGGCGGGCGATGAGGTCCAGGTTGGCGAGCCCCACCGCCGTTGCGTCCGCCAGGGCTTGGGCCAGGTCCACCGCCTCGTCGCGGGTCCGATGGGGCTCTGCCCAATAGCAACCGATGGCGCCCAGGGGTTGGGTGCGGCCGACCGGGACCACACAGAGACCCCGCACGAAGGTCCCTTCGTAGAGGTCCGGCGGGACCCGCGGGTCGTCGGCGACGTCGTCCAGGGTGAGGGGCGCGGCGTGGCGGATGACCCAGCCGGCGGCGCTGGCGTCCAGGGGGAAGCGGCGGCCGGCCCACAGCGGGCCGATGGCGTCCTCGCCGACATAGCGGCAGGTTTCCCCGTCGCGCAGCACCAGGCAGGCCCCGTCGGCCCCGGTGAGCCGACGCGCCGCAGCGCACACGATGCCGGCCAGGCCGGCCAGGTCCCGGACCCCGGCGATGCCCTCCACCGCGCCGGCCAACCGGCGCAGCCGCTCCTCCAGGCGCCGCCGCTCGGTGATGTCGAGAAAGCTCACCACGGCGCCGATGGTCACCGCGTCCCGGACCATCGGGTGGGCGGAGTAGATGACCGGGATCGCCTGCCCGTCCGCCCGCCAGAAGACCTCGTCGTCGACCCGGACCGTGTGGCCGTCGCGCAGGGCGGCTACCATCGGGCACTGTGCCGCCGGGTAGGGGCTGCCGTCCGGCCGGGAGTGATGGACCAGGTCGTGGAGTGCGGCGCCGACCAAGGCCTCCGCCGGGTAGCCCAGGAGGCGGCAGGCGGCCGGATTGGCGAAGCTGATGGTGCCGTCCGGGGCCAGACCGCAGAGGCCGCTCGCGCTGGACTCCAGGATCAGGCGTTGTTCCTCCTGCGCCGCGCGCAGGGCCGCGGTGCGGGCGGTGACGGTCTCCTCCAACTGGTCGCGCTGTTGCGCCAGGGCCAACTGCGCCGTGCGCTCCGCGGTGATGTCCCTGACGGTGCAGATCATCCCCAGGTAGCCCGCAGCCCCGAACCTGGGCAGCAGCCAGCCAGCCTGCCAGGCGTCCCGGCCCTGCGGGGTGACGAGTTGCAGGGCCCAGGCCGTGGGCGCGCCCGTTTCCATGGCCTGGAGAAACAGGGGGCGCAGTTCACCCACCGTCTCCGGCGCAAATCCGTCCAGGGCGTGGCGCCCGAGCAAGGCCGCGGCCGGCACCCCCGCGATCCGGGTCATGGCCGGGTTCGTGTAGGTGACGCGCTGCTGCGCGTCGGTCGCCAGGATGCCCTCCTGGACGCGCCCCAGGATGTCCTCGTAGAAGGCCTTCTGGGCCGCGATCAGTGCGTGCGACTCGGCCAGGGCGCGGGTGCGATCCAGGTTGTCCAGGGCGTAGGAGAGGTCCTGGACCATCTCCTCGAGCAGGGCCATGACCTCGGCGTCGAAATAGCCCGGACCCGCGGCGCCGACCTCCAGCACCCCGACCGGCTGCCCGCCGCGTCGCAGGGGCAGGCAGGCGACCGCGCCCAGGCCGGCCAGCGCGGACGCCTCCCCGCCGCCCCCAGGCCCCTGATCGGTCGCCCAATCGTTGCTGACCAGGCTCGCGCCGGCCGCGAGCACGGCGGCGGCCAGGGTGGCGCCCGGCGGCGGGGGCGGGTCGAGCGGGATCGCCAGCGTGCGCAGTGACTGCGCCGCCGCGCCTGCCGCCGCGACCGGGAGCACGCGATTGTGCGCGCGGTCCGCGAGCCCGATCCACACCAGCCCGAAGCCCGCCAGGCGCAGTGCGATGTCGCACACCTGCCGGAACAGTTCGGTCTCGTCCGTGGTCCGCACGATCGCCTGATTGGTGTCGCTCAAGGTCTGGTACAGCCGCGAGAGGCGCGCGATGCGCTCCTCCGACTCCTTGCGCCCGGTGATATCGAGCAGGGTGCCGGCCCGGCGTCGCGGCTCGCCGTCGGCGTCCCAGTCGAAGCCGTGGCCGCGGTCAAGTACCCAGAGCCAGTGCCCGGTCCGGTGGCGTACCCGGTACTCGGCCTCGAACTGTGCCCGGGTCCGCCGCGCTTGCGTTGCCGACTGTTCCACCCGCGGGCGGTCGGCCGGGTGGATCAGGCCCCTCCACCCCGCCACGGTCATCTGGAATTCCCCGGGGGCGTAGCCCAGGAGGCGTTCGTAGCCCTCGTTGAGGTACACCGTACCGGTCGCGAAATTCGCGTCGTAGAGCCCCAGATTGGCCCCCTGCACGGCCAGATCGAGCCGCTCCTGCGCCTGGCGCAGGGCCGCCTCGGCATGCCGGGCGCGCAGCGTCGCCAGGGTCAGCACCAGGAGCGCAAACGACAGGGACGCGAGCACCGTCAGCGCGCCCAGGACCAGCCCGCGGTACTGGGCGTAGAAGGTCACGGGGCGATTGATGACCCGGCTGTCCGGCGGCAGGGCGGTCGCGGCGATACGCAGCCGACGCAGCTCATCGTCGTCGAACTCCGGGTAGGAGCGGCTCAATTCCACCGGGATCTCCGCCGGGTCCTCCCCCGCCAGCACCCGCCGGGCCAGGGCCGCCGCCTGGGCGCCGTGCTCCCGGCCGTCGAGCAGCAGGCCACCGACGATGCCGTGGCCCAGGCGGGTCGCGTGCATGGCATAGACCGGGACCGGGCTCGCGGCGGCGATCAGGTGGGTGCTTTCTTCGCGGGAAAAGACCCGTCCCGCCGCATCGGTCACATAGGTCAGGATGAGCACCAGGCGGTCCGGGGGCAGGGCGGCGAGTTGCCCGGCCAGTTCCGCAAAGGGGACCGCGGGGGCGAAGTCGACCGCCACGCGCCCACCCAAGTCCGGCACGATGGTCTGCATCGCGCGGCGCATCGCGCGGCCGCTGGCGGTGTCGTCGTCGATCACCAGCACCCGCCGGGTGCCTGGATGCAGTCGCAGCGCCAGTTCCAGGGTCCCGGCGATGTCCTCGATCTCGGCGACCCCGGTGGTCCCCGGGCGCTCGTGCAGCCACTCCGGCCGAAAGCCGTTGACCCCGGCAAAGACCGCGGGGACACCGGGAAACAGGTCTTGGGGATAGGTCCGCAGGAGGTCTAAGGCGGGGTTGTCGAGCGCGATGACCAGGGCCGGGGGCCGCTCCCGGTACTTGCGCGCCAGGGTCTCCTGGAGGAACGCCAGGTGTCCGGGGTCGGGGAAGCGCTTGGTGTCCAGGTACTCGACCATCGGCACCAAGGCCGGGTCGGCGGCCTTGAGGCCCGCCAGGAGGCCGGCGACTTCCTGGTCCGTCCAGGCGTCGCCCTGGTGATAGGAGGCCAGCACCACCACCGCGGGGGCAGGCGCCGCGACTGCCGCGACGCCGGTGTCCGCCCGGGCCACACCGGCCCGGCTCAAGACACCCGCCAGACCGCTGGACAGGCCGATGAGCGCACTGAGCAGGACCGCCGCCGCGAGCCGTCGTAACACCGTCGAAATTCCCCCTGGGCCAAGGGCGCGCGCCAAAAAACGCAGTCAGGCGCCCGTGGCTAGTATGGCAGAAGCGGCGCCGCGGCACATCGGCGTTGCGACCACGCGGGAGGCCGGTGGTCCCGATCATCCCGCCGCCGGACGCGGGCGTCGGGCCGCGGCGCAACACGTTGCTAACGCCGATAGCGATGGTCCAGCCGCGCGTAACCTCTTCAAGATCCGGGCGCCCGCTGCCGTTGCCGGCCCCGGCCGCGGGTTGCTTTCCGCGGGGCCAGGCGCACCTTCTTTCTAAAGGTTGGTGCCGTCCTGACCGGAGGTGATGTGTCTCGTGTACTGCTGAACTTTGTCGCCTATCAGATCGCCTGGTTCGCCTGCGTCCTCGGCGGCGCCCATCAGTTGCCCTGGGTCGGCGTCGCCGTGACCGCGGTGGCGGTGGCGATTCACCTGGCCCTGGTGCCCGCGCCCGGGCGGGACGCGCTCCTGATCCTGACGGTCGCCGCGATCGGCGCACTGTGGGACGGGCTCCTGGTCGGGCTCGGCATACTCGAATACCCATCGGGTGTAGTCCTGCCCTGGCTCGCCCCGGTGTGGATCATCGCCATGTGGGCGGGGTTCGCCACCACGCTGCATGTCTCCCTGCGGTGGCTGCTCGGACGCTGGCGCCTGGCGACCCTGTTCGGGGCCCTGGGCGGGCCGCTCGCCTACTACGCGGGGATGCGCCTCGGGGCGGTGAACTTTCCCGACCCCGTCGCGGCGCTCGCCGTGCTCGCGGGCGGCTGGGCGATCCTGATGCCGCTGGCCTGCTGGATCGCCATCAAGCTGGACCTCGACCCGCCCGGGCTGGGTGATGAGGTCGCGACCAGTCCGTAGGGCCCGCCCGGCGCAAGGGTGCGGTGGGGTTGGTCGGCGCGAGGGGAAAGGGGCCAGGGGCAGAGAAGCCCCAGAATGGTCTGAGCCTTTCCATCGTGCGGTACCAGGTTACGCGCCGGAGGACAGCTTGAGGCCGATGATGCCGCCGACGATAAGCCCCAGGCTGACCAAGCGCCCGGGGTTCGCCGACTCGCCCAAGAGCATGATGCCAAGGATTGCAGTGCCCACCGCGCCCACCCCGACCCAGACGGCGTAGGAGGTGCCTACGGGCAAGGACTGCATCGCCACACCCAAAAGCCCGAGACTGATCATCATTGCGGCGATCGTGCCAACCGTGGGCCAGAGTCGCGTGAAGCCTTCTGTGTACAGTCTTCCGGCAAAGTAGCGGGAGCGTCGTCGGTAAAGAGAACTTCAGAATCCGGCAGGGCGCGAAGCTTCTCCCAGTCGGTATTTCCTTCAGCGCCTTTTGCGGTAGCGCTGCGACCATGCTCTTTGTTCATGACCTACTGCCTTTCGGGCTGAAATCGAGAATATATTAGTGCTGACTCCGGTTCCTTAAAGAATCTATACTCTTTAAGCATTTTTTCTGCCTAAGTGCGCGAAAGATCTGAACCGTTTTCACATCCTGATAGGATTAGCATAGAGATGATCGCCGCTAGACAAAAGGAGCGCTTCGCCCTAGGGCAGGCCATCGTCGACCAAGCCAGTGACACCGACGCCTGCGTCTTCGCATTCATGGTAACTCTCCAATTTTCCCCTAACGTCGAACGACGCGGTGGGCTCCGGTTCCGAGGCAGGTTCGGGTGGCGGGGCCGCGGGCGTCGGGCGGATCAGGGCCGGGCGGATGCCCGCAGGGCAGTCCGCCATCATGTCGGCGAAAGCGGCGGAACCGCTGCGCAGCCCGGGAAGGTGCTCGCCCGCATCCGCTCTTGATCATCGTCCCGGCCGCCACCCAAGCGCCCCACACCGGAGGTCGAGGCTTTACCGTGAACGTCCCGCGGGGACCTTGTGGGAGCGGCTTCAGCCGCGACGAGGCCTCGCGGGTTACCCGAGCGTCGCGGGTCACCGCCTCTGCGTGAGAGGGTATAGACAAAATCTACCTGGCCGATATTCTTGCGCGAGTTTACAAGAACGAGGCGCGCAACGATGTCGAAAGGTGGTCGGCCAAAGAAGATCAACGAGG
>NZ_CAIKKU010000518.1 GCF_903828115.1 uncultured Thiodictyon sp. | reverse complement strand
TCTTAGCACTGGACGCGGAGCGCCCACACTTGCTCCCAAGCGGGAGCGTGGGAGCCAGAAGGGCTTAACTTAACGACATTGGGGCCGCTCCGACGCCGTAGGAGCGGCCCCCCGGCCGCGACGGTTGCCGCAAGGGCGCCTGACCTGAGGTATGATCAAGAGCCCCAGGCGCGACGAACTGCGTGTCTTCTCGTTGAGGCTGGGCTCGATGAATCTTAGGTCTGCGACCCGCTTGCCTTTCGCGCAATGGCAGTTATCCTGGGCCTTGATCATAAGTCCGCCCACTCCGCGCTCTCGTGACACCGCTCCAGAGATTGTGAAAGTATTCATATCGTATACGCTCTGGGGCGTGCCACCACGTGCCTGGCGGCGCCTGGCGCCGCCCGGTTTCGTCGCGGGCGACCAGCGCGGAGCGGACGCGATCGACTGGCCGTCAAAATCCGTCTCCGAGGCTGCTATTTGATAGAAAACATAAGCCTATCGATGATCTCGCCATGGCTGCCTAGGTGGGCAGCAGGCGGCTGGACAAACGCTGGGCGCAGTAATCCCGAAACGCCTGCACACCGAGAATGTGGATCACCCGCGTGAGATTGTAGCCCCTGACCCCTTGGTTCCGACTTGGCTGACAGTCTACGCCAGGCACCGGGCACGATCCGAATACTTGCCCAATCTCTAGAGCGGTGTCACGAGACGTTACTCACGAGAGGTTACACCGCGGGCGCGGGGAAGCCATAGGGCGGCGGCTGCAAATGCAGGAGCGGTCCGGCGCTGCCCAGGCGGACCTCACCGCCCTGCGCGGCCGCGATCTCGACCACGGCCAGGAGTGCGTAGCGGCCCTCGCCTTCGGGACGGGCATCGACGACGCGGCCGGGGGTCTGCTCCGAGGTGCTGCCGGGCGCTTCCAGTGCATCGCCCGGTTGCGGCGGGGTCGGGCTCGCGACCTCGGCTAAGTACATCCGGCGTTTGAGCTTGCCCAGGTACTGCATCCGTGCCACCACCTCCTGGCCGGTATAGCACCCCTTGGTGAAGCTGACCCCGTCGATCAATTGGAGATTGGCCATCTGGGGGACGAAGGCATCGACGGTGGCGGTGTAGACGCTGGGGATGCCGGCGCGGATGTCGAGCAGGGCCCAGGCGTCCTCGTCGCCCCAGGTCGACCCGGGCGCCAGGGCCTCCCAGATCGCCGTCAGGCGCTCGCAGTCGGCGATCAGCTCGAAGCGGGGGACCGGGGAGGGTAGGCGCAGCACCGTGATGCCGTCGGCGGCGGCTACATCGTTGTCGCGTGCCGGCAGCGGCAGCCCCAGGCGCTCCAACTCCCGCGGGGCGCCCGCGCCCGCAAGGCCGCTCCGCACCGGGCCGTCGCTTGCGTCCTCCAGGGTGACCTTGGAGCGCAGCACATAGAGCCGCAGCCGTTTGATGGCCTCGGCGACCCGCTCGCGGGGCAGTTGCAGCCAGATGCCCTCGCCGTGGCGCACCACCCGGAACAGGGCCAGCATCCGGCCCTTGGGGCTGCAATGGCTGCTGAGTTGGGAGTGGGTCGGGGTCAGTGTCCTGATATCGTTGCTGAGCTGCCCCTGCAGGAAGCTGTCGGCATCCGCGCCCGCCACGCCGATCAGGCCCAGGTGCGAGAGGTCGAAGCGGGTGCAGTCAGCCGGGGGCTCGCCCGCGGCGGTCCGGGCGGCCGGTGCGATCCGGCCGTCCTCGCCGATGCGGGCGCCGCGGGCGGTCAGAAAGGTGCGCCAGTCTGGATTCATCGTCGCTTCCTCGAATAGTTGGCCGGAAAATCGGCTCGTCGGTTGCCGCGGCGCATCGGCGCCAGCGGATCACGGCATGGGGGTATCATACCCAAAGCGGAGGCCGACCCCGCGCCGTCGCCGCCCGTGCGGCTGATCCCAGGCCGGGCGGCGGCAGCGCAGAAGCCTGGATCAGGCTGGTCAGACCCGTCGGCGTTCGGTCCGCACAGCGGACCCTACGCGCCGTAGGGTCCGCGGTGCGGACCGCAAACCTCGCAGATCGCGGGATGCCCGGTCCGCCCATCACCCGGGCGTCCATCTTATTTGCGTTCATTCGCGTTCATTTGCGGACAAATACTCCTTCTCCTACCACCAGGCCCAGCCCCGTCGCCCGGGTAAAGCCCCCATCCTCTCGGAGCAATCAGCCTTTTGTCGACACATCAACCCAGCCCCCCGGCGAACAGCCTGGTGCTCTACAAGGTCCATCCCGCCCGCATCGTCAACCTGGGCGAAAAGATCGAGATCGAGCTGGCGGGCGGGCAGTCCAAGCGGGTGCGGGCCAAGGACGTCGAACTGCTCCACCCCGGGCCGCTGCGCAGTCTCACGGAACTCGCGCCCCAGCAGGGGGAGCCGGAGGCCGCCTGGGAACTGCTGGAGGGCGCCGAGACGACGCTGCAGGAGTTGGCCGAACTCGCCTTCAATGCCTTTACCCCGGCCACCGCCTGGGCCGCCTGGCAGTTGGTGGCGGACGGCCTGAACTTCAGCGGTACGCCCGCGGCCATCCGCGCCCGCACCCGCGAGGAGGTGGAGCGCATCCGGGCCGAGCGTGGTGCCAAGGCGAACGCCGAGAGCGACTGGCAGGCCTTCCTGGTGCGGATGGCGGACTCATGCCCGGCCCCGGAGGACGGGGCCCGCCTGGGAGAGGTGGAGCGCCTCGCCCTGGGGCAGAGCGAGCGCAGCCGGATCCTGGAGGCCCTGGGGCACGAGCAGACCCCGGTCAATGCCCACCGGGCGCTGATCCAGGTGGGCTACTGGACGGATCGGCACAATCCCTATCCGCGGCGCTGCGCGGTGCCCACCGCGGAGCCCGGGCAGCCGGTCCCGGGGCTCATCGAAGAGGACCGGCTGGACCTCACCGCGCTGCCCGCCTACGCGATCGACGATGTGGGCAATCAGGACCCGGACGACGCCCTGAGCCTCGACGGTGACTGCCTCTGGGTCCATGTGGCGGACGTCGCCGCGCTGGTCGCGACCGAAGGTGAGATCGAGCGGGAGGCACGGGCGCGCGGGAGCAACCTGTATCTCCCGGAGGGGGTCATCAACATGCTGCCGGCGGGCGTGACCGAGGCCCTGGGGCTGGGGCTGCAACCGCTCTCGCCCGCCCTGTCGTTCGCCCTGCGCTGCGACGATCAGGGGGAACTGCTGTCAGTGGCGGTCCATCGCACCTGGATCCGCGCCCAGCGACTCACCTATGACGAGGTGGACGGCCGCCTGACAGAGGAGCCCTTTGCCGCCCTGCGCGCCCTGACCGATCGCTTTCGCGCCCGCCGGGCGGCCGCCGGGGCGACCAGCCTGGATCTCCCGGAGGTGAGCGTGCGGGTTGAGGACGGCCGGGTGACGATCCGCCCCCTGCCGCGGCTGGCGAGCCGGGAGTTGGTCGCGGACGCCATGCTGATGGCCGGGGAGGGCGCGGCGCGCTTTTGTCTGGAGCACGGCATCCCGATCCCCTTTGCGACCCAGGCCCCGCCCGAGGCCGGCGAGCAGCCGCGCGACCTGGCCGCGATGTATGCCCGCCGTCGGGCCTTCAAGCCGTCGCGCCTGGTGGGGGCGCCGGACCCGCACGCGGGGCTGGGGCTGGCGCTCTACACCCGCGCCACCAGCCCCTTGCGGCGCTACTCGGATCTGCTGGTCCATCAGCAGATCCGGGCCTGGCTCGCCGGTCTGCCGACCCTGACGGCAGAGCAGGTGACGGAGCGTATCGGCGAGGCCGAGACGGCCGCGGCCCTGGTGCGGCGCACCGAGCGGCTGTCGAACCTGCACTGGAAACTCGTCTACCTCAAGGACCATCCGGACTGGCAGGGCCAGGCGACCATCGTCGGCAAGGAGGACCGCAAGGGTGTGGCCCTGGTACCGCTGCTGGCCCTGGAGACGCGGCTGCGCCTGCGCGAAGAGCCGGCGTTGAACCAGGGCCTGCGGGTGGCGGTGCGCGACGTCGATATCCCGGCCCAGACGGTAAGTTTTCGGGTATTGGGCTAACGGTCGTGGCACCCGCGCCACGCCGGAACATGAAAGTCCTCTCGACCGCTAGCTCGATGGCCAGCGTGCGGGGCGGCGTAGTCAGGGCTTCCAGCCCTGACTGTTCCAGCCCCGACACCGTCAGGCCAGGATGGCCTGACTACGCACTTTCACGGTAAACCTGAGCGAGAATTTATTCGCGGAACAAGGCAAATCGATCAGCGGGTGTTGCTCGGGACGGCCTGAGCGTTTATCCTCGCGCCGACTATTGACCCGACGGACACTGTGGTCTCCTAGGGTGCTGCTGGGATAAACGCGGCCGACACCGCCGGGCGCACTGGCCCAGGCCATGCGCAAACAAAAAACGCGGGGCCGCCGGCCCCGCGTTTTTTGTACCCCCCGATCGCGATCAAAGACCCGCCATCGGCGGGTCAGGCAGCGGGCCGGCCCGATCAGGCCTTCCAGGAGCGCACGTTGCCGGTGTCCACATGGACGAAGTTGGAACTGGGGTAGTAGCCGACACCGCCGCGGCCCAAGGCGACGGCGGCGTCCCGGATGTGGCTCGGCGCCAGGTCGGGGAAGCGGATGTCGATGGCCTGGCCGTACAGATGCATGCTGTTGCGGGCGACCCCGTGGCCCTCGGAGCGCAGCATGGCGTTGGTCTTCGGCGTGCGGTAGGCACTCAGGATCTCGTAGCGGGCCTCGGTGTCGCCGAGCGAGGCCTTGACGTCGTAGAGGATGTCGAGCAGTTGCGGGTCCATCGGCATGGTGTCGCCGGTGCGGAAGTCCCGCAGGAAGAAATTGAGCTGCTGCAAGGCGCTGCGCTTGTAGTGGTCACCCTCGCGGTAGACCACGGAGATCCTCTCGTCCGTGTGCATGTGGTGCAGCGACAGCGCGCGCGGGCGCTCAGTTGGCCTCTTGGCCAGCACTGGTGCAGCCATGGCGGACAGAGAAACCCCTAGAAAATAACGTCTGTTCATGTTCCCCCCGGACAATGTGACGTTGCGGATAGTGCAGGGCGATTATAGGCGGGGTGACCGGAAAGGCAATAACAAATTTGCCTTGAGACGCATCCGTTCGTCGGTTCTTGCACCACACTAAGAAACAAATATAACCATATCAAAATCATCTGGAAATAATGAAGCCCTCGGGGCCTACTTGATTCCGCGGCAGACGTGTTCCAAAGTAGCGGTGTCGGCGTTCCCTAAATCAATGCTAAGGTTTGCGCATGGCCCGGGAGTTCGAGATCATTGGTCAGGAGCCGCTGAGCGACGGATTTCTGAAGCTCAATCGCTATCGGCTGGCCCGCGTGGCGCCGGGTCGGCAGGCGCCGACCATCGTTGACAGAGAGTGTGTCGACGGCCTGCGCGCCGCGGCGGTGCTGCCTTACGACCCGGTGTCGGGGTGCATCGTGCTGGTCGAGCAGATGCGTATCGGGGCCCTGGGCAGCGTCCTCGGCGGGCTGGTGTGGGAGCCCCCCGGGGGGGTGGTCGAGGCGGGTTGCAGTGGTGCCGCGACTGCCCGTCGCGAGGCCTGGGAGGAGGCCGGGTGCCGGATCGGGGCCATGACCCGGATCGGCGTCTGTCGCCCCAGCCCCGGGTTCAGCGACGAGTCGGTCGCGCTTTACTGCGGCGAGACCAGGGTTGCCGGGGTCGCGCGGTTTGGGGGTGACCCGCGGGAGGGCGAGTGGACGCGGGTCCTGGTGTGGGACCTGGAGCGGGCGATCCGAGGGCTGGGCCGCGAGCCGCTGACCCCCGCCACGCTGATCATCGCCGTCCAGTGGTTGGCCTTGAATCGGCACCGGGTCTGCGCGCTGTGGGCGGCGTCAGCGGGCGGACCCGCCTGAGCGCACGTCGGCGGCTGGTCGGCGGCTGTCACGTTACTAATGAAGAGTATTTGGCCGCAAATGAACGCAAATCAGCGCAAATAAATCTGCTGGTTAGGATCGTCGCGGGCGTCACCCGGACGGTGAACAGGCAGTAAAGGCCAAGTCTCTGATTATTTGAGTCAATTCGCGTCAATTCGCGTTCATTTGCGGCTGAACTGCTTTTTTGGGGTTAGGCCTTTGGTTTGTAAGGGGGGTGAGAGATGCCGAGGGTTTTGCCGATGCTGGTGCTCGCGGCATCCGTGCTGCTTGCGGCCAGTGCCCGGGCCGACGTCTATAAGTACGTCGATGCCAAGGGTAATACCTATTTTACCGACGCCCCGCTCACCGGCCCCAAGTACCGGCTCGCGTGGAAGCGGGAGTCGGAGCGGCTGGTGAGCGAAAATCGCCAGCGCCTGGCCAAGCTCGGCCGAAACCTGGGCCGGGTCGCGGGTCTCGCGTCGGGGCCGGTCGCCACGCCCGCGGCGGCCGCCCCGGCGGCGCTCGCGCCGACTCAGGGGGCCGCGCGAGGCCAGCCTGTCGCGACCCGGCGTGCCCGCTTCGAGCGGGTGATCAACGCCTATGCGCGGGTCTACGGGCTGAGTCCGGAGCTCTTGCACGCGGTGATCCGCACCGAGTCTGCCTACAACCACGAGGCCGTGTCGCGGGCGGGCGCCGCGGGGCTGATGCAGTTGATGCCCGGCACCGCCGCGCGCTACGGGGTCAAGGATTCCTTCAACCCGGTGGAGAACGTGCGCGGCGGGGCGGCCTATCTGCGCGACCTGCTCGACCTGTTCGGGCAGGACCTGCGCCTGGCGCTGGCCGGGTACAACGCGGGGGAGAATGCCGTGATCCGCAACGGCCGCCAGATCCCGCCCTACGCCGAGACCCAGAACTATGTGCGGCAGGTACTCCAGCATCTGTGGTCGGCGCGCGCCGGCGGGTAGAATCGGGTGCGATCGGAATTGATGTGGTGACCGAGATCCCGGGTACGCTGTCCTGGTCGTTGTCGTTGTCGTTGTCGTGATCGGATTGTTCGATTAC
>NZ_CAIKKU010000517.1 GCF_903828115.1 uncultured Thiodictyon sp. | reverse complement strand
GCCATCGCGCTGGGGCGGGCGCTCGGCCTCGCCCTGGTCGCCGAGGGGGTGGAAGAGCGCGCCCAGGCCGACTACCTGCTGGTCCACCGGTGTGAACTCGCCCAGGGGTACCTGTATGGGGCTGCGCTGGAGATCGAGGCTTTTGATCAGCGCTACTTTGCGGACTGCGCACCAACGGGGCTGGGGCTCGGGCTAGCCGCGGACGATTCAAGGGCCGATTGAGTGACGGCCTGTCGCCGCCCCTTACCACCCTGCCGTCTGGACTATACTTGGCCAACGACTTCTAACGTCAGCCGGAATCAGTAGTCCATGTCCCAGCCGAGTCTCCAATACACCCTTCGATCCCGCGGGATTACCGCCGGTGCGGGCCAATTGGCCGGGTACCTGGCTGAATCGATCGCGCAGATGGAGAAGGGCGCCCTGATCCCGGTTGCGGCCGAACTCCCAGCGGCAGAGATCCAGGTTCTGCGCGGCGGGGGATTCGCCGTCGATGGTGACCCGACGGTCGGGGAAGACCCGATCGCCCGGACCACCGCCGCCTATGCCGCCCTGCTGGAGACCGCCCTGACCATCAAGTCCGTCGCCCAGGCACTGGGTCGCAACGAGAGTCGCATTCGGCAACGGTTGTTGCAGCGCAGCCTGATCGGCATCCGCCGCGGTCGCGGTTGGCTGTTGCCCCGCTACCAGTTCCAGGTGCAAGAGTGCGACGGGCAGCCCCGGGTGCGGGCAGTGGTGCCGGGCGTCGAGCAGGTCTTCCCCCGGTTGAGCCCCGAAGTACACCCGGTCGCCCTGTGGCGCTGGTTCACCACCCCAAGCACCGAACTGGTGCCGGAGGAGGGGGATGAACCCCTGTCACCGCGGGACTGGCTGATCTGTGGGCGTCCCGTGGCGGTGGTCGCGCGGCTGGCCGCAGACCTGTGAGCCGGCCCTGACCTACCTGCGTCCTGAGCGCCGGCCCCTTGCCCAAATTTCCGCAACCGCCAGCGGTCGAGACCCTGCGTCAGATCCAGCCTGAACCGCGCCGACTTCCTGCCGGCACCCATCTGTGGCGCGTCTACTTTCGGGGCGGCGCCACTCCCGGGCGTTGGGACCTGTTCCGCGATTTCGGGCCAACCAGTGCCCTGAAACTCACACTCCGTCAGGCCGCGGCCAGTCTGTCTTATCTGATGATCTGATCGAAATGCGAGGCATTCGAGTATATTGCCATGCCCGACCTGCGAGACTGGATGCTTGGAATGTGGAGCCGCTTGGGCAGGGGTCAGACCGACAGCCCGGCCCCTCAGCAGTCGCCACCGTGCGCCGCGCCCGAGACCCTTGCCGACCCGCTCGACAACCAACCCTGGGTCAAACTGGTTGAGGAATGCGTGGACCTCTTCGATGAACTCGACGGCCAACTGAAAGGCATCGATGCGGGAGGCTCCGAGATCGCCGAACACGTCTGTCTCCGACTTCAGGAAATCATGCAGCGCTGTGGCGTGGAACTGATCGACCAGCCAGGGGCCTTCGAGCGGACGCTACACCAGCCAATCGGGACCCGTACCGGTCTGAGCACCGCGGCGGTCAGCATCATCAGCCCCGGCTTCCGGGTGGGACGCCGGATCTTACTGCGTGCCCGTGTGCGATTCGCTCAGGACCATTCCGACCCAGCCCACGAGGACGCCGGCCCCGCTTGGCCCGGCTGACCGCCCGACCCCATCAGGAAGACAACGCGATGACACCGACGCTACTGAAGCAGATCGACGGCCTGCGCCAGCAGGGCCTGACCCTCTTGGATCAACTGACGGACCGGGCCGCAACCTTCGAGCTGCCGGCGCCGCCCGAGGCACTGGGCCAGTTCCGCCAGAAGCTTCAGGAGAACCGCTACCAGGTCCTGGTGGTCGGCGAGGCCAAGCGCGGCAAGAGCAGCTTCATCAACGCGCTGCTCGGGCGTGCCATCCTGCCCACCGACGTGGACATCGCCACCAGCCAGGTCTTTCTGGTCAACCAGGCCGCCCAGGAGGCCTACCGCATCCGCTTCGAGGACGGCTCGACCGAGGAGATTTCCGCCGCCGACCTGCCCCGCTACGGCTCCCAGGTCCTGGCCGATATTGAGGGTACCCCGCGTCTCGACCAGATCATCCGCTGGATCGAGGTCGACGCGCCCGCCCGTTTCCTGCCGGACGGGGTCAGCCTGCTGGACACCCCGGGCCTTGGGTCGCTCTATGCCGCCCACGGCCAGATCACCCAGCGCTTCATCCCCCAGGCGGATGCCGTGATCTATGTGCTGGACTCCGGTCAGCCCATCGGACAGGCGGACCTCGATAGCATCGCGGCCATCCTGGAGGTCACCGGCAGCCTCTTTTTCATCCAGACCCGCATCGACCAGTTCCGCAAGGAGCAGTGGCAGGCGCTCCAGGCCCGCAATGAGCAGGTCTTGCACGAGCGCTTCGCCGACAAGCTCGCCGATGCCCGCGTCTGGCCGATCTCCAGCACCAACCTGATGAAGGCGGCCGAGACCCAGGATACCGACTACGAGATCGTCAGCCGTCACCGGGAACTGGCGGCGGCACTAAAGACCTTCCTGTTCCGCGTCGCGGGCCTGAGCCGGGTCGCGGCGGCCATGGCCGTCGCCGGTCACTATCACGGCAGCGCCCGGCAGGTGCTCTTGGGGCGGGCGGCGGACCTGGCCGACCAGTCCAAGGAACGGCGCGCACAGGTCCGGGAGCAGATCGCCCAGCGCAAGCAGGCGTTCGATCGCGCCTGGGGCGAGCATGGGTCCCAACGGCAGGCATTGATGCTCACGCTGCAACGGACGGTCACCGCGGGGAAACAGACCTTGCGCCAGGCACTGGACAGCGGCGGTCAGATCGATCGGGCGATCCGTGCCAGGATCGACCACGTCACCACGCTGGACGAGGCCAACCGCCTCGCGGACACCTTGGCGGCCGACGTCACCGAGGCGGCCGTGACGAAGTGGGAGGACGTGGACCAGCAGATGCGCAAGGACATACTCGACCAGCTCGCACCCTTCCTGGATGCGCAGGAGCACCTTGCGCAGGCCTCCTATGCCGACATGGATGGCGCATCCCAATTTGGGAACGCTATCGATTACAGACCGAGGACGATCAGTTTGAACGGGCCAAGGGAGGCTTTCTCGACCTCAGAAATGCCGCGTTCATGGCGGGCCTCGGCGGCTCCGCTGCAGTGGGTCTTGCGGCCGCGGCGACTTCAACCACGTTGGTCGCCACCTTCTTCGCGTCCGCCATATTTCCCCCCTTGGCCGTTGGCGCAGCCGTCTGGGCACTGATTCAAGGGTACAAGGGCTGGACGCGGACCGCCGGAATCCAACTCAAACGCGCCCAGCAGGAGCTGGACAAGCATCTCGGCGACGTCAGAGACCAGGTGCGCCGCTACTACTTGGACGTCGACTCCCCGGCCCGCCGACACCAGAGTCTGGTGGACGCGCATTTCGATCAGTTCACGGACCTGATCGGCCATTACCTGCAACGCATTGTGCATGAGCAATCCGAGGAGGCCAGCCGCGAGCTGGCCCGCCTGACGGAACAGGCCAAGCTGGATGAGCAACAGCGCGCCACCCGGTTGGCAGAGCTGCGCGGGCAATTGGCGCAGTGGGACCAGGTGGGGCAGGGCATCCAGGGGATCATCGGGGAGTTGACCGGCATCGAGCAGACATTGGCGGGTCTGGGTCAGCCCCCGGTCGAGGAGCTGCAGGCATGAGTTCCGCCACCATCGGCATCGACTTCGGTACCACCACCAGCAGCATGGCCTGGGTGGACCCGCGCACCGGCGAGGCCAAGGTCATCAAGAACGCCGAGGGTGAAGAGAAAACGCCCTCGGTGGTCTGGTTTGGCGCGGACTCCGTACTGGTCGGCACCCCGGCTGAGCAGATGCTGGAGGATGAAGACGAGTGCCGCCGGGTCGTCCAGAGCATCAAGCGTGAGCTGATCAGCGCCCCCACCCTGGCCCTGCCCGGTCGGCGGGTCAAGGCGGTCGAGGTCGCCGCCGCGATCTTCGCCAAGCTCAAGCGCGACGCCGAGGAACTGCACTTCCACGCCCCGGTGGATCGCGCCGTGGTGACCTGTCCGGCCGCCTTCGATGTCATGGAGCGCGAGGCGATCGAAAAGGCGGTGCGGCTCGCCGGTTTCACCGAGGTGCGGACCCTGGAGGAACCGGTGGCGGCGGCGCTGGCCTATAGCCGTGCCGGTCTTGGCGTGGGCCGGCATGTGCTGGTCTATGACCTGGGCGGCGGGACCTTCGACCTTGCCTTGTTGCGCGAGGAGGCAGGGGGCTTCGCGCTTGCCATGGAGCCCAAGGGCCTGCGCCGTTGTGGGGGCGATGACTTCGACGCCGCGCTCTACGACTGGTGCGATGAGGAGGCTGAGCGCCAATGGGGCCAACCGCTGAACGGCCAGGGGCGGGATCTCAAATTCCTGCGCGAGTGCCGCAAGCGCAAGGAGAACCTCTCCGTCCATGACAAGGTGCTGTTCAGCAGCCTGGTGGGTGAGGGGCGGGTGTTAAAGCATACCCTGACGCGGGATCAGTTCGAGAACCTCATCCTCCGGGATGTAGACTACACGGTGCGGCTGACCGCGGAACTGGTGCGCGCGGCCGGCGGCCAGGGGTTTCCGGTCGATACGGTCGTGCTGATCGGCGGCTCATCCCGCATCCCCTTGGTCCAGAGGACGCTGAAAGAGGCCCTGCCGGTGGCGCCGGAAAAATGGCAGCACCAGGATGTGGCGGTTGCCCTGGGGGCGGCCTATTTCGCCCAAGGGCTCTGGCAGCCGCGGCCGGCGGTCGTTACGCAAGGCGCTACGAACGACAATACGAAGGACCACCAGGCACGCGAGCGGGCAGCCGCCGCCCGGCAGGCGGTGCTGACCCCGGAGGACATCCACGGTTGGTCCACCGAGCAGGTCCAGGTGCTGCAACGGACGGTGGCCGAGGCATTGCGGATTGAGGCGGTCTTCCGCGACCGGCTCAGGGACGATGCTGAGGGACCAGAGATGGTCTTGATTCCACTCGGCTCTTTCCTCATGGGCTCGCCGGATGGGCAGGGGATGTCAAACAAGTTTGACAAGCCGCAACACCGGGTGCACATTGCCAAGCCGTTCGCCATCGGACGCTACGCCATTACCTTAGATGAATACGACCTCTTCTGTATCGAAACTGCCCGTAAGAAATCGAGCGATTCTGGCTGGGGCCGCGGCCGGCGCCCGGCGAGCAAAGTGTCCTGGGAGGACGCCGTAGCCTATTGCGCATGGCTTGCCAGACAGACCGGGCTGCCCTATCGACTGCCGAGTGAAGCCGAATGGGAATATGCATGCCGAGCGGGAACTACAACGCGCTGGTCATTCGGCGACGAAGAGAAAGTCGCTGGCGAATACTCTTGGTTTAATGGCAATTCGGATAACAAGACCCATCCCGTGGGCGAAAAGCGGCCAAACCCCTGGAACCTCTACGACATGCACGGAAACGTCGACGAGTGGGTCCAAGACTGTTGGCATGGCTACACCGGCGCCCCGTCCGACGGGTCAGCTTGGTGCGCTTGTTCCTGGCCAAGCAGCATGTGGCATGTATTGCGCGGCGGTCGCTTCTGTGTGAGTCCGGATTGCCAGGGCTCAGCTTTCCGTCCCATACTCGTCACCGGCTACCGGAGTACCAACCCTGGTTTTCGAGTGGTCAGAACGATTACCGGGTGATTAGCTATGTCCTTGTCCTTATGCCTTAGATATTGTTCGTCGTCAACACGTTGAACCTAGAAAGAGCGATTGGAGCGCGTTGAAATCGCGTAACCGAAACGGCGCCCCAACTGCGGAGCAGTTCAAGCCGTCATCCGGTGGGTGACTTACCGCGACCGGACGCCCGCCCGGCGGGCTGTCGCCGAGCGGGCAGTGGCGCGGCTCGGGTTGTTGTTGGATGAACTGGCGGATTGAACGATCGGACCGTACGTTCTGCACCCAGCGCAAGATCCCACCCGATAGAAGCGAGTTCCGGAGTCCAAGGCTTCAGCCTTGGATGGGGAAGCCAAGGCTGAAGCCTTGGACTCCCGCAACGACCTCTTCGGTCTGCGGCTTGCCCAGGACCTTTGACCTTTACATTTTATGACTCTTGCTCTTTTCCTTATTTCCAAGCCCCGGACGCGAGCCCCAGATCGCAGGCGCAGGCGCTACACGGCGCTGCCCGCAGGGGGCGCGATCATCGCCAAGGGCCGACGGGCTGATGCCTCGACCTCCGGATACTGCCGTGTTCCCGGCCGGGGGCAGACGTTTCAGCCGGGTCAGGGGTCATCGGGTATTGAAAGCAAGCGTGCCCATGGATGCGCTGCGTCTGTCCATGAATAAAGGGAGGGTCATTCTAACTCGACTTTGGCCATTTTTCCTGGCCGGCAATCATATGAATATCAAAATCTTGCGACGCGCCAAGAAATTAGCGAGGGGTCAAATTCCGGAGTTCTGGCCTCCTGACCCCCTCTAATTTTTCGCCCTCGTCGTATTTCAGGCAGTTAGCTCCCTGCGCGACTGCCAAAATGGCCAAAGTCGAGTCTAAGTACAGCGTAAGATCGCCGGACCGAGCGGATATCAGGACCCGGGCCGCCAGGGCGCGAACGCACTGGCGCACAAGGGATCATCCGGGATCTTACCGGCATCAAGGAGACATTGACGGAATTGGGGCAGCCCCCTGTCGAGGAGCAACAGGCATGAATACCGCCACCATCGGCATCGACTTCGGCACCACCACCAGCAGCATGGCCTGGGTGGACCCGCGCACCGGCGAGGCCAAGGTCATCAAGAACGCCGAGGGCGAGGAGAAGACACCCTCGGTGGTCTGGTTCGGCGCGGACTCCGTGCTGGTCGGCACCCCGGCCGAGCAGCTGCTGGAGGATCCAGACGAGTGCCAGCGCGTCGTCCAGAGCATCAAGCGTGAGCTGATCAGCGCCCCCACCCTGGCCCTGCCCGGTCGGCGGGTGAAGCCGGCAGAGATCGCCGCCGCGATCTTCGCCAAGCTCAAGCGTGACGCCGAGGAACTGCACTTCCACGCCCCGGTGGACCGCGCCGTGGTGACCTGTCCGGCCGCCTTCGACCTCATGGAGCGCGAGGCGATCGAGCAGGCGGCGCGGCTCGCCGGTTTCACCGAAGTGCGGACCCTGGAGGAACCGGTGGCGGCGGCGCTGGCCTATAGCCGAGCCGGCCTTGGCGTGGGTCGGCATGTGCTGGTCTATGACTTGGGCGGCGGGACCTTCGACCTGGCCTTGTTGCGCCAGGAGGCCGAGGGCTTCGCACTCGCCCTGCCGCCCCGGGGGCTGCGCCGCTGTGGGGGCGACGACTTTGACGAGGCGCTCTATGAATACTGCGACACGGAGGCGGAGCGGCAATGGGGCCAACCGCTGAACGGTGCGGGGCGGGACCTGAAGTTCCTGCGCGACTGCCGCAAGCGCAAAGAAAACCTCTCGACCTGCGACAAGGTGCTGTTCAGCGGCCTGGTGGGCGAGGGGCGGGTGTTCAGGCACACCCTCACCCGTGACCTGTTCGAGGGGCTCATCAGTGCGCGGGTGGAAACCACGGTACGGGAGACCGGCGATCTGGTGCGCACCGCGCAGGCCGAGGGGTGCGCGGTCGAGACGGTGGTCTTGATCGGCGGCTCCGTGCGCATCCCGCTGGTGCAGCGCCGGCTCAAGGAATCACTCCCGGCCGAGCCGCGCAAGTGGCAGCATCAGGATGTGGCCGTTGCGCTCGGAGCGGCCTACCAGGCGCAGGGGCTGTGGGCGCCACGGACTACCTCCGCGGCCAAGAAGCCTGAGCGCCGGCCGGCGAAGAATACCGTCGAGCCCCTACCAGCGGTCCCGTCGGCCTCGCCGACGCAATCGGCCCGGCCAGCAGCGCCCCCGCCGGTCGACCGGCAGGCGGTGCTGACGCCCCAGGACATCCACGGCTGGCCGGCCGAGCGGGTGCAGACACTCCAGCGCTCGGTGGCCGAGGTCCTGGGTCTCCCGGTGGTCTTCCGGGTACCGCTCAAGTGTGGCGGTCAGGGACCCGAGATGGTCGTAATCCCGCCCGGGGCCTACCTCATGGGTGCCGCGGACAACGACAACGACGCCTATGGCGACGAGAAGCCTCAGCACCGGGTGCGCATCGCCCGGCCCTTCGCCATCGGGCACTTTGCCGTGACCTTCGATGAGTACGACCTCTTCTGCGTCGAGACGGCCCGTAGCAAGCCACGCGATCAGGGCTGGGGCCGCGGCCGCCGCCCGGTGATCAATGTCTCCTGGGAGGACGCGGTGGCCTATTGCGCCTGGCTCTCGGTGCAGACCGGCCGGACCTACCGCCTGCCGACCGAGTCCGAATGGGAATATCCCGCCCGCGCCGGGACCAGTACCCGCTATTGGTGGGGCAGCGAGATCGGCCGGGGTAACGCCAACTGCGATGGGGGCGGCAGCCAGTGGGACAACAAGCAGACCGCGCCGGTGGGTTCATTCAAGCCCAATCCGTTTGGGCTCTACGACACGGCAGGCAACGTCTGGGAGTGGATTCAGGACGAATGGCACGACAACTACTCCGGTGCCCCGGGCGACGGGTCCGAGTGGATGCTCACAAAGGGTTTTTTCAAGGGGATCTTTAGTGACGCTCGCCGGGTGGTGCGCGGTGGTTCTTGGATCTACGACCCCAGTTACGCGCGCGTGTCGTTCCGCTACTGGGGCTTTTCCGGCCTCCGGTACGACTTCTTTGGTCTGCGCATCGCCCAGGACCTTTGACCTTTTCCTTTATGGCTCTTACCCTTTTCCTTTTTTCCACGCCGAGCCTTCCGCCCCGCCCGGCGGTTGAGGCTTCAGCCGTCCCGGTGCCCGCCGGGGCCGCGGTCCTCGCCAGGGGCCGCCCGGCGGGTGTCCCGACCCCCGAGCGCCGACGCGGCCCCGACCGATGGCACGGGAGATGGTTAGGCCACCTGGCGGCGCAGATGGGTGACATCCCCTTGGCCAGCCAGCAGCCCTTCGACTGAAATGTCCTCATCCAGCGCATCCCAGTGGATACCGCGGGGGCTCAGTTCACAGGCTTCGCGCTGTGCCGGGGTCGCGGCAAGCAGGCGGCGAAACCACGCCAGGGGGGACGCCGAGGGTGCGGCCGTCATTCAGTTCGACCCACAGGTTGTTTTCATCGCAGGTCATGGACTTAGGCGACATGTTCATTCCCGGCCCTTTCCAGGAGTTCACGATGGTCTTTGGCCATGCGGGCGATCTGACGCCTTGGGGAAACAGCCAGAATTTGGCCTCTGCCCCGTCGTTGCGGACATGGACGTGCGTCGGCTCGCGCGGGCTACCCTCGTTCGCGTAGAAGAAAAGTTTGAAGCCATCCAGACTCAAGGCAACCGGCATGATGTGTTGCGCAAACAGCGGGCCGGCGGCCCGGGCACAGACCAACGGACTTGGCTGTTGCCGATGCTTTGCGGACGCCTTACGCACGGCAATTTCTGGTTCATTGCGAGCAGGGCCGGAATCTCATCGCCCGCGGGGGCAGCGCCCCATGTCGGGTTACGGCGCGTGTTAGGCATCTGTTCTTTCATTCGGTTACGTGCCACGCGCGCCTAACCCCACCGGGATCGCACGAAAAGGGGCTAGTGGCGAATACTTTCACAATCTCGGAGCGTGGGAACGAGGCGCGACCGTTGCGGGGCGATCGGCATCGCTCTCGCTCGGCCCATCCTATAATGAACGTGGTTGGCTGCCGCATCGGTTGGAATGGCCCCCGATGACCGGTGCCCGTCAGGCCCCGCCTGCGCTATAGTCTGCCCATGCGCCACCCCATCGACCCCAAGATCGACTGTGTCTTCAAGGCCCTGCTCGGGGCCGAGGCCAACCGTCGGCTGCTGATCCACTTCCTGAACGCGGTCCTGGGCACCGACCTGCCCGCGCCGGTGGCAGAGGTGGCAATCCTGAGCCCGTACAACGAACGGGAGTTTCAGGATGACAAGCTCTCCATCGTCGACGTCAAGGCGCGCGACGATCATGGGCGGGTCTTTCAGGTCGAGATCCAGTTGCTGGTCCTGCCTGAGCTTCCGGCCCGTATACTCTATGGCTGGGCAGACCTCTACAGCGCGCAACTACAGAGCGGCCAGGATTACGGAGAACTCAAGCCCACCTATTCGATCTGGTTGCTCGGCGAGACCTTGCGCCGCGGGCTGCCGGACTACCTGCATCGCTTGCGGATGCGCGACGACCGGGGGCGGGTCCTGATCGATCACGGTGGCATCTGTCTACTGGAACTGGATAAATTCGCCGCCGGGCCAGGCGCGGCCCGAGAGGTCGAGACCGAGCTTGAGCGTTGGCTCAAATTCTTCACCGAGGGCGAGGGGCTCGATGAGCAGGCCCTGCCCGACTGGATGCAGACCGAGGAGATGCGAGAAGCCATGAGCACCCTGATGACCTTTTCCGAGAAAGAGCGCGAGTACCACGTCTACCAGGCGCGCCAGAACTACTTGCGCCGGCAACGCAGCATCCAACGCCGGCTCGGGGAACTCGACGCGTTGCAGGCGGCGACGGAGCAGGCGCGGGCGGCGGCGGAGCACGAGCGTGCCGAAAAGGATGCCGCGCTGGAACGCGAGGCGGCGGCCCTGGCCGAAATCGAGCGGCTGCGGCGCCTGCTGGGGGACCAGCCCGGCGCATAGCCGCGGGCGCCTGGTCTTTGGAGTGGCGGCAGGCCTCGGTGCGGGCCGCCCTCGGAGCCCGAACGGGCCGCCAAGGTGCTGGGGATCGGGACTTTATCGCGGGGGGATCGCCCATGAGCACCATCCAGGAGTCTGTCGTCCAGGTCATCGAGCAATCCGCGGCCCGCCTGCGCCTGCCGGGCCTGCCGGGTTCCGTCGCCGACGAGCTGGCCGCCCTGGCCGGCAAGGTCTACGACCCCTGCGTTG
Source organism: uncultured Thiodictyon sp. (assembly GCF_903828115.1). Lineage (GTDB taxonomy): Bacteria > Pseudomonadota > Gammaproteobacteria > Chromatiales > Chromatiaceae > Thiodictyon. Next base: position 1,725 of record NZ_CAIKKU010000517.1, on the reverse strand, counting down.
TCGCGGTGGTCGGCCGGGTAAAGGCAGGCAAGAGCACCTTCATCAATGCCCTGCTCGGCGCCCGGGAAGACCTGGCAACGGTAGGCACCACCGAGACCACGGCCACCATCAACTATTTCCGCTATGGCCGTCCCGCCGACCCCGAGCGGCCGGTGCGTTGCTATTGGCGCGGCGGCGGCTATGAGGATTGCCCCGCAAGCTTCCTGCATCAGTTGCAGGGCAATGACCTGGAGACGCTGCGCCGGGCCGAGGGGATCGCCCACCTGGAATACCGGCTGGATCTGGATTACCTGCGCCGCGTGACTCTGGTGGACACCCCCGGTACGGGCGCCGTGGTGGACGAGCACCAGGGACGCACCGCCGAGTACATGCGCCTCTACGGCCAACTGCGCGAACGCCACGACCGCGAGACCCAGCAGATCGGGGAAACCAGCGACGCCATCATCTATCTGATCGGCGCGGTGGCGCGTACCACCGACCGCGATTTTTTGGAGGAGTTCGGTCAGGCGACCCAGGGGACCTCCCGGGCGCTGAACGCCGTCGGGGTCATGGCCAAGATCGACCTCTCCCCCGCGACGATGGAGCGGCGTGAGGACTTAGCCGCCAAGGTAGCCGGCCAGCTCAAGGACAGCCTGAATACGGTGATGCCGGTCTCCGCCGGATTGCATCGGGCACTGGAGCGGCTCATGGACGGTGGGGGCGTCGGTCTCCAGGCGTTAATGGACGCCTTGCGCCGAGTGCCGCCGGGTCGCCTGGAGAAGCTGCTGGACAACGACGAGTTCTACCGCGAATACGAGTTCGATGACTGTCCACTGAGCACGGACGAGCGCCGCGCGCTCCTGGGCGGCCTGGACTGGACCGTCTTCACCACCATCGCCCGGCTCGCGGCCGATCCCGCCTTGGCGTTGGACGAGGTCGCGGCGCGGCTCGGGCACATCGCCGGTTTCGGCCCGCTCGGGGAGATGCTGGAGAGCCATTTCCTGAAACGCAGCGAGTTCCTGCGCTGTTACCGCCTCATCGGGGATGCGCGCCGGCTGGTCAGCGGCATCCGTTACCAGCGACTCCCGGCGCTGCGCCAGCGCGAGCGCGACGAGGCGGCGCGCCGGGAGCGCTTCCTGGCCTTTCTCCGTGCGGCGCCCGGCGATCGAGCGGTGGCCGCCGAACTGGCCGAATGGGTGGAGCGGGCCGCGGTGCCGTCTGCAGCGCCGGTGGCCGCGGCGGTCGACGCGGTCGATCGCGACCTGGGGCGGGTCTTCCACCGGTTGGAGGAGTACAACGCCGACTTCGAGGCGTTACAGACCTTGGAGCAGCATGCGGGGATCTTTGGCGGGGAGGAGCAGAACGAACTGCGTCGCTTGTTGGGACAATACGGTCAGGAGAGCGCGGACCGGCTGCCGTTGGACCGCGCCCGGGATACCGGCTATGTGGAGCAACGCCAGCAGCACTGGCGCGACCTCAGTATGCGCGACCGGGCGCCTGCCCGGCGGGCGGTTGCCGAGCGGGCGGTGGCGCGGCTCGGGCTGTTGTTGGATGAGTTGCCGATGGGGCCGTCGGTCGATTGAAGCCGACGGCCTTGATCATAATGGTGCGACACGAAGTCGCGTAAGTAATTGTTCTACTGGAAGTCTCTATATGGCGACCTGATGGAACCGACGGTTTCTCCCGTCGTAGCCTAGGAGCACATGCGAGACTGGTAACGGTCCGGTGTGAAGCTGCTCTGACAAT
>NZ_CAIKKU010000516.1 GCF_903828115.1 uncultured Thiodictyon sp. | reverse complement strand
TCCGCGTCCAGTGCCAGGACCGGACGCGGAGCGCCCGCACGGCATTCCCACGCCGGAGCGTGGGAACGAGAAGCGGCAAGCACCGCCAACCAATCGAAGAGGCATTCAGGGTATGACCACGACCGAGCGCACCGGCGACACGCCCGTCGCACCACTACGCCGTACCAAGACCGCCGCCGCCGCGGGCGAGCCCACTGCCCCCCAGGCCGACTCCGCTGCCCCGCGGCCCCAGGCGCGCGTGCCGACCACGCCCGCGGTTGCGGTCCTCGGGCCGGCACGGACGACCACGCTAACGGCCATGGCGCCCGCGCCACCGCGAACGATGAAAGTTGCGGGCGCCATGGCCGTTCCCTCACCCCGCCCTCTCCCTGAGGGAGAGGGAGAAGTGGAGCGCGCTCCCGGCGCGACTTTTACGGTAAAGGCCGAGTCAGTCGATCCCTATCGGTCCGTCGAGCGGATCTGGCCGGATTGAGCCCCGCTCCGCAAGCCGGGATATCAGGCCGCCCAGCCTCACGATGCGCCCACCGGAGAGTTATCCTTGCCTCCCTACCGAGATCCGACTTACACGCCGCCGGCGGCGATGCCCAATTACCTGATTCGGCAAGCCAGTCTGCGCCAGCTCCAGGTGTTTGAAGCCATCGTGCGGCTCGGTAGCTTCACCCGTGCCGCGGACGAGCTCTTCGTGTCCCAGCCCACGGTGTCCATGCAGACCCGGAAACTGGCGGATGCCCTGGGACTGCCCTTACTGGAGAACGCCGGGCGTCAGGTCCTGCCGACCGAGGCCGGGGCCGAGCTCTATCAGGCCTGCCGCGCCATCTTCGAGATCTTATCGAACCTGGAGATGAAGGTGGCCGACCTCAAGGGTATCAAGTGCGGGCGCCTGCGGCTCGGCGTCATCACCACCGCCAAGTATTTCGCGCCTGAGATACTGGGTGCGTTCTGCAAGCGGTATCCCGGGATCGAGGTCGCACTCAAGGTCTCCAACCGGGATCGCATCATGGATCGCATCAACGCCAACGAGGACGATCTCTACATCCTGGGCGAGACCCACGGCGATCAGGTCGAGGTCGAGGCGGTCCCCTTTGCCCCGAACCCACTGGTGGTGATGGCCCCCCGCGACCACCCGTTGGTGGGGGAAAAGACGATCCCACTCACCCGCATCGCCGAGGAGATCTTCATCCTGCGCGAGCCCGGCTCCGGTACGCGCGACGCGACGATGAGGGTCTTTGAGCAGCACGGCTTGCGGCCCCGGGTGCGCATGGAACTCGGCAGCAGCGAGGCCATCAAGCATGCCATCGTGGGTGGGCTCGGACTGTCCGTGATGTCGCTGCACACCCTGACCTTGGATGGCACGCAGGGACCGGTCGCCCTCTTGGACGTCGAGGGCTTTCCAATCATGCGCAGGTGGTATCTGGTGTATCCAACGGGCAAGGAGTTGTCCCTGGTCGCACGGGCCTTTCTGGCGTTCGTGATCGAGAGCATACCGGGGATCATCGAGCGCATGGAGAAGATGTGGCCAACGCTCGCCGCCCAATCGACCACCGCCAAGCCGGCAGCGCAGGATGATTAACCTAAGAACCTACGTCTATATCGACTCGCTGCAGCCCCAGCTCGCCGCCTATATCGCGACGGTGTCCCAGGGCTTTCTGCCGGTACCCGGGGATGCGTGTCTGTGGGTCGAGGTCTCGCCCGGGATGGCGGTCCACCGGCTGACCGATGTGGCGCTGAAGGCGACCCGCGTCCATCTGGCCCAGCAGGTCGTCGAGCGCACCTTTGGCTCCATGGTGATCCACCAGCGCGACCAAAGCGACGTGCGCGAGGCCGGCCGGGCCGTGCTCGCCAAGCTGAAGGCCCGCGTCCAGGACCGTCAACCCTGCCGCGTCGCCTGGCACGAGGTGATCCGCGGCATGACGCCGGACCACTGCGTGCTGATCAACCGCCAGGACCGACGGGGCTCCATGATCCTGCCGGGCCAGAGCATGTTCATCCTCGAGACCGAGCCCGCCGGGTACATCGTCTATGCCGCCAACCAGGCGGAGAAGGCCGCCAACATCACCCTGATCGACGTGCGCGCCGTCGGCGCTTTCGGGCGCCTGATCCTGTCCGGCCGCGAGGGCGACGTGGACGAGGCCGCCGCCGCGGCCATCGCGGCCGTCGAAAACCCATCCGGCACCTGAGGTCCCTGCCCCAACCCATCGGCACCAGCGAGGTTCGCCGCCATGCACCGCCGCGCGCTGCTCAAACGACTCGCTGCGCACCAGACCCGCTTCATGGAGGAGTCCGCCTATGTGGCACGGGCGCGGGGGTTCATTCGCGCGCACGAGGATTGCTTCCACAGCGATCTGTGGCCGGGCCACGTGACCGGCTCGGCCTGGGTGGTCAATCCCAGCCGCGAGCGGGTCCTGCTGCTGCACCATCGCAAACACGACCAATGGTTCCAGCCCGGCGGACACGCGGACGGAGACGGCGACATCCTGCGGGTCTCGCTGCGCGAAACCGCGGAGGAGACGGGCCTCGACCCCTCGCACATCCGGCTGGTGGACGACGCCCTGTTCGACGTGGACATCCACAGCATCCCGGAGAGCGAACACGGCTCGGCCCACGAGCACATCGACATCCGCTTCCTGGTGGAGATGGACGACGACCTGCCGATCCCCGGCAACGACGAATCCCACCAGGTGCTGTGGGTACCGCTCGCACAGGTGGTGCGCTTCAACAACAGCCTTTCCACGCACCGCATGGTTGAAAAGACCCGCCGGCTTCGCCGCCGGCGATGAACCGTAGTCGTCGCGCGCCATTTGCTGGGCGAGATCGTCGGCGCCGCTGGGGTCGCGGTCATCGGCGTGGCGAGACGCCTCGCGGGCGGTCTCTGCAAACCTGCGCAAACCCGGCTGGATCGCAGGACTTCCGCTCATCTGAGGGTGGGTAACCTTCCCTCGGGCGAGGTCGCACTTGTCCGCCGGCGCCCTCCGACTAAGCCCGTGGCGAGACGGGCGCTGGGCTCAGAGACAGCGTCAGGGACACGCTGGTACCAGGCGCCAGAGGGGTGAAAGCGAGCCGGCCGCCAATGTCGCGTGCCCGTCTCTGCATGTTCGCCAGACCGCGCCCCGCCGCCGGGACGGCGGGCAGCCCGATGCCATCATCGCAGACGGCGATCCGCAACTGGCCATCCGGATGACAACAGGCGGCGACCCGGATCTGCCGGGCCTGCGCGTGCTTGACCGCGTTGTTCAGGCTTTCCTGCAGGATACGCAATATATTCAGTAGCGTCCGCCGCTCTAACGGCGGGCAGGCCGACAGCTCGATTACCCAGTCGACCTGCATCCCGAGACCAGACAGGCGGCTCTCACAGCGGTAACGATAATCGGCGATGGCGTCGTTCAGGCTCAGATCCTCGGGCCCCAGGGCTTCGACGACCAAATGGAGGTCATCGAGACACTCGCGCAATAGCGCGCCCACCTCGGCTCGGTTGAGTACGCGGTACTCGTTGCGCAGGCAAGCGCTGGCCAGTTGAGAGGCAAATCCGTCATGCAGGTCCTGCAGCAGCTGCTCGCGCTCCTGCATCCGCGAACGTTCCGCCAGGCGCACGCGCTGCGCTGCTTCCGCCTGCTTGCGCTCGCTGATGTCGCGGGTGACGCCAAGGATTTCCACAAAGGTGCTGTCGGCACTGATCGTCAGGCAGGCAATGACATCGGTCCAGACGGTGGAGCCGTCTTTGCATTTGTGTTCGAGTTCCAACCGCATTGTCCCCGTTGGCGCTCCGGCATGGAACTCAGCCAGAAAACGACCGAACTGCTCATGGACCAGGGCCAGCGAAGCGGGAGGAAAAATGTCTTCAAATGATTGCTGCAATACCTCCTCCGGCGTAAAGCCCCGTAATTGCTGCACCGAGGGGCTGACGAAGGTAAACCGGCCGTCCAGATTCATCGTCCAGATAACATCGATGGCCGTCTCGGCCAACAGCCGGTAGCGCTCCTCGCTGATCCGTAGCCGCTCTTCCATCTGCTTGCGCTCGGTGACATCGACCACGAGCGCGCGACATTCCAGCGCATTGGAAGCGAGGTTCATCGCGAGCGCCGCTTCCAGATTCGCTCGCGACTCCCGCAATTGCTCATTCTCGATCTCCAGCCCGCGCCGACGAGCCTGCAGCTCATGCACCAGGCGCTCGAGGTCGCCAACTGACTGCACGGCAGTGGTGTCCGGCGGCTGCCGAACCAGGTGCGGTTCCGCCTGGCGGGGCAAGTCAGCGGCCGCGGTGCCGGCTGGGTCGGGGTTCATCGGTCTTTGCTCACTCGATCTGCGCACTGGTCTGGCGCAGCTCATCGGTCTGGGAAGATGGCGATCGGCATCGACGGCAGTCGGTGCTTGACCGGGCCGGCGATGTCCGTGCCGGTCGACGACAGCGGGCAGGCCGCGCTCATGTGGCAGCGAACCTTATACCACGCGCCGTTATGAACTGCTTGGACAGTCCATGGAGGTATCGGCGCGGCATCGAGCTGGGTCTTGGCCCGGCCGCTCTACCCCTGGTCCTCCCAGTCCAGCCATTCCACCGGGTAGGTGCTGAGATAGCCGCTGACGGCGGCACCAACGGTCGGAAAGAAGGCCGTTTCGCCAAGGCGCGCGAACACCCCGAATCGCTTCAGTTTATCCTTAACAGGGTCCTTCATCTCGGCAAAGCACAGCTTGATGCCCGCCGCGTGCAAAGTCTCGTCCAATTCGGCCAGCATGTCGGCGGCGGTGACGTCGACGCTGGTGACCGGTTCCGCGGCCACGACCAGCCAGCGCACCGGCGTGGGTGAGGTCGCCACCGCGTCCAGCGCACGGCCCTGGAACCACTCGGCGTTGGCAAAGAACAAGGGCGCATCCCAACGGAACAGGACCAGGCCGGGGATGAGGCGCGCGTCGGGATGGCGCGTGATGTCGTGGTAGCCCTTGACGCCCTCGGCGCGTCCCAGGACCGCGCAGTAGGGGCGCCAGCCATCCCACAGAAACTCGATGACGGCAATCATGATCGCCAGGCCGATGCCTGGAATCGCACCCAGGACGACCACCCCGGCGAGGCAGCCGATGGAGAGCCAGAACTCCCAACGCTGGATGCGGTAGATGCGACGCAGGTCGGCGACCTCGATCAGGCCGATGGCCGAGGCGATCACGACGGCAGCGAGCGCACTGCTGGGCAGATTGCGCAGCAGGTCAGGGACTAGGATCAGGAGCAGGGCCACGGCGAGTGCGCCAACCACCCCGGCCAACTGGGTTTTGGCGCCCGCGGCCTCGGCCACCGGGGTGCGCGACGTACTGCTGCTGATCGGAAAGCCTTGAAAGAACCCGGCGGCCAGGTTGGCGGCGCCGAGCCCCACCATCTCCTGATTGGGGTCGACGGCAGTGCCGGTGCGGGCGGCATAGGTACGCGAGAGCACGCTGGTGTCGGCAAACGACACCAGGGCGACGGCGCCACCCCCGATCAGCACCGGCACCAGGTCATCATCGGTGATCCACGGGATGGCGAACGCGGGCAGGCCTTGAGGGAGCGCGCCCAGGACCGACAGGTTGGCGCTCGCCGCCAGGTCGAGCACCCCGACGATGAGGGTCGCGCCCACCACGGCAATCAGTATCCCCGGCACGCGCTGACTGCCCCGGAGCAGAAAGATCACCATCAGGGTGCCCACACCGATCAGCAGCGCGGTCCAGTTCGTGCTCCCGGCCAGCACCGCCTCGACGAAGGCCCGGGTGCCCTCCAGTGGACCATCGCCCGCGGCCGAGAAGCCAAACAGCTTCGGTAGCTGGCTGATCAGGACGGTCGCCGCAATGCCGTTCATGTACCCGTAACGGATCGGCTTGGAGAGGAGTTCGGTGACGAATCCCAGGCGTGCCGCACCGGCGAGGATGCACAGGGTCCCGGAGACGATCGCCATCATGCTGGCCAACGCGACCGCCCGCAGGGGGTCGCCGCCGGACAACGGCAGGACGACGGCGAGGATGACAGCGGCCAGCGCGGAATCCGGTCCCAGTACCAGGATGCGGCTGGGGCCAAACAGCGCATAGGCCAGCAGCGCAACGATGGTCGCGTAGAGGCCATAGATCCCCGGCACGCCGGATGCCACGGCGTACGCGATACCGACGGGCACCAGCATCGTCGTCAGCACCAGTCCCGCCAGGAGGTCGTGACGCAACCAGGCCAGCTCGTACTCGCGCAGGGTCTGGAGCCCCGGCAGCCAACGCATCCAGCCACGCCGAGCGGCAGCCGTCTGAGGTCGCGCAAGGCGGCCAGGCTCTGGGTGAGGCGGGGGAGAAACTGAATTGCTCATGTGATCGCGCCAGCCTGGAGGGAGAAATCCAACGCTAACACAGTGCCCCTCGGGATGGACATACGCCGACCGCTATTTCTTCGCGGGTGTCGTCTCTATCTTGACCTGCACGGTGCCGTCCTTTTCCATCTCCAGCTTGCCGGCAGCCTCATGCGAGAGGTCGATCACACGACCCTTGGCAAAGGGTCCACGATCATTAATCGTTACCTCGACTCTTTTTCCATTCTCAAGGTTGGTCACCTTCGCCTTGGTCCCCATCGGCAATGTCGGATGGGCCGCCGTCATGTCGTTCTGATCGAATCGTTCGCCGCTCGCGGTTTGGCGGCCGTCGAATCCTGGTCCGTACCAAGACGCCTTGCCGACCTCCTTGTGACTCGATCCGCCCGGCTTTTCTTCACTGCAACCAGAAAGCGCCACCGCGCCGATCACGACGATTGTCCGACAGCAGCGGATCGTTCGAGAAAGCGAAGCCTGGCACCACCTGCGATAGGCCGTTCGTGGAGAATCACCGTTGCGGACCGCGACCGGTTGCGTTGCGGGTGTTTCAGCCTGACCTGCCGTCTTGTTCTTGCCCATGAGCGTGCGCATTATTCCGTCTTGGGTCTGAGTGCCATCACCACGAGCTGACGGTGCTTTGCCGTGTACAGCACCCGGCGCGACCGATGTAGCGGGCCACCTCGCCGCCACCGGCGGAGAAGCCGATCAGCGTGACACCCGTCAGGTCAAGCGCTTCAATCAGTTCCTTGAGGTCGTCGGCATAGGTGTCCATGTCGTTGCCGCTCCAGGGCTGACTTGAGCGGCCGTATAGATCTGCAGACGCCATCAGCAGCATGGAGAGTGTTACCACGCGACGAAGCGGAACTTGGTGGAATGCTGACGTATTCATCGATAAATCTCCGAGGATAAAGTTATTACCGCCGGCGGTAAGCGCCGGGGAACACGCCGCCTGGGTGCGCTGAGGTTCGCTTGCGCCGCCTAGAGATCATTCCTTCGCTGAGTCCTCAACCATCCTCAAAATCGATCCCAGGCGCCAGAAGTTCTGCGACGGTCTGGAATTCGTCAACCGATGCAAACCGTACCATGACCCGACCGTGCCCCGTGCGCGGGTCGAAGTCAATCTGAACGGGAAAGCCGCAGCGCTCTGTCAAGAGCCTCTCGGCTCGTCCTAAATCGCCGGATGCGTGCTTTACCTGCCCCGCCATCCTGCCCGTGAGACCCGCGCGCTTACCGATCCCGGCATCCCCGGCTTGAGCCACCGTTTCCTCTCGCCGGAGGATCTCCGCGACGAGTCGTTCGACCTCGCGAACGCTGTAGGGTCGCCGCCGCGCACGGGCCGGCGTCCCCGGCAGCGCCGCCACCTTGTGAGCTAATACACGCGCCCGTTCGGGCCATGCCGTGAGCCGCGAGAGTGCCCGCGCCTGGCCGAACGATAGCGCGCCCTGCTCGATCAGATCGAGAACCGGCGCGGGCAGCGTCAACACACGCAGATAATGGGCCCCTTCGGCCCGAGATAGCCCAAACAACTCAGCGGCGGCAGTCAACGACCAGCGCTGCTCGGTGCGCAACACGCGCATGGCGCGGGCGATCGCCAGCTTCGCCCTGCCGCACCAGGGAAGATGTCCGGCGCCCACGGTCGTGCCTGGGAGTCGCGCGGTATCCTGATCGGCATCCAGCGCCGCCAACTGCTGTGCGAGTCCATCGTCGACAGGTTGCAACACCCGGGCTGGTAAGGTGTCGAACCGGGCGGCTTGCGCCAGGCGCCAGGAGAATTCCCCGATCAGCAGTTCATACCCGCCCAGTCGGCGCGGACGGACCAGCACCCGGTCACGCAGCGCCGGATTGTCCAACCAGGCGGCGAGCGCCGCGGGATCGGGCGTCGGTGCCAGTGAGCGGTGGGGTGAGCGGTAGATGTGTTCGATGGGGACAGCAATCACATCTCGCTCGGCAGGCGACGGGAGCTGGTGGTTCGGCCAAGACACGATGACGCGCTCCGCGGTTCATGCGACAACCTGGGTGAGGGGCCCTAGTAGCAAGTCAGAAATGTGAAACAACGGGTACAATCGTTGTCGTTGTCGTTGTCGTTGTCGTAATCGGAGAAGCGATGCAATTTGACGTCCGAGAAAATCCGGGTTGCTACGATAACCTCGATTACGACAACGACGCGACAAGCATACCCTAATGGACTTGTTTAACTCATTAGCGAACCGTATCTTACCGCTCGTGGCGCAGGCTGGCCCCGTTGGTGGCGATGACCTCGGTGTACCAGTCGAAGGACTTCTTCTTGTAGCGCGCGAGGGTGCCGGTGCCGTCGTCGTTGCGGTCGACATAGATGAAGCCATAGCGCTTGCTCATCTCGGCGGTGGTGAAGCTGACCAGGTCGATACATCCCCAGGCGGTGAAGCCGAGCACTTCGACGCCGTCGGCGATGGCCTCGCCGAGTTGGACGAGATGGTCACGCAGGTAGGCGATCCGGTCGTCGTCGAGCACGGTCCTGACCCCCGCGACAGTGCTCAACCGATCCCTGGCGCCCAAACCGTTCTCTACGACGAACAGGGGCTTGCCCCAGCGGTCCCAGAACTGGTTGCAGATGATCCGCAGGCCGGCGGGGTCGATCTGCCAGCCCCACTCACTGGCCTTCAAGGTGGGGTTGGGCACGCCCCCCAGGATATTGCCCGCGCCGCGGATCTGCAACGCGGGGTCGGCGGTGGCGCAGACGCTCATGTAGTAGCTGAACGACACGAAGTCGACGGTGTTGGTCAGACATTCGCGGTCCGCGTCCGTGATGTCAAGCACAATGGCGTTGTCCCGGAAATAGCGCAAGGCGTACCCGGGGTAGGCGCCGCGCGTGTGCACATCGCCGAACATCAGGTTCCGGTGGTCGGCCTGCATCGCGGCCACCACGTCGGCCGGGTTCGGCGTCAGCGGGTAGGTCGGCAGCGCCGCCAGCATGCAGCCGACCTTGGCGTCGGGGATCAGCTCATGGGCGATACGGGTGGCCAGGGCGCTGGCCACCAGCTCGTGGTGGACGGCCTGGTACAGGTCGGACTTGGCGAGCTGGTCCCGCGGGGTGTTGATCGCCCCGCTCAGGAAGGGCTCGTGCAGCACCGAGTTGATCTCGTTGAACGTCAGCCAGTACTTCACCTTGGACCCGTAGCGCTCGAACAAGACCCGCACATAGCGCGCGTAGAAGCCGATCAGCTCCCGGCTGACCCAGCCGTTGTACTTTTCGCACAGGTGCAGCGGGGTCTCGTAATGCGAGATGGTCACCAGCGGCGCGATGCCGTGCCGGGCACAGGCGTCGAACACCCGGTCGTAGAAGGCCAGGCCCTCCTCGTTGGGGGTCTCCTCGTCGCCGTTCGGGAAGATCCGGCTCCACGCGATCGACAGGCGCAAGACCTTGAAGCCCATCGCGGCGAACAGGGCCAGATCCTCTGCATACCGATGATAGAAGTCGATCCCGACCAGCTTGAGGTTGTCCGGGGTCGGCGCCGCGGTCCGCGGGCCCTCGATGCCCTTGGGTGCCACGTCCTGGATCGACAGGCCCTTGCCGCCCTCGTCGTAGGCGCCCTCCAGTTGGTTGGCGGCGGTGGCCCCGCCCCACAGGAAGCCGGGCGGGAAGGGTGTCATGGTCGCTGCGGTCATGGGCAGTATCCGTTTTTCGCAGCCCCCCGGGCCGCCGAGTGTGACGAGCATCGCACACCAAGGGCGGTTGCGCACGCGCGCGATCGGCGGCGTGCGGGGGCCGGTAGCCCCGCGGGGTCGGCGCTATGGATCTGGAGTCGCCCGGTCAGGAACGATAGAATCGATCATTGCCCTAAACCACGAGTGAGGACGACCCCATGCTGCGACGCGTATTGGCGGGTGTGTTGGCATTTCTGACCTTGGCGTCACTGAGCGCCTGTGGTTACAACCGATTACAATCCCAGGACGAGCAGATCACGGCCAGTTGGTCGGAGGTGCTCAACCAATATCAACGGCGTGCCGACCTGGTGCCCAATCTGGTGAATGTGGTGAAGGGCTATGCCGCACATGAGCAAGAGGTGCTCACCCAGGTGACGCAGGCGCGGGCGCAGGTCGGGCAGGTGCCGATGACGCCGGCGCTGATCAAGGATCCGGCCGCCTTCAAGCAATTCCAGGCGGCGCAGGGCGAGCTCGGCAGCGCCTTGTCGCGCTTGTTGGTGGTGGCTGAAAATTATCCGCAACTCAAGGCCGACGGCGTGTTCCGCGAGCTGCAGGCACAACTCGAAGGGACCGAGAACCGGATCACCGTCGCGCGCAATCGCTATATCAAGGCGGTGCGGGAATACAACACCACGGTGCGGCGGTTCCCGTCCAATCTCACCGCGATGCTGTTTGGTCAGGGGTTGAAGCCGAACTTTACGGTCGAGAACGAAGGCGCGATCTCGCGTGCACCCCGGGTCGAGTTCGGCGCGCCCGCCCCGGCGCAGTGACGATGCCGCGCCCCTGGTTGCCCGGTCGGTGTTGCCTCCTGCTCCTGTGGGGATGGTGGTGGGCGCTCGCCGCGGTGCCGACGCAGGCCGAAGTGGCCGTGCCGCCGCTGCGCTCGCACCTGACCGACCTCACGCAGACCCTCACCGCGCAACAGCAGCAGGCGATCGAACACGATCTTGCCGAGCTCCAGGCGCGCAAGGGGGCGCAGATCGCCGTGCTGATCGTGCCCGGTACTCAGCCCGAAACCATCGAACAATACGCCCGCCGCGTCTTGGACGCGTGGCAGTTGGGACGCAAGGGGGTGGATGACGGCGCGCTGCTGTTGGTGGCGAAGGATGACCACCGGCTGCGGATCGAAACCCAGTACGGCCTGGAAGGCGTGATCCCCGACGCCACGGCCAAGCGCATCATGGTCGAGGACATCACGCCGGCCCTCAAGCGCGGCGATTTCTACGGCGGGATCGCGGCGGGCCTTAGACGCATGATCGGATTGGTGGACGGCGAGCCGTTGCCGCCGCCGCCTGCGCAGGAACCGGACTGGTCCTCGATCGAGGACCTGTTGGCGTTGCTGGTGTTTGCCGTGGTGTTTGTCGCCGGTGCGTTGCGCGCGCTATTGGGCGAATTGTTCGGCGCGGCGGCGGCTGGTGCGGTGGTCGGCCTGGGTCTGTGGCTATCGGTCGGCTCCTCGATCCTGGCCGGCGCCGGTGCGATGGCCGCCTTCCTCATCGTGCTGCTCGGCCGTCGCAGAGGCAGGGGCAGGGGCGGGAGCAGGAGGGGTAAGGGGCGGCAGCGCCCCAGCGATTGGGGCTGGTGGAGCGGGGGCGGGGGCTTCAGTGGCGGGGGCAGCTCCGGCGGGGGCGGGGGCGGGGGCTTCAGAGGCGGGGGCGGCTCCGGCGGCGGGGGCGGCGCCTCCGATAGTTGGTAAGGAGAAGACGATGCGTCGGTTCTTGAAACACCTCTGCTACTTTCCCTGGCGCCTGCGGCAGCTTTTTCCCCGCCCCGTGCTGGATCGGATCGAACACGAAATCGCCGCCTCGGAAAGGCACCACAGCGGCGAGATCTGCGTTGCCATCGAAGCCAACCTCGACCTGCTGCAACTCGTACGCGGTACCACCGCGCGGGCGCGGGCACTGGAGGTCTTCAGCGACGAGCGCCTGTGGGATACCGAACAAAACAACGGCGTGCTGATCTATCTCTTGCTCGCCGAACAACGGGTGGAGATCGTTGCCGACCGGGGTATCAACGCCAGGATCGGCCCGCAGTCCTGGGCGCAAGTCTGCCGCGACATGGGCGACGCCTTCCACCGGGGCGAATTCGAGACGGGCGTCTGCACAGGCGTCCGCGACATCGCTGCGCAACTGCGGGCCCATTTCCCGGCGACCGGCGCCCACTCGAATGAACTGCCGAATCGGCCCCTGGTACTTTGACAGCGCAACCTGTCGGTATCACACCCGCATGAAGGCCGCCGCCACCGGGTCGGCGCGCAGTCCCTCCAGGTCGTGCGCGGTGGGCAAGACCGGCCGGTCCCGCTCCCGGTTGACCAGGCAGAGAAACCCCAGCGGCGCGTCCGGGTCGGCGCGCAGTTGGTGCCAGGTCCAGGGCGGGACCCGCAGCAGGTCGTGCGGTCCCAATGGATGGACCCCCTGGCCGACCAGACAGGCCCCGCGGCCGATCAGTACCAGGACGGCGTGGGCGTGCGCGTGCCGCTCCAGCGTGGAGTGACCGCCGGCGGCGATCTCAAAGTAGCGCAGTTCCGCCGCGAGGGTCTCGTCGCCGACCAGGACCTGGCGGGTGATGGCCTTGAAGGGTGCGCTGCCGCTGGGCTTATAGTCGAGCAGATCGATGCCTGCCCAACGCTGGCCGGGCAGCGAGCGCCGGACCGGAGAATCGCTCATGTCTGTTGCCTTATGTCAAAGTGATTTGGGTGTTCGCGCCCGCGACGCGGCCCGCAGCGCAGTACGCGGTGAAGGGCGCGCGCCAAGGTCAACGCCTGTTCGCCATCGCCATGCACGCACACCGTTTGTGCGTGCAGTTGGATCATCTGTCCGGTCCGTGAGCGCAGCCGCCCGGTGTCGCGGACCGAAAGCACCTGTGCGAGTGCCTCGTCAAGGGTAGCGATCACGGCGTCCGGGAGCGTGCGCAGGGTCAACTGGCCGTCGTCTTCATAGCGCCGGTCGGCGAACAGCTCCGCAATGAATCCGATCCCGGCCAGGCGGGCGCGCTCCTGCAAGACGCTGCCGGGCAGCCCCAGCACGGCAGCGCCGCCCAGCACGGCGCGGACGGCACGCAGGAAGGCGTCGGCGGCGGACGGATCCTGCATCAACCGGTGATAGAGGGCGCCGTGCGCCTTGACATGGGCGACGGCCAGTCCGCAGCGCTGCGCCTCCCGCCGGAACGCCTCCAGTTGACTGGTGCAGTCGGCCTCGATCTGCGCCGGGGTAGCGCCGGTCTCAGTCCGCCCGAAGCGCGCGCGATCCGGATAGCCGGGGTGCGCCCCGATCTGGATGCCGTGTCGTTCGGCCAGCCGCAGCGTCGCGCGCATGCGGGCAGCGTCACCCGCGTGACCGCCGCAGGCGATATTGGCGCGTGCAATCAGCGGCATCAGCGCGGCGTCCTGACCGCCGCCCTCCCCGAGATCGGCATTGATGTCCATGGTCGATTGATGCTCCTGGGCGCGGCACCGGCCTCAACCCTGTGCGGCGCGCCATGCCAGTTCGTGTTTGATGATGAGTAACCGCCGTTCGCGCTCCAGCAGCAGTTGCTGTGCCTGCGCGAGCCCGCAGGGGACGAAGCGCACCGCGTCACCGGGGCGCAGTTGCGCCAGGCGGGTGCCCTCGACGCCGGCCGTCACCCCGATCACCGGATAGCCCCCGGTGGTCTGATGGTCCGCCAAGAGCAGGATGGGATTGCCGTCCGGCGGCAGTTGCATGACCCCGCGGCAGACCCCGGCCGACGGGTACCGGCAGGACCCGAGCGTCAGGGCGGGCCCCTGCAGACGCAACGCCTGGCGGTCGGACTGCGGCAGCACGCGAAAGCTCGCCCCATGCAGGGCCGCCTGGTCCTTCGGACCTAGCCGCGACTGGTGTGGACCGGTCAGCAGCCGCAGCGGCGCGGCGCTCGGCACGCCGCTGTCGCGCCACATCGACACCTGCCAGGGCGGCGCGGCGAAGTCCCCGTGCGTGTCGGTAAGCCTCGCATGTAAGCGCGGGTAGGACTCCTGCTGCGCCCCGAGTGCCAGCACATCGCCCCGGATCAGTGCCCGCCCCGCGTGCCCGCCGAAGCGATTGCGCAAGTCGGTACCCAGCCCGCCCAGGACCACGGGCGTGTCGATCCCGCCCTGCACACACAGATACAGACGCGCGCCCTCGGTGACCTGGCCGATCTCCAGTACGCCGCCCTTTCTGATCCACACCGGCCGCCAGCCCGGCACCGGCACCCCCGCGCAGGATAGCTCGGCGGCGGCACCGGTCGCCGCGATCAGGGTATCCTCGGTGCAGCCGATCCGCGGGCCCGCCCAGGTGATCTCGATGGCCGCTTGGTGCTCGGCATTGCCGACCAGCCAGTTGCCCACGCGCAACGCGACGGTATCCAGGGCGCCCCCGGGGGTGACGCCCAGGGCCTGAAAACCCGGACGGCCGGCGTCTTGGACGCTGGAGAGCTGCCCGCCGCGCAGGATCATCAAACGGTGCACAGGGCCTCGAAGCCGCGTCGATCAACCGGCGTGAATCTTACCTGATCCCCCGCCCGCAGGAGGCTGGGCGGGTCGCGATTCGGGTCGAACAGGCGCACCGGGGTCCGCCCCACTACATGCCAGCCGCCCGGCAATTGCACCGGATAGATGCCGCACAGGTCCAGGGCGATGGCGACACTGCCGGCCGGTACCGCGCTGCGCGGGCTGGCCCGCCGCGGCACTTGCAGGGCCTGCGGCAGGCCCGCCAGATAGGGAAAGCCGGGCGCGAAGCCGATCATCACGACCTGGTACAGCGCCGCCGCGTGCCGCTCGATCACCGCGTCCACCGAGAGACCCAACTGCCCTGCCACCCGCTCCAGGTCCAGGCCGAACCCGGCCTCATAGCAGATCGGCAGCTGATGCAGGCGGGCCGCGGACGGCGTGGCCGGCGCCGCGTCCAGGGCCGCCAGCGCGGCGCACCAGGACGGCGCCGTCCAGCCGCTCGCGGCGAGGCGCACGGGGTCATAATGGATGCAGACACTCTGGACGCCCGGCACCAGGTCATGCACGAAAGGCCAGGCCCGCGCCTGCACCGCCGCGCAAAATCCAACGATGGCCGGGCGCAATGCCGCCTCCGGGGCCGCGCCGAACTCGACCAGTACGGCGCTGTCCCCGAGCGGATCGACCGTCATCGCCTCACCCCCGCGAGGACCCGTAGATGCTGATCATAGGCGTGATTGGCCGGGGTCGCGCGGCCCGCTGACCAATGTTACCGCAGGTCGAACAGTTCCTGATGAAAGTCGTTGGCCGCCAGTCCTCTGAGGCTAAAATCCCGGTGAATCGCCCGATTGAAGGCGGCTGGACCGCAAAACCAGACATCGGCGCTTGGCCATTGCGGCACCGTTCGACAGATATGTTCCACATCGAGCCTGCCATCCTTGGCGGTCACCAGAAGATGCAACTGCACCTGTGCCGCCTGCGCGAGTGCCCGCACCTTGGCGATGAAGCCCTCGTCGGGCGCGCTGGTACTGTAGAACAGATCGATTGACTTACCATCCGAGCCGTGCTCCAAGGCCGCCATGCGGGCGATGAAGGGGGTGATCCCGATGCCGCCGGCCACCCAGATCTGGCGCTGCTTACTGCCGCGGAAATCGAAACAGCCGTAGGGCCTTTCCACCTTGACGAGATCGCCGACTTTTAGAGTATTGGGAAGGGTTCTGGTGTAATCGCCGATGCCCTTGATGAGAAAGAAGAGTTTTCCATCGTCATGCCACGCGGATGAGATCGTGAAGGGGTGTGGTCCCTCGCGCTGGTCGAAGGTGAGGCATTTGCGCTGTGACGAAAAAACCGCATCATCTAGTGTCTGCGGGGTCCTTGTAACCACAACATCTGGGCACAGCGCAAATGGCTCAAGGTAACGAAGGCAAACTGCCCGGCCTCGTGTCCGGGCCAGCGGTCGGTCAGCTTGAGCGAGACCTTGAGCACGCGATTGTCGCTGTGATGCACAATCTCTTCGATGACCGCCACCGCGCGACGGCGCGCTCCTACCCTCCTGAACAGGGAGATGAAGGCCGCGACCGTGCCCCCGGTCATCAGGATCGCCAGCAGCGGAGCGATGGCCTCGCCCCAGTAGGTAAATTTCATCAACACCACGCAGTGCACCACCAGCAACAGATAAAGGATCGCCAGCACGCGGTGCGTCTTGAAGAAATAGCGAAGGTGAAACCCGTGACGCCGAGCCATTTGTGCAGCCGATAGGTCTTGTCGAGACCGCCCACGAAGGGTTCGATGCCGACCGGCCGCAGGGCCAGCATGATCCCGACGCTCATCATGCCGATCGCGATGATTCCGGTGAAGTTGACGAGCGACGCCCGCAGGGCGAAAAATTCGTAGGGTACCGAGAGAATGGGATCGGCCGCGAGCCAGAGCCCGGTAATGACGGCGATCAGGAGGAAATAACTCAGCTTGATATTCGTCATAAGCGGAAATGCGCTGGGGTGGTCGCGTTGAGGGTCTTGATGTTTATTCCGGCCAATTCTGAACCTCTGGGGGTGACATACGTCGCGGCCGGG
>NZ_CAIKKU010000515.1 GCF_903828115.1 uncultured Thiodictyon sp. | reverse complement strand
TGCCGCGGCGTCGCATCGCGGCCGGAGGCCGCTCCCACAAGGAACTTTCAGGTTCCGGGTGACGGCCAACCCCTCATCCTAAATTCGGGAATTGCTCACACAAAGAACACAAAGAACACAAAGAAAAACAGATCATTGAAGGCGTTGGGCGGATCACCGCGCAGGTGATCTTCTCGACCTACATATCGCGTTGAAAATCTTTGTGATCTTTGTGTCTCTGTGTGAGAACTGCTCTTTCTAGGCTCATGGCCGTTAGCCTCAGGCGGCCCGAGCCGAGGCTGAAGCCTTGGACTCCAATCGCCTCGCTTGGTTCTAACCGACCCCCGAATCGAGATAGATCGCCGCGAGCGGCAGCGCTAGGCCGAGCGTATCGAGCACCAGCACGCCCGCCGGGTCCTCGATCAGGCGCGGCTGCCACCAGTTCCCGCGTCGGCGGTAGTGGAGAACGGCAATGGCCGTCGAGTCCACCAGTACATAGTCGGTCAGGGTGTCGATCGTCTGGTATTGCAGGAACTTGGCACCGCGGTCATCGGCGGCCGTGCTGGGCGACAGCACCTCGAGGATGAGCACCGGGTTCTGCAGGGTGCGCAACCCATTGATGGTGACATAGCGCGGGTCGCAGGCGACCGACAGATCAGGATACAGATAGGGACTGCCGGCATTGACCTTGACCCGCTGATCGCTCGGGAACGGCCGGCAGCCCCGTTCCCGCAGGCCGCTGCGTAGTTCGGTCAACAGATTGACGCAAATGGTGTTGTGCTCGGGCTGGGCACCGCCCATACAGAAGACCTCGCCGTTGCGGTATTCGCAACGCGGCGCGGCGCCGCGATCGAGGGCGAAGTAGTCGTCCAGGCTGACGAAGGTACGTCTCAGGGAACTGGCCATGATCGGAACCGGTGTCGATAGGATGCCGAGAGTATAGCGAATCGCGCCGGCCGCGCGGCATCGCAACAGCCACCCCTCAACCCGGTCCCGCCCGCCCCCGCCGGTTCAACTGCGCCGACTCTTCCTGAAACAGGTCGATGAAGCGCCGCTGGAAGCGCTGCAGGTACTTGTCGCGCAGATAGGCGACCTTGGTCACCTCCCACGGGAACAGGTGGCTCAGGTCCCGCCGCCCCAGGTCGGCATCCAGGGTCGGCTCATAGGCCAGATCGGCGATGATCCCGATGCCCATCCCCTCGCGCACATAGGTCTTGATCACGTCGGTGTCCGCCGCGCTCAGCACCACCCGCGGGCGCAGGCCCTGGCGGGCGAAGGCGGTGCTGAAGTTGCCGCGACCGGTGAAGCCGAAGACGTAGGTGATCACCGGGTATTCGCACAGCAGTTCCAGGGTCATGGCCGGGGCCGCCAGCAGCGGATGCCCCAGGGGGGCGATGACGCAGCGGTTCCAGCGGTAACAGTGGATCGCCTCCAGGGCCGGTTCGTTGCTCAGCGCCTCGGTACAGATGGCGAGATCCACCGCGTCGCGCACCACCAGTTCCACCAGTTGGCCCGGGGTGCCCTGGTGGATCTGGACCTCGACCGCCGGAAACTCGGCTGCAAAGCGGCGCATCGCGGGCGGCAGGACATAGCGCGCCTGGGTGTGGGTCGCCCCGATGCGCAGGGTCCCGCTGGTCGGCCCCGTCTGGTCCCGCCCCACGGCCGCCACGCTGGCCGCGCCCGCGAGCGTCTGGCGGGCATAGGTCACCACCTGCTCCCCGGCCGGCGTTAGCCCCGCCAACCGCTTGCCCTGGCGCCGAAAGAGCCGGGTGCCCAACTCGTCCTCGAGTTGTTTCAGGTGCTGGGAGACGGCCGACTGGACCAGATGGAGTTGCTCCGCCGCCCGGCTGACGCTGAAACCGTTCTCGGCCAGGGTGACGAGTGAGCGCAGTTGGCGCAGTTCCATGTCATTGTCTCAGGCTGGCGAAAGAACCGGCGCGGGAAAAACGGTTAACCTAAATCCGGCAATTGCTCTCACAAAGACACAAAGACACAAAGAAGAACAGATCATTGAAGCCGTTGGGCCGATCATCGCTCAGGTGACCTCCTCGACCGACACACCGCTTTGAAAATCTTTGTGATCTTTGTGTCTCTGTGAGAGAACTGCTCTTTCCAGGGTTAACGCACCCCCGCCACCGGCCGCATCTCCACATCGCAGGTCCCGCCAAGGCGGGCCGTGGTCGCGGTGCCCGCGCCCTGGCAGGCCTCGCCGCGGTCCTTGACCCGGCAGGTGATCTCGACCGGGCGGCCCTCGTTGATCCAGCTCGGGGTCTTGCGGTAGCGCCCGACCTGTTTGAAGGGACAGCCGGCGGGCACCCCGTAGGGCGGGCAGGAGGACGGGGCGCGCAGCGACACCTTGCGCCCATCGACGGTGAATCCGGGGTAGCGGTCGACAATCTGGATGGCGTCCCCCTCCGGCTTCTCCTCGAACAGGAACTGCTTGAAGGCGTAGCCGTCGCCGGCCGCGGCACCGACCTGGATGCGGGTGTCGGCGAGCAGGGCATAGTCGCTGCCGCGGCTCGCCACGGCGCCGGAGATGTACTCCACCCGCTGCTGCTTGGGGAAGCACTTGCCCATGGCCGGGGCGTGATAGTAGTGGCGAAGTTCCTTCAGGTCGGCCAGGGGGGTGCCGGGGAAGATCGCCTGGAGGTCGGCGTCGGCTCCGTAGAGGATGCGCTCGATGTCACCCACATTCTGGGTATACATGGCCTGGAGCTTGGCATAGTCGCTGTCGGCGGCCAGGTCCGGGCGCAGGAAGCAGGAGGTGAGGCCCGAGATCTGGGTCAGATACTCGTCCCAGATGTTGTACTGGGAGACCGACGAGGAGACGCCCTGGAAGTCCCCGGGGAAGCCGCATCCCTGACCACGCTGACACTGGCCGACGGCACGGTTGCGGATGGACAGCGCAATGACATTGCGCTCGCAACTGCCGTAGGCGTTGCAGCCGCGCTTGAGATGGCCCTCGTGCAGGGCGGTGCGCATCACATAGTCCAGGTGCTTGGCGCGGGCGAGTTCGGTGTCCGTACCCAACTGCCCGTTGGCGCGAATGAATCCGTCCCAGGCCGCGGCCAGGGCGGCACGGCGTCCGGTCAGGGCGCGGTTGGCCGTCTCGCACTGGGGGGAGGCATGGAAGGCGCGCACCATCCGGTCGAGCCCGCTCGCCCCCTCGCCGCCGCCCGCCGCGGTGCCGGGCGGGTCGAAGAAAGGCCCTTTTTTGAGGGCATAGAGCTGGCGCACGTCGATCACGTTCTTGACCCCGGGCCCGCAGTGGTGGTTCTGCACCTGCATCCCGCCGCGCCCCGCCACCGCCTGCTTGAAGCGCTGCGTATCGGCGCGGGTCGCCCGGCGCGGGTCGACGACCACCTCGAAGCCCACGTAGGGCGTGCCCTTGGCGTCCGTCAGCGGCTTGCCGTCGCGGAGCACCAGACAGGGAATGACCGAGGCCCCCTGGGTCAGGGTCCCCGCCGGGGCGCCGGCCCCCGGGGTCCCGTCCGCGCTGTAGTAGGGCACCGTGAAGGACCCGTTGAACTTGTAGATCGTCATCACCGGCGTGGCCGGGATGGCCGCCTGGATGAGCGGGGCGGCGAGCAGCAGCACAAGGGCGGCGAGGCGATGGCGCATAGCGAGAGGGACTCCGGCTGAGGGGTGGGGCATAAAGAACGGTTCAGTAGCAGGTTAAACAAGTCCATTACGAGTGCTTTTCGCGCCATTGGCGTTGTCGTTGTCGTTGTCGTTGTCGTTGTCGTTGTCGTTGTCGTTGTCGTTGTCGAGGTTATCGTAGCCCCCCGGATTCTCTCGCATGCCACATTGCATCGTT
>NZ_CAIKKU010000514.1 GCF_903828115.1 uncultured Thiodictyon sp. | reverse complement strand
GGGGGAGGAAACGCCGGGAGCCCATAGGGCGAGCGGCGTTTCCTCCCCCGGCGCGGGCGCCGCCGCGGCCCCCGCCATGCCCGATCCGGAGGTCGTGGCCCAGGCCCGCCGACGCCGCTTCACAGCCACGTACAAGCTGGGCGTGCTGGAGGAGGCGGACCGCTGTGAGCCTGGCCAGCGCGGCGCCCTGCTGCGCCGCGAGGGGCTGTATTCCTCGCACCTGACCTGCTGGCGACAGCAGCGTGAGGCCTGTGCCCTGGCCGGGCTGACCGCCCGCAAACGCGGCCGTAAGGCACGGGTGCCCGATCCCCAAGGGCAACGGGTGGCGGAGTTGGAGCAGGAAAACGCGTGGCTGCGCCAGCGCCTCGTGCAGGCCGAAACCATCATTGATGTCCAAAAAAAAGTCTCGCTGCTCTTGGGGATCGACCCACGCCCGCCAGTGAGCGGCGCCAGACCTTGATGGCCACCGCCGCGACCTTGGGCGCACAGGTCGGCGTGGCGCGCGCCTGCCAGAGCCTGGGCGTGCCACGCGCCACGCTCTATCGGCAGCGCGCCCGCGATGCCGCACCAGCCAGCGCGCCGCCCGTGCGGCCCGCACCGCCGCTGAAGTTGACGCCCGCGGAACGCGCGCACGCCTTGGGCATCCTGCATTCGGAGCGCTTCATCGATGCCTCGCCCCACACCATCCACGCCACCCTCTTGGACGAAGGCCAATATCCCTGCTCGGTGCGCACCCTCTACCGCATCCTAGCCAGCGAGGACGAGGTGCGCGAGCGGCGCAACGTGCTGCGCCACCCCCAGTACCTCAAGCCGGAACTGTTGGCCACCGCGCCCAACCAACTGTGGTCGTGGGACATCACGAAACTCAAGGGTCCGGCCAAGTGGACCTACTTCTACCTCTATGTGATCATTGATGTCTTTAGCCGCCATGTGGTCGGCTGGATGGTCGCGCCGTGCGAATCCGCCGCCCTGGCCAAACAGTTCATCGCCGCGACCTGCGCCAAGCAGGGCATCCACCCCGGCCAACTGACCCTGCACGCCGACCGCGGCTCCAGCATGAAGTCCAAGCCGGTCGCCTTCCTGCTCGCCGACCTGGGCGTCACCAAGTCCCACAGCCGACCTTACGTGAGTGACGACAACCCCTTCAGCGAGTCCCACTTCAAGACCTTGAAGTATCGACCCAACTTCCCCGCGTGCTTCGGCTGCATTGAGGACGCCCGCGCCCACTGCCAGGTCTTCTTCCACTGGTACAACCATGCGCATCGCCACTCGGGGATCGCCTTCATGACCCCGGCCGATGTCCACTACGGCCGCACCGCAGCAATCCTTGAGGTCCGCTCCCAGACCCTCGACGCCGCCTTCGCGGCCAACCCGCTACGCTTCAAGGGCAAGCCGCCGTCCCCCTTGCAGCCCCCAACAGCGGTCTGGATCAACCCGCCAGCGGCTGGCTCGGTCGACCCCCAGAAGTCTCCCGAGCAACACTAATTTCGACGCCCCGGCGTCTCATTTTCATTGACACATTCCGTAAGACCCAAACTCGGCCGCTGCAGCAGTGCCGAACGGGGCCGCCCCCACTGACTGCATCTGGGCTTGCGCGATCACAGACTTCACATTGTAATAAAGCGCCTTGGGATCAACAGCGGAGATTCTCTTACTGAAGAAATATCGGTCGAGTCCGGCAAGCATGACTAAGATGCCGACCAGGCCTATCAGTGCGATGAGAAGCTTATTCGCCATGCTTGTTCTTTCTTGCCTCTCATGGAGAATGGCACTGATCGATCTTTCCGCTCCCAATAGCTCTTTAGCTTAAAGCGGCGCGCGCATCTGCTGCCCCAGCGAATTAGCACGACGATCCTGGTGCGCGCTCGCTTTTCAGGCGAAGATCAGGATTGTTTTATAACCGAACGGGTCCAATAAACTGTCCCCGAAGCGCCCGGCATTGTCGAGCCGCACAGGCGCCCTCATTGGGTTTCACCGTAAAGGGTATTGACCCCTTTACCCCCGGTCTGCCTGCCGGCGCCGCCGCGCGAACCACCAGCCCGGTACCATGGCGACAGCCAGGGCCAGGGTCGAGGGGACGGGGACCGTCTGCGTGCTCCCGAACGAAATCGACAGCGTGGGGAAGCTGTTGGCGTTATTGGAGTAGTTAGCGGTGTTGTTGCGGAAGGTGTCGAGCGCCGTGAATCCTGCCCCCACGGTGTAGTAGTTGTTGGTCGTGTTCAGCGCATACCCGGTTTGCCGACCCATGCCGAAGTTCACGGAAGGGTCGTACAGAATGAGCGCGTAGGCGGTGTTGCCCGACATCACATAGTTCGCGATGTTGGGGATCTGGGCCTCATCCAGGGCGAGCGTGAAATTAGTCGAGGTCGTCGTGGGGAGCTGAAATGACAGCGTGTCCACCGCATACTCCGTAGACCCGGCCACGGCCGAATAGGCCGTCGCGTTGGTGGTGTCGCGCAGCGAGAGCTTGACCGTTGCGGTGGGACCCCCCGACACGGTAGATGTATTCAGGAGGAGACTCACCCAGTCGACGGCGTAGCCGCTCCCCGGACCGGTCTGGAATGCCACACCGAAATTGTTTGAGTAGAGGGTGCCGGTAGGGAAGTTGGCGTTGCTGTTCCCCGGTTGGGTGGGAGCGAACCAGGTCACCGGAATCAGGCCGGCAGTGGCGTTGCCGCCGACCCCCAGCATTACCGGGAAGAGGATGAGGGTGCGAAACCAATTGCACATAGCGTTGCCCAACAGGATGTCATGATCGTTGTCAATAGCGACCGTCTCAATGTGACGATCGTGTCCCAGTGCCACCTTTGATCTATCGCATCCAGTGTATTGACCGACCAAAACCGCGGCCCAGCGAATATCGCCTAACCGGGACCTCTCGTCAACTACTTTAGCCCCTAACACAGCCCCGAAGAAAATGGGGCCAGGCTCAAATCGGTTCCGGTTATGCACCGAGTTTCTCGGTCCTTTGGGCCTCGCAATGCCGAACTTACCGGCACTGCCGCATTTTTTCCCAACAACAAAATGCGGACGAGAGTCTACGTTTGTCGTAGAGTCGATGCAAAGGGATATCGCCACCATCGCCCGATGGTCAAGTGCATTCTGATGGCTATCGTCTCAAATCCGAACGTGATGATGGGTAAACCGACCATCGCCGGGACCCGGATCACGGTCGAGTCCATCCTGGAGCGGCTTGCCGCGGGGGAATCTCAGGAGCAGATCATCGCGGCCAACCCGCGGCTTGGGCTCGAGGATATTCGTGCTGCACTGGCGTTTGCGACTCAAGCCCTGCGTGAGGATGTCATCTATCCCGTGACGGCCGATGCCGCTTGAGGACCTGGAGCGTTGAAGAACATCACGCTTTCTGTCGATGAAGAGACCTACCGGCGGGCGCGCATCGCCGCCGCCGAGCGCAACACGACCCTGAGCGCCTCTGTAGCGCAGGCGTGCGTATAAGACATTGATTGCTGGGTTTCGCTGCGCGCTACCCAGCCTACAGATCTATTCTTGCGCCCGCTCAAGCCCCGAAGGGGCGCGATATACCAGCCCAGGGCCACGCCCTGGGATAGTGTTGTTGATTCGGCCTAGCCCTGAAAGGGCGTGACATAAGGAGCCACGCCGTTATGTCACGCCCTTTCAGGGCTAAGCTCTGCGTTAACCCATACCCAGGGCGTTGCCCTGGGCTGGTATGTTCGACCCCGTTGGGGTCGATACGCAAGAGAAGCTAAAACCGGGTACCAGGCTTCTTGGAGGAAGCGATTACTTTGGCGTTGCAGGCCAGAGGGCTTTGTAGGGATCAGCAACTTTGCCGGTGCTGGTAAAAATTCCTGCCCTTTTCAGCGCAGCGATCGCCGCTTCTTTAGAAGAAGTGACCTTACGCCGGTATTCGCGCATGCTCCGGATATTTTCTGCTGCTTCTTTACGGGTCATGGCTGGATATCCAAGTGATTGATTGGATAGCATACGAGCGTATGCGAGTTGGTCGGGGAGTGTCAAGGCAGGGATTTCGACAAGGCGACCGACGAGGTCGGACCGATTCTGGAGTGAGAAAGCGAAGGTACCACCGCGGGGCCGCGTCGCGCACAGCGCCCGACCCAGACGTAACACCGCTGGAGCGATGTTACGAGAAGAAAATCATTCCCTTAGAGGTCGCGGTCGACCGCGGCCTACCGTCCATGGCCCTGGATTCCGGCATCCTGCCGGAATGACGGAACACTTGCGCAATCTCGCAACGGTATTGCGCGATGGGGATGCCGTCCCTGGCGACTCGCTGTCGGCCATCCGACCGGAATTGCGCGGGGGCGGGACGCCCCCGCTCCTCTCCTTAGCCCTCGGAGGTATTGAGCGCCTTCTTCAGCGCCTCTTCCAACTCCTCGGTGTCCATCTCGATCTTGCCGGAGGCGCGGTCCTGCTCGCGGCGCAGGCGCTTGCGCTCGTTGTGGTAGGCGAGCCCGGTGCCGGCGGGGATCAGACGGCCGACGATGACGTTTTCCTTGAGGCCGGTCAGGCGGTCGTTGGAGCCGCGCACCGCGGCCTCAGTCAGGACCCGGGTGGTCTCCTGGAACGAGGCCGCCGAGATGAATGACTCGGTGGCGAGCGAGGCCTTGGTGATGCCCAGCAGCAGGGGCTCATAGAGGGCCGGCTCCTTGCCGTCGGCAATGACCCGCGCGTTCTCGTCCATCATGTGGCTGTATTCCACCTGTTCGCCGCGCAACAGCCGGGTGTCGCCGGGGGAGACGATCTCGACCTTGCGCAGCATCTGGCGGACGATGACCTCGATGTGCTTGTCGTTGATCTTCACGCCCTGGAGCCGGTAGACGTCCTGGATCTCCTTGACCAGATATTCGGCCAGCGCGGTGACGCCCTTGAGCCGCAGGATGTCGTGGGAGGCGAGTTCGCCGTCGGCGATCACCTCGCCGCGCTCCACGCGCTCGCCCTCGAAGACGTTGACGTGGCGCCACTTGGGGATCAGTTCCTCGACCGTCTCGCCGTCGTCCTTGGTGATGACGAGCCGCTGCTTGCCCTTGGTGTCCTTGCCGAAGCCGATGGTGCCGCTGGCCTCCGCCAAGAGCGCCTGCTCCTTGGGCTTGCGCGCCTCGAACAGATCCGCGACCCGCGGCAGACCGCCGGTGATGTCGCGCGTCTTACTGGACTCCAGCGGGATACGCGCCAGGATGTCGCCGACCCCGACGTGCGCCAGGTCCTCGACGCTGACGATGGCGTTCGCCGTCAGGAAGTAGACTGCGGGCAGATCCGTGCCGACCAGGTTGAGCGCCTTGCCGTCCTCGCCCAGCAGCTTGATCATGGGGCGCAGGTCCTTGCCGGTGGCCGGGCGCTGCTTGGGGTCGATGACCACGCGCGAGGTCAGCCCGGTCACGTCGTCGACCTGGGCCTGCACCGTCACACCCTCGATGAAGTCCTCGAACTCCAGTTTGCCGGCCACCTCGGTGACCACCGGGTGGGTATGCGGGTCCCAGTTGGCGACCACCTGGCCGCCGACCACGATGTCGCCGTCCGCCACCCGCAGGGTCGCCCCGTAGGGGACCTTGTAGCGCTCCTTTTCCAGGCCCTTGTCGTCGACCACCGTCAATTCGCCGGAGCGCGAGACCGCGACCAGGTTGCCGGTGTGGTGGCGCACCGTCTTGATGTTGTGCAGCCGGATCGACCCGCCGTTCTTCATCTCGATGCTGCTGACGGCGGCCGTCCGGGAGGCCGCGCCGCCGATGTGGAAGGTCCGCATGGTGAGCTGGGTGCCGGGCTCGCCGATCGACTGGGCGGCGATGACCCCCACCGCCTCGCCCATGTTGACCCGGTGCCCGCGCGCCAGATCGCGCCCGTAGCACTGGGCGCAGACGCCGATGCGCGACTGACAGGTGATGGGCGAGCGTACCCGCAACTGGTCGATACCGGCCACCGCGAAGCGCTCCACCATCGACTCGTCGAGCATGGACCCGGCGGCGCAGATCAGCTCGTCGGTCCCCGGGACATAGACGTCCGTGGACACCACGCGCCCCAGCACCCGCTCACGCAGGGGCTCGACCACGTCGCCGCCCTCGATGATGGGCGACATCAGCAGCCCCTTCTCGGTCCCGCAGTCGGTCTCCAGCACCACCATGTCCTGGGCCACGTCCACCAGCCGGCGGGTGAGATAACCGGAGTTGGCGGTCTTGAGCGCCGTATCCGCCAGGCCCTTGCGGGCGCCGTGGGTGGAGATGAAGTACTGGATGACGTTGAGCCCTTCACGGAAGTTGGCCGTGATCGGGGTCTCGATGATGGAACCGTCGGGCTTGGCCATGAGCCCGCGCATCCCGGCGAGCTGACGGATCTGGGCGGCCGAGCCGCGGGCACCGGAGTCGGCCATCATATAGATGGAGTTGAAGGAGTCCTGCTGCACCAGGTTGCCGTCACGGTCCGGGACCGTCTCCTTACCCAGCTTCGACATCATGGACTTGGCCACCTGGTCGTTGGTGTGGGACCAGATGTCGATGACCTTGTTGTAGCGCTCGCCGTTGGTGACCAGGCCCGAGGCATATTGCTCCTCGATCTCCTTTACCTGCTTCTCGGCCTCGGCCAGGATGGCGGGCTTCTCCTCCGGGACCGTCATGTCGTCCAGGCCGATGGAGACACCCGAACGGGTGGCCATGCGGAAGCCCATGTACATGATCTGGTCGGCGAAGACCACGGTCGCCTTCAGCCCCAGGCGGCGATAGCAGGTGTTGATGAGCTTGGAGATCGCCTTCTTGCCGAGCGCCCGGTCCACCAGGTCGAAGGGCAGGCCATCAGGGACGATGGCGAACACCAGCGCGCGCCCGAGCGTCGTCGACTTGATGCTCACGACCTCGCGCAGGGTGTCGTCCTCCTCCTTGATGACCTCGCGGATGCGCACCCGCACCCGCGCCTGCAGGTCCGCGTGGCCGGTCTCGTAGGCGCGCCGCGCCTCGTCGATATCGCAATAGACGCTGCCCTCGCCCTTGGCGTTGACCCGCTCGCGCGTCGTGTAATAGAGCCCCAGCACCACGTCCTGCGAGGGCACGATGATCGGCTCGCCGTTGGCGGGCGAGAGGATGTTGTTGCTCGCCATCATCAAGGCGCGCGCCTCGATCTGCGCCTCCAGCGACAGGGGCACATGCACCGCCATCTGGTCGCCGTCAAAGTCCGCGTTGAAGGCGGTACAGACGAGCGGATGCAGTTGGATCGCCTTGCCCTCGATCAGCACCGGCTCGAAGGCCTGGATGCCCAGGCGGTGCAGGGTGGGGGCGCGATTCAACATCACCGGGTGCTCGCGGATCACCTCTTCTAAGATATCCCAGACCTCCGGGGTGCCGCGCTCCACCATCTTCTTGGCCGCCTTGATGGTGGCCGCCAGACCGCGCAGTTGCAGCTTGCTGAAGATGAAGGGCTTGAAGAGTTCCAGGGCCATGCGCTTGGGCAGGCCGCACTGGTGCAGGCGCAGCGTCGGGCCGACCACGATGACCGAACGGCCCGAGTAATCGACGCGCTTGCCGAGCAGATTCTGGCGGAAGCGCCCCTGCTTGCCCTTGATCATGTCCGCCAGCGATTTGAGCGGGCGCTTGTTGGTGCCGGTGATGGCACGGCCGCGCCGTCCGTTGTCCAGCAGGGCGTCGACCGCCTCCTGCAACATGCGCTTTTCGTTGCGCACGATGATATCCGGGGCCACGAGATCCAACAGCCGCTTCAGGCGATTGTTGCGGTTGATGACGCGCCGGTAGAGGTCGTTGAGATCCGAGGTGGCGAAGCGCCCACCGTCGAGCGGCACCAGGGGGCGCAGCTCCGGGGGCAGTACCGGCAGCACGGTCAGGATCATCCACTCGGGCCGGTTGCCGGAGCCGATCAGCGACTCCATGAGCTTCAGGCGCTTGGCGAGCTTCTTGATCTTGGTCTCGGAGTTGGTGGTCTCGATCTCCTCGCGCATCCGCCGGACCTCGGCCTGGACGTCGATGGTGCGCAGGAGTTCATAGATCGCCTCGGCGCCCATGCGGGCGTCGAATTCGTCCCCGTTCTCCTCCAGGGCCTCCAGATATTGCTCATCCGTCAGCAACTGGTTGCGCTCCAGGTTCGGCACCATGTTGGGATCGATGACCACGAAGGACTCGAAATAGAGCACGCGCTCGATGTCGCGCAGCGTCATGTCGAGCAGGAGCCCGATGCGCGAGGGCAGGGACTTCAGGAACCAGATGTGGGCCACCGGGCTCGCCAGATCGATGTGACCCATGCGCTCGCGCCGGACCTTGGCGAGCGTCACCTCCACGCCGCACTTCTCGCACACCACGCCGCGGTGCTTCAGGCGCTTGTACTTGCCGCAGACGCACTCGTAGTCGCTGATGGGGCCGAAGATCTTGGCGCAGAAGAGCCCGTCGCGCTCCGGTTTGAAGGTGCGGTAGTTGATGGTCTCGGGCTTCTTCACCTCACCGAAGGACCAGGAACGGATCATCTCGGGCGAGGCCAGCCCGATCTTGATCGCATCGAATTCGAGGGCCTGGCCCTGCTGCTTGATAATCTTCAGAAGGTCTTTCAATTCACGATCTCCCAGCTTGACGTAGGAGGCCCGCCCCGGGCCCATGGTGGCGTGAGTCGCGACGCTGAAGAGCGGTTCAATGGGAAGAGAATTTCTTGCCGCAAATGAACGCACATAAGCGCAAATAAAACAGATTGTCCACCTGGTTACGGGCGGCACCCTGAGCGAGAGGGGGCGACATGCAACAGGCAACCATCATTTGCGTCATTTTGCGTTCATTTGCGGCTAAATTCCTCTTCTTGAATCACTGAACCGCTGCTCAGTCCGCTCCTACGTTCAGTCCTGTTCCAGTTCGATGTTGATCCCGAGCGAGCGGATCTCCTTCACCAGCACGTTGAAGGACTCCGGCATCCCGGCCTCCATGCGGTGGTCGCCGTCGACGATGTTCTTGTACATCTTGGTGCGCCCGTTCACATCGTCGGACTTGACCGTGAGCATCTCCTGCAGCGTATAGCCCGCGCCATAGGCCTCCAGGGCCCAGACCTCCATCTCCCCGAAGCGCTGACCCCCGAACTGCGCCTTGCCGCCCAGGGGCTGCTGGGTCACCAGGCTGTAGGGGCCGGTGGAGCGGGCGTGCATCTTGTCGTCGACCAGGTGGTTCAACTTCAACATGTACATATAGCCGACGGTCACCGGGCGCTCGAAGGGGTCGCCGGTGCGTCCGTCACGCAACAGGCTCTGGCCGCAGGGGATGCCCTGGGCGGTGTTGTCGCGCTCGGCGAGCGCCAGCATGTACCGGATCTCGTCCTCCGTGGCGCCGTCGAAGACCGGGGTCGCGAGCGGCACGCCCTTGACCAGGTTGCGCGACAGTTCCAGGATTTCCTCGTCGGTGAAGCTCGCGAGATCCTCCTTGCGTCCGCTGGTGTTGTAGACCTTGTCCAGGAAGTCGCGCAACTCGGCCACCGCCGTTTGCGAGCGCAGCAGGCGCTCGATCTTGACCCCCAGACCATTGGCCGCCCAGCCCAGGTGCGTCTCCAGGATCTGGCCCACGTTCATACGCGACGGCACACCGAGTGGATTCAGGACGATGTCCACCGGCTCGCCGTCCGCGGAGAAGGGCATGTCCTCCACCGGCACGACCTTGGAGATGACGCCCTTGTTGCCGTGGCGCCCGGCCATCTTGTCGCCCGGCTGGATGCGCCGCTTGACCGCGACATAGACCTTGACCATCTTGAGCACGCCGGGGGCCAGATCATCGCCGCTCGCGATCTTGCGCTTCTTGACCTCGTAGCGGTCGCGGAACTCCTCACGCTGCAGCTTGATCTGATTGGCGACCGCCTCGAGCTGCACGGCCACCTCCTCGCTGTGCATGCGGATCTCGAACCAGCGGTCACGCGACCCCTTCTCGATGAGGTCCGCCAGATAGGTCTTGGTGATCTTGGAGCCGGGCTTGAGCGTGCCGGGGCCGCCGTCGGCGACCTTACCGATCAGCATGCGCTCCACCCGCTGGAAGGTGTCGTTCTCCATGATGCGCGCCTGGTCGGCGAAGTCCTTGCGCACCCGGTCGAGCTCCTGGTCCTGGATCTGCTGGGCGCGCTTGTCGCGCTCCACCCCGTCGCGGGTGAAGACCTGCACGTCGACCACGGTGCCGGTCATGCCGGAGGGCAGCCGCAGCGAGGTGTCCTTCACGTCGGACGCCTTCTCGCCGAAGATGGCGCGCAGCAGCTTTTCCTCGGGGGTGAGTTGGGTCTCGCCCTTGGGGGTCACCTTGCCGACCAGGATGTCGCCGTCGCGGACCTCGGCACCCACATAGACGATGCCCGACTCGTCGAGCTTCGACAGGGCCGACTCGCCGACGTTGGGGATATCGCTCGTGATCTCCTCGGGCCCCAGCTTGGTGTCGCGGGCCAGACAGGTCAGCTCCTCGATGTGGATGCTGGTGAAACGGTCCTCCTGGACCACCCGCTCGGAGATCAGGATCGAGTCCTCGAAGTTGTAGCCGTTCCAGGGCATGAAGGCGACGCGCAGGTTCTGGCCCAGGGCCAGCTCGCCCATGTCGGTGGAGGGGCCGTCCGCCAGTACGTCGTCCTTGGCAATGCTATCCCCGGGCTTCACCAGCGGACGCTGGTTGATGCAGGTGTTCTGGTTGGAGCGCGTGTACTTGGTGAGGGTGTAGATATCGACCCCAGGCACCCCCGGCTCGGCCTCCTCGTCGTTGACCCGCACCACGATCCGCGCGGCGTCCACCGATTCGATGGCACCGCCGCGGCGCGCCCGCACCACCACGCCCGAGTCCTTGGCCACTGCCCGCTCCATGCCGGTGCCCACCAGGGGCTTTTCGGCGCGCAGGGTCGGCACTGCCTGGCGCTGCATGTTGGAGCCCATGAGGGCGCGGTTGGCGTCGTCGTGCTCCAGGAAGGGGATCAGCGAGGCCGCCACCGAGACGATCTGCCTAGGTGAGACGTCCATGTACTGGACCTCGTCCGGGGCCTTCATGGTGAACTCGTTCAAGTGTCGGCAGGACACCAGGGCGTCGGTCAGAAGGCCATTCGCGTCCAGGGTCGCATTGGCCTGGGCGATGACGAAGTTGCCCTCCTCGATGGCGGAGAGGTAATCGATCTCCATGCCGGCCCGGCCGCCTTCGACCTTGCGGTAGGGGGTTTCCAGGAAACCGTAGCGATTGGTCCGGGCAAAGACCGCAAGCGAGTTGATCAGACCGATGTTCGGGCCTTCCGGGGTCTCGATCGGGCAGACCCGGCCATAGTGGGTCGGATGCACGTCACGCACCTCGAAGCCGGCGCGCTCACGCGCGAGTCCGCCGGGGCCGAGCGCGGAGACGCGCCGCTTGTGGGTGACCTCCGAGAGCGGGTTGTTCTGGTCCATGAACTGGGAGAGCTGGCTGGAGCCGAAGAACTCCTTGATCGCGGCCGACACCGGCTTGGCGTTGATCAACTCCTGGGGCATCAGACCCTCGGACTCGGCCAGCGACAGGCGCTCCTTGACCGCGCGCTCGACCCGCACCAGACCGACCCGGAACTGGTTTTCCGCCATCTCGCCGACACAGCGGATGCGCCGGTTGCCCAGGTGGTCGATGTCATCCACGGTGCCGCGGCCGTTGCGCAGTTCCACCAGGATCTTGAGCGCGTCGATGATGTCGGACGTCTCACCGTTCTCGTTGCGCAGGGCGACCGAGAAGGCGTCGGTCCGGCCGCTGAAATAGCGCCCGTCATAGAGCACGCCCGGGCCCTCCTCGGAGGGGCGCCCGAGCCGGCGGTTGAATTTCATGCGCCCGACCGCGGACAGGTCATAGCGGTCCGGGGTGAAAAAGAGGTTGTGGAAGAGATTCTGGGCCGCGTCCTTGGTGGGCGGCTCCCCGGGGCGCATCATCCGGTAGATCTCGACCATGGCCTCCAGTTCGGTGGTGGTCGGGTCGATGCGCAGGGTCTCGGAGATATAGGGTCCCTGATCCAGATCGTTGACGAACAGGGTCTCGACATGATCGATGCCCTTGGCGATCAGGAGCGCCATCAGCTCGCGGGTGAGCGCCGTGTTGGCCTCGGCGATGACCTCGCCGGTGGCCTTATCCACCTGGGCGCGCGCCACGACACGGCCGACCATGAAGTCCGGCGGCACCTCCAGACGCTCCACACCGGCCTTCTGCAGCTCGCGGATATGGCGGGCGGTGACGCGCCGGCCGGCCTCCACGATCACCTGCTCGCCGATCTTCACGTCGAAACCGACGGTCTCGCCGCGCAGCCGCTCGGGCACCAGGTCCAGGGAGACCTCGTCGCCCGAGAAACGGAAGGTGTCGGTCTCGAAAAAGCGCTCGAGGATGTCCTCGACCCCGTACCCCAGGGCGCGCAGGACGATGGTCGCCGGCAGCTTGCGGCGCCGGTCGATACGCACGAAGACGTTGTCCTTGGGATCGAACTCGAAGTCCAGCCAGGACCCGCGGTAGGGGATCACCCGCGCCGAGAACAGGAGCTTGCCCGAGGAGTGGGTCTTGCCCTTGTCGTGGTCGAAGAAGACGCCCGGGGAGCGGTGGAGCTGGGAGACGATGACCCGCTCGGTGCCGTTGATGATGAAGGTGCCGGTCTCGGTCATGAGCGGCAGTTCGCCCATGTAGACCTCCTGCTCCTTGATGTCCTTCACCACCTTGGCGCCGGCCGGCGCCTCCTTGTCATAGATCACGAGGCGCAGCAGCACGCGCAGGGGCGCGGCGTAGGTCGCCCCGCGCAGGTGGCATTCGCGCACGTCGAAGGGCGGCTCCCCGAGACGGTAGCTCACATATTCCAGCACCGCGTAGCCCGAGTAGCTCTCGATCGGGAACACGGTCTTGAAGGCCGCGTGCAGGCCCTCGTCCAGCCGCTTCTTGGGCGCCGCATCGGCCTGCAGGAACTCGCGGTAGGACTCGATCTGGGTCGCCAGGAGGAAGGGCACGTCCAGGATCGTCGGACGCTTGCCGAAGTCTTTACGGATGCGCTTTTTTTCGGTGAACGAATAAGCCATTATGCCTTCCCTCGAAAAACTTTGATCGGACCCGGATGGGGACCGGATTGCGGAGCGTCGACCACGCGGGACTCGGGGCCGTCTGATGGCCTCGGGGGCCTGCGGGCAGAGTCACCACGGCGCCTGACAGATCGCCCGCGGACTAGCAGTGGACTGCCGTTCTCAAGCAAACGGCAAAAGGCCGGCGGCAAATCGCCGCCAGCCTGGTACGTCCGTGAAGAACGGTCGCGACGCAATGCGCCGTTACTTCACTTCGACGGTGGCGCCGGCCTCCTCGAGCTGCTTCTTGGCCTCTTCGGCATCGGCCTTGGAAACCGCTTCCTTGATCGTATTGGGCACGCCTTCGACCGCATCCTTGGCCTCCTTCAGCCCCAGACCGGTGAGCGCCCGCACCGCCTTGATCACGCCCACCTTGTTCGCACCGAAGGAGGTGAGGATCACGTTGAACTCGGTCTGCTCCTCGACCTCGACGACCTCGGCCGCGGCCGCGGCGGGGCCGGCGACCATCGCCGCGGCGGCGGTGACACCGAACTTCTCTTCCATCATCTTGATGAGGTCGACGACCTCCAGCACGGTCATGTTACCGATCGCGTCAAGGATCTCTTCTTTCGAAACGGCCATTTGCCTGTCTCCTTAAATCACATTGCATTTGAACGAGGCGCGCGCTTCAGGCGGCCTCTTTGGCATCGCGAACTGCGGCGAGGGTGCGGACGAGTTTGCCCGGTACCTCGTTGATCGTCGCTGCAAGCTTCTGGACCGGGGCCTTCATCACCGCCAGCAACAGGCTCAAGGCCTGATTGCGGGTCGGCATCTTGGCCAGATCACCGAGCTTTGAGGGGTCGAGCAATTTGCCCCCGACAGCCACCAGGCGCACCCGGAACTTGTCGTGGTCCTTGGCAAAGGCCTCCGCGACCCGCGCTACGGCACCCGGATCTTCGTTCGCGAATGCCAGGATCAGCGGGCCCTTGAGCCCTTCCTGCATACACGCGAAATCCGTGCCTTCCAGCGCGCGCCGGGCCAGGGTATTCTTGACCACCCGGACATAGACCCCGACCTTGCGCGCCTCGACGCGCAATTTCGTGATCTGCCCGACGGTCAGGCCCCGGTACTCGGCCCCGACGGCCGAAAAGGCGCCCCGTGCGACTTCCGCAACTTCGGCGACGATTGCTTCTTTCTGCGCAAGATTCAGCGCCACTGTCGTCACCTCTCCACAAAGGTCCACCCGACCGCAAGGTCGGGCTGCGTCATTGGTCAGCCATTTCCCGGCCAACCGAAACGCTGTGCAGTGCGCCGTCATCAACAATGTGATTCGGGAGCACCGTCTGCGCAGGCATCTCACGTCATTAAGGCGCACCGTCCGGGTCCCTCCCGGTCACCGCGCCACCTGCGGTCTTTGACGGTCCCCGACCAGGTCGGGGCCCCAAAGATGTGTCCGGCCGCCCGCGGCCGGACCCGAAGAACTAAAGGAGCGGCAGATGATCCACCACGAGGCCCGGCCCCATGGTGGTCGAGACCGTGACCTTGCGCATATAGATCCCCTTGGAACTGCTGGGCTTCGCCTTCATCAGGTTGGTCAGCAGTGCCTCCAGGTTCTCACGCAGCTTGACCGGCTCGAAGTCCACCCGCCCCAGGGGGCAATGGATGATGCCGCCCTTATCGGTACGGTAGCGAACCTGGCCCGCCTTGGCATTGCGTACCGCCTCGGCGACGTCGGCGGTGACGGTACCGACCTTGGGGTTCGGCATCAGGCCGCGGGGACCCAGGATCTTGCCGAGTTGACCGACCACGCGCATGGCGTCCGGGGAGGCGATGACCACGTCGAAGTCCATCTTGCCGCCCTTGATCTCCTCGGCCAGGTCCTCGAAGCCGACGCGATCCGCGCCGGCCGCGGTCGCCGCCTCGGCATTGGCGCCTTGCGCGAAGACCGCAACCCGCACGGTCTTGCCGATCCCGTGAGGCAGGACGGTGGAACCGCGGACCACCTGGTCGGACTTGCGCGGGTCGACGCCCAGGTTCACCGCCACATCGACGCTCTCGACGAACTTGATGCGGGAGACCTCCTTCAGGAGGCCAAAGGCCTCTTCGGCCGGATACGCCTTGCCCCGCTCGATGCGCGTGCGGATCTCGGTTTGCCGCTTGCTCTGCTTGGCCATGATTACAGCACCCCCTCGACGTCCAGACCCATGGAACGGGCGCTGCCCGCGATGGTACGCACCGCCGCGTCCAACCCCGCCGCCGTCAGGTCCGGCATCTTGGTCGTGGCGATCGCCTCGAGCTGCTCGCGTGTCACCGTGCCCACCTTGGTGGCATGGGGTACCGCGCTGCCCTTCGGGATCCCGGCCGCCTTCTTCAGCAGGACCGAGGCCGGCGGGGTCTTGGTGATGAAGGTGAAACTGCGGTCCGAATAGACGGTGATGACCACCGGAATCGGCATACCCTGCTCGATTTCCTGCGTGCGGGCATTGAATGCCTTGCAGAACTCCATGATGTTGACGCCGTGCTGACCAAGTGCGGGACCCACCGGCGGGCTGGGATTGGCAATCCCCGCCTTGACCTGCAACTTGATGTAGGCGTTTATCTTTTTCGCCATGCTTTATCTCCGGTTGGGTAGTAGCGCCGGGGGTTCACACCCTGGCTCCCCGTGTTAGGCCCCGCGCCGGGGCCAGAAAGAATCAATGTACGGAAATGCTGGTCGCTTCGTTGTCGTTGTCGTTGTCGTTGTCGAGATTATCGTAACGCCCCGGATTTTCTCGCACACCAAATTGCAGCGCTTCTCCGAATACGAATACGAATACGACAACGACAACGACAACGATCGAACTGGTTTTCGACTTGTTACCTAGCCCTTTTCGACTTGAGAGAACTCCAGGTCCACCGGTGTCGAGCGCCCGAAGATCAGGACCGAAACCTTCACCCGACTCTTGTCGTAATCGACCTCTTCCACGACCCCGTTGAAGTCGGTGAAGGGTCCATCGACGACGCGCACCACCTCACCGGGCTCATAGAGCACCTTCGGACGCGGCTTCTCGACGCCGTCCTGCATGCGCTTGAGGATCGCGTCCGCCTGGTTGTCCGGGATCGGGGCCGGGCGGTCACCGGTGCCGCCGATGAAGCCCATGACCTTGGGCACACTCTTGACCAGGTGCCAGGTCTCGTCGGTCATTTCCATGTGCACCAACACATATCCCGGGAAGAATTTGCGCTCGCTCTTGCGCTGCTGGCCGTTGCGCATCTCCACGACCTCCTCGGTCGGGACCAACACGGTCCCGAACAGGTCTTCCAGACCCGCACGGCGGACCCGTTCATCGAGTGAGCGCTTGACCTGACCTTCAAACCCGGAATAGGCGTGAATCACATACCAACGTTTGGACACTGTCAGCCTCCTTGGCCGGTGAGGAGCCTCAGGATGCCCATCAATACGGAATCAAACAGCCACAGCACCAGGGCGACCACCACGACCATGGCCATCACCACCAAAGTGGTCTGGATGGTTTCCTGGCGGGTGGGCCAGACGACCTTGCGCACTTCCATGCGGGCGTCGGCAATGAACTGCCACAGGGCACGCCCCGGCTGCGTCTGCAACGCGAGCGCCGCCGCTCCACCGCTGATGACCAGCAGCCCCACGACCCGCAGCAGCCCCGACCAGGCCGCGAAGTAATAAAAGGCAAAGATGCCGAGAATCAGCAACAATGCGGCACCAGCCAGCTTGGCGATATCCAAGCTGGCGACTTTGACCTCAACGCTTGATGTCATGGGGTGACGGGTCGCCTCGGGGTGGAGTGAGGGGCGATGGTTGAATGGCAGGCCAGGAGGGACTCGAACCCCCAACCCGCGGTTTTGGAGACCGCTACTCTGCCAATTGAGCTACTGGCCTAAGAAAGAGAGGCCGGGGGCCGGGCAGCGAGGACCGGGGAAACCCCCGATAATCCTCGCGGCGCGACCTTACAGCCGAATGACGACTAATGACTATTCGAGAATCTTCGCGACCACGCCGGCGCCGACGGTGCGGCCACCCTCACGGATGGCGAAACGCAGCCCGTCTTCCATGGCAATCGGGTTGATCAGCTTGATCACCATCTTCACGTTGTCCCCCGGCATCACCATCTCGATGCCCTCCGGCAGGGTGCAGGCACCCGTGACGTCGGTGGTGCGGAAGTAGAACTGCGGACGGTAACCGTTGAAGAACGGGGTGTGACGCCCGCCTTCTTCCTTGGATAAGATGTACACTTCGGCCTCGAAGTGGGTGTGCGGGGTGATGCTCTTGGGCTTGGCCAACACCTGGCCGCGCTCCACGTCCTCCCGCTTGGTGCCGCGCAACAGCACGCCGATGTTGTCCCCGGCCTGCCCCTGATCGAGCAGCTTGCGGAACATCTCCACCCCGGTGCAGATGGTCTTGGTGGTGTCGTGGATGCCGACGATCTCGACCTCCTCACCGACCTTGACCACACCGCGCTCCACGCGCCCGGTCACCACGGTGCCGCGCCCGGAGATCGAGAACACGTCCTCGATCGGCATCAGGAAGGGACCGTCGATCGCCCGTACCGGCTGCGGAATGAAGCTGTCGAGCGCCTCCATCAGCCGATCGATGGACTGGGTGCCCAACTCGCCGGTGTCGCCTTCCATCGCCAGCCGGGCCGAGCCGCGGATGATGGGGGTGTCGTCGCCCGGGAACTCATACTTGACCAGGAGCTCGCGCACCTCCATCTCCACGAGTTCCAGCAGTTCCTCGTCATCGACCAGGTCGACCTTGTTCAGGTAGACGATGATGCTGGGCACCCCGACCTGGCGCGCCAGCAGGATGTGCTCGCGGGTCTGCGGCATGGGGCCGTCGCTCGCCGCCACCACCAGGATGGCGCCATCCATCTGCGCCGCGCCGGTGATCATGTTCTTGATGTAGTCGGCGTGTCCGGGGCAGTCGACGTGCGCATAGTGGCGCGCCTTGCTTTCGTATTCGACGTGCGCCGTGGCGATCGTGATGCCGCGTTCGCGCTCTTCCGGGGCGTTGTCGATCTGGTCATAGGCGCGCGCCACACCACCGAATTTCTTCGCCTGGTGCATGGTGATGGCGGCCGTCAGCGTGGTCTTGCCATGATCGACGTGACCGATCGTGCCCACGTTCAGGTGCGGCTTGGTGCGCGAAAATTTTTCTTTGGACATCCCGATCTTCCCGTATCACTCGTTACTGTTTCTTGGCAACCGCCTCGGCAATGCTGGCGGGAACCTCGTTGTACTTGGCGAACTCCATACTATAGGTCGCCCGCCCCTGAGTGGCGGAACGAAGGTCCGTGGCATACCCGAACATCTGGGCCAAAGGCACCTCGGCGCGGATGGTCTTGCCGGTCACCGTGTCTTCCATGCCCTGGATCGTGCCGCGGCGGCTGTTCAGGTCGCCCATGACATCGCCCATGTTCTCTTCGGGCGTGACCACCTCGACCTTCATGATCGGTTCCAGCAGCTTCGGTTTGGCCTTGGCGCAGGCCTCCTTGAAGGCCATGGAGCCGGCGATCTTGAACGCCATTTCGCTCGAATCCACTTCGTGATACGAGCCGTCGTAGAGGGTGACCTTGACGTCCACCACCGGGAAGCCGGCCAGTATACCGTTACGCATCGCCTCCTGGATACCTTTATCGACCGCCGGGATATACTCCTTGGGGATGACGCCGCCAACGATGCCGTTGACGAACTCGTAGCCCTTGCCGGCCTCCTGCGGTTCCAGCTTGATGTAGACGTGACCATACTGGCCGCGCCCACCGGTCTGCCGGGCAAACTTGGTCTCTTGCTGCACCGCGTTGCGGATCGTCTCACGGTAGCTGACCTGCGGCGCGCCCACATTGGCCTCCACATGGAATTCACGCCGCATCCGGTCGACGATGATCTCCAGGTGCAGTTCACCCATGCCGGAGATGATGGTCTGGCTCGACTCCTCGTCGGTGCGGACGCGGAAGGACGGGTCTTCCTGGGCCAGCTTCTGCAGGGCCATGCCCATCTTCTCCTGGTCGCTCTTGGTCTTCGGCTCCACGGCTACCGAGATGACCGGCTCCGGAAACTCCATGCGCTCCAAGGTGATGACCTGATTCAGGTCACACAGAGTATCCCCGGTCGTGACATCCTTGAGACCCACCGCCGCGGCGATATCGCCGGCATGGACCTCCCGGATCTCTTGACGATCGTTGGCGTGCATCTGGAGCATCCGCCCGAGGCGCTCTTTGCGGCCCCGCACCGGGTTGTAGACGCTGTCACCGGAGTTCAGGACGCCCGAATAGACGCGAAAAAAGGTCAGGGTCCCGACAAAGGGGTCGGTCGCGATCTTGAACGCCAGGGCCGCAAAGGGGGCGTCGTCCGAGGCCGGGCGCTCGCCCTGGCTCTCGTCCTTGTCGTCCAGGATGCCGGTAATCGCGGGCACGTCGAGCGGCGAGGGCATGTAATCCAACACGCCGTCCAGCATCGCCTGCACGCCCTTGTTCTTGAAGGCGGAGCCGCACAGCATCGGCGTGATCTCGCTCTTTAGGGTGCGCGCGCGGATGCCGAACTTGATCTCCTCCTCCGTCAGTGCGATCCCTTCCAGGTACTTCTCCATCAACTCTTCGCTGCCCTCGGCAGCGGCCTCGATCATCTTTTCACGCCATTCGTTGCATTCGTCGAGCATCTCCGCCGGGATCTCGACGTACTCGAACTTCATGCCCTTGGACTCTTCGTCCCAGATGATCGCCTTCATCTTGACCAGATCGACCACGCCCACGAAGTTCTCTTCGGCGCCGATCGGCAGCTGCAGCGGGACCGGGGTCGCACCCAGGCGGTCCTTCAACTGCTGTACGACGCGCAGGAAGTTGGCCCCCATGCGGTCCATCTTATTGACGAAACCCAGACGCGGCACGCCGTACTTATTGGCCTGGCGCCACACGGTCTCGGACTGGGGCTCGACACCGCCGACCGCACAGAACAGGGCGCAGGCCCCGTCCAGGACGCGCAACGAGCGCTCCACCTCAATGGTGAAGTCGACGTGTCCGGGGGTGTCGATGATATTGATCCGGTGCTCGGGACGGCCGAGATCCATGCCCTTCCAGAAACAGGTGGTGGCGGCCGACGTGATCGTGATGCCGCGCTCCTGCTCCTGCACCATCCAATCCATGGTAGCGGCGCCGTCGTGCACCTCACCGATCTTGTGGGACACGCCGGTGTAATACAGGACGCGCTCGGTCGTGGTGGTCTTTCCGGCGTCGATGTGCGCCATGATACCAATGTTGCGATAGCGCTCGATGGGGGTGCTGCGTGCCACGACTATTTCCGTCCTGCAAGTAAAAAAAGAACTGCGAGCCGACAACTACCAGCGGTAATGAGAGAAGGCCTTGTTCGCCTCTGCCATCCGGTGGGTATCTTCCTTCTTCTTGACGGCGGAGCCCCGGGAATCAGCGGCATCCATCAATTCGCCGGCCAGCCGCAAGGCCATCGACTTCTCGGAGCGCTTGCGCGCTGCATCGATCAGCCACCGCATGGCGAGCGAGTTGCGCCGGGTCGGCCGCACCTCGACCGGGACCTGATAGGTCGCACCGCCGACGCGTCGGGACTTGACCTCGACGACCGGGCGCACGTTGTCCATCGCCTGCTCCAGGAGGGTGATCGGAGGACCGCCCTTCTTGGTCGCAACCTGGTCCAGCGCGGTATAGATAATCCGCTCGGCGACCGACTTCTTGCCGTCTTCCATCAGCATATTGATGAATTTGGTCAACAACTCGCTTCCGTGCTTGGGATCCGGCAGGATCTGACGGCGTGCGGCTACGCGTCTTCTGGGCATCTTCTAGGCTCCGACCTACGTGACTGGGTACTTGCGCCGCGCTGCCCTGTGCCCCATTTAAGAGACCAGGACAGCGCCGACGGAGATTATTTCTTCGGACGCTTGGCGCCGTACTTGGACCGGCCCTGGCGGCGCTTCTCGACCCCGGAGGTATCGAGGGTGCCGCGAATGGTGTGGTAACGCACACCCGGCAAGTCCTTGACGCGCCCACCGCGGATCAGCACCACGGAGTGCTCCTGGAGGTTGTGCCCTTCGCCGCCGATGTAGGAAGCGACCTCAAAGCCGTTGGTGAGGCGCACACGGGCAACCTTACGCAGGGCCGAGTTCGGCTTCTTCGGCGTCGTGGTGTACACACGGGTACAGACACCCCGGCGCTGCGGGCACGACTCCAGCGCCGGCACGTTGCTCTTTTCAACGTCGCGCTTGCGAGGCTTGCGCACCAGTTGGTTGATCGTTGCCATTCAATCGGTCTCCAGCGGCGCCCTCGCGCCAGTCTCAACGCAGCAATTCGCTTGCGACAAAATCGCCACCGCCTGCCCTGAGAGCCAGGTGAGGACGACAGCCCCGCACGGGGAGGATTCGGTTGCTTCGGGGACCGGACGGGTCCGGACCAAGCCCCGGAATCGGTACCGGATGGTGAAATAGTCAGGCCGGCGTGTAAGCCGGCCAGCCAAGACCGC
Organism: uncultured Thiodictyon sp.; assembly: GCF_903828115.1. GTDB lineage: Bacteria > Pseudomonadota > Gammaproteobacteria > Chromatiales > Chromatiaceae > Thiodictyon. The sequence goes on along the minus strand of NZ_CAIKKU010000514.1, from coordinate 4,523 downwards.
GCAGTATAGGGATGCTTCCCAGGGGTGTCAATCAGGTTATCCGCGGATCGGGCGATTCGGGAGTCGGGCCGGTCCAGCGCGGCACGCGGCACTCGCCGGGCGAGGGTCGGTTGCCGCCTGCTCGGGTCCGCGGGTGCCGCCGGCCCCCGGGTCAGCGGCCGTCGACGCGGACGTTAAGGCGCTCGCACGTCCGCCCGACCTCGCCGCAGCCCCCCATGCCTGTCCCACCCCGAGTCGCCGGGGCTTGCGTTCCCTAAGATCAGCCGTCCCCGTCCCGGCCGCCCAGGCCCGTCGATCACGCTCACCCTTACTATAAGGGGAGCCCAGGGTGGGCGGACCCTGGCACCGCGACCCACGGGCCGCGCTACGCGACGGCGCCTCGCTCAAGCGTTTGTTTTTACAGTCAGACGCGCACCGACACTCGGACTGTCCGGGCGGCAGGGGCACAGGTCCCGCTGCTGACGCGACCGCTGGAGCGACCCCCATGACGGCCCCGGCACCCCGCTGACGCAAGGTCCTCGGTCCGCACTCGGACCCTGGGGTCTGGCTCCGCCCCCGTAGGGTCCGCTGCGCGGACCAAGCACCGGATCGGCGACCTGATCCAGGACGCCGACGAGAGCAGGATTCGCTTCGCCGGGAAGCGGCACTGCCTGCATGTGCGCTGCACCACTGCGCTGGCCTTGATCATAACGCCGGCCCCAAGGTGGACAAACGCCAACGCAGTCCACCGAATCCCGCGCTGCCTTCGTCCATGAAAGTCGCGCAGCGACACTGTGGGAGCGGCTTCAGCCGCGACGAGGTCTCGCTAGTACCGCACGACGGAAATGCTCAGACGATTAACCGCACCGCAACCGTAGGGTGCGCCGTGCGCACCTTGGCGCCAACCGAAACCCTGGCCGCGGCGATCAACCGCAGCCCCTCAAGGTGCGCACGGCGCACCCTACGCCAATGGTCGGAGCAATTGCGTCAGGTTGTCGGAGCGGCCTCCGGCCGCGATGCGGTACCGCGGCGAACGCCGATGCCGCGTTCCCGGCGCGGCCCGTCGCGGCTGAAGCCGCTCCCACAGCGTCGCTGCGCGACTTTCACGGCAAGACCTGACCTCCAGTGGCCGGAACGACGATTAAGTCCGGCCCCCGCCGCACCCCGCCCACCCGCTGACGCTTAAATGAGACGCCCGCTGAAGACCTGCCCCCGCCCGGCAGGCGAGTTGCTCAATGGCGGAATCGCTGTCGCGTTCCGCTTGATGCGGGCTTGTTAGACGCATTCGATCTCAAGAGCCGCGGCAAGCGCCTGTGCGAGTTCGTCAAGGTAGAAAAGCGCGACTCGATAAGAACTTGCCTGCTCACCACGACGAAAACGCGAGATCTTTTCGGATCGCGCCCGGATGGGTGCGCGACCCGGTAGAGATCGCCCCTAATCAAGGCAGCACCTGGTAGCCCAATACATCCTCTGCCTCGCGGTTCAACTCGTCGGCATGCTGGTTGACTAGGTCAAGCTCTGATTCTGCTGCATTATGGGCGGAGAAATACTCTCTGAAAATGCGCTCGGCCAGCTCTACCCGGCGTTCCGGATGAGGTGCGCGCCGATAGAACTCGCTGGCAATCTCATCCGGCATTTCGATTTGTACGGTGGTCATCGCAATCCCCCAATCGGGTTTATCATCGCAGAAAGAACAGCGATCCAGTCCGAAAAGGGTTTCGAGCCCTTTTCCACTTCAAACGACGCCTTTTTCTTCATCTCTCGGCTTACCGTCGATCAAGGCCAAAACTGGGATGGCGGCGGTGATGGCGGATGACAAGTATGCGGATCTCTTCTTCGTTGACAAGGCGAAACAAGACAGAGTATGGAAAACGGTGCGCGAAACAGCGGCGAATGCCGCCCTCGACCATGGCATACTGGAACGGGTTGGCACTGACGCGGGCGATGGCTGCATAGATCTCAGATCGAAACTCGGCCCCGAGTCCGTCACGTTGCTTGTTGTAGTACGCAACGGCGTCATTAAGATCAGATACGGTACGAGGGTGATATTCAACCTTCATTCCGAGCCGCTACCGGTAAGCCTCAGAAACTCGGCATGACCTATGGTTTGGACTACGCCAAACTCGATTTCCGCGTCTCGTTGCGCCGCAATTTCAATACCCTCCGGGTCGATGTTACGATTGCCAGCCACGCGGGGATCAACAACCAGACTTTCCCAAGCCAACGTTGCGAGTTGCTCCCGCTCCACGTCAGGCAGAGCCAGCACTTGCCTCTCAATTTCCAGAAACGTATTCATAACATTACGTGTAGCGCCTCAGTGTGGTTGGGCATACCAGCCTGGCCGATGAGGGAATGCTCGGGGTTAAGTCTCGCAATCCGGCATACGCGACAGGTTGCCGAAATGCGTGATTGCAAGACCCGCCTGCGGCTAGGTACTTCTTCCTCTCGGCAAGACGCGAAACCGTGGCCTGTCACCGCCTTCCCTTTGATCGGGTCGGGGAGTGCTTGCGGCTCCTGCTGAATGCTTGGAACGGAGGTACCCTACGAGGGAATCCACATCGTAGTTATGTTCTTTGGCGATATCGTCCTTGATTTTCCAAAGCTCTTGCAGCGTCTGATCAGTCATATTCGTTGACTCCCATCAGTCGGCTCCTTTTGCCAAGCAGCAGCGATCAGGTTACCGGACGGTCGGGCTGTAAGGTAAGAAACAATCGACGTCTCAATGTAGACCTTGGCCATTTTGACTCGCAGTTCAGAATTCTCTATGCACGCCGGCCCCGGATGTTGTTCTCGGGTTACCCCGCTCCGCACTGGGACCAGTGCTCGATTACGGACGGGCGGGCAACCATTGCCAGACGGAGTTTCCACCGCGCAAGGGAGCGGGGGTCAATAAGGAGCGGGAGTCAGGTCTTGCAAACAGGCATTCTTGCATCGTGCTCCGGATGCTTGATTGCAAAGCTTGACCCCAGCCCGCCTATAAAGGGTGCCGACCCGAATGGCACTGACTTAAGCCGCGGCACTTATAACTCAGCTAGTTACAGCAGGATCGACAGGCGGTCACTGGGGTGGAAGCAGCATGTTCCGCGGTGTTTCCCGGCTTCTGCCCGGACCGGAGCGGTTTTTCGCTCGCTTCGCCGTGTCATAACCGACTGTTTCTGCTATGCTTGCGGCTAAGTCAGTGCCATTCGACCCTGACCCCTTTTGCCCCCATCCTAATTTTTTCTTTGCCAAGCCGCGCTACCCCCGCTTTTGTTTTTACCACTCACATGGTATATATTTTTTGGGATTTTGTATTACTGAAAGGTCCCATAAACACACCTGGATATGTTGGTCAGTATATAAGTTTCCATTTTCTGATACCGATTCGCCTAAATAGAAAGCCATTCGAACCCCAGCAAATCTTGTTTGAAAGTCAGCCTTTAATACATTGAAAATCTTACAATCAAGCTCGAATCGCTGCGCGGCTTTATTGTTTGAATGCGTTGCTCTATGCCTGTCAGAAAGCGATCGGGCATTGGCAAAAAAGCCAGTAGCCTCATCATTATCTTCTAGCAGATTTAATAGATCGCCAGTATCAATTTCGCACTCAAGTATCGAGCCCTTTCCTTTTTGTATTTGCCAATTCTCGGCTCTTCGTGAATCGTTCTCCCAAAAATACAATCCATTACCCAACCAATTGTTATCATTGTAAGACTGCTTAATATATAGAGATCCGAGTAGAAATTTCTCAATCTCATCTGCGCTACCTGCGTGGTAAGCTTTAATTATTGCCATTTGCTTTACCATATTTGAAGTTTAGATAGCTAATAAGAGATTTTCTTATTTCGTCCCGAGCAAAAATTTTAGTCTTAAGCTGATTCCTTAAGTCCGACAGCCTCTTTGGATCGTCAGTCTCAGCAATTTGCTTACTCAGATCCCACCATTCAGAATATGTAGATCTGAAAATTTCCATTATTTTAAAAGCAGTACTATCATTAATTTCAATCTGGCCCAATACTTCTTCTGTCGATAAGTCTGATGCCGAAGATAAGCCAATTCGTTCCCCGACTATCCTGGGTGTAGTGTCATATACTTTTCTATAGTCTTCATCTGTCATGCCTAGGTACATACATTCACCTCAGAAAAATAATTATGAGAGGATTCTATCGCCGAAAATTCGTCGCGTGCAAGAATTTTGGCGTGCAATATAGAATAAGATCTAAGCCTAACCAGGCTTCCAGGGTTTCGGGGGACAGTTTACTTAATTGAGGGGTTCCGGGGACAGTTTACTTAATTGCGTCTGTCGCACAGCCTGAATTACGCAAGCGGCCCCCTGAATTGCCCCCCGGAACCGCGGCTGAGAGTTAAGTATACTGTCTCCGCAACTCCGCAATCCGCTATTTTTCCCGCCCGCGAGATGGCGTAACCGCGGCCTTGATCATAATCCCGACCCATCAGCCAACGGCGAGGTCTGTGGTCCGCACAGCGGACCCTACGGCTTCATCATCACTCCGGCCGCGCGCCCTTGCGGCAACCCGTCGCGGCCGGGGGGCCGCTCCTACCGC
>NZ_CAIKKU010000513.1 GCF_903828115.1 uncultured Thiodictyon sp. | reverse complement strand
CGCAGGAGCGGCCCCCAGGCCGCGACGGATGTCCCCCTCGTGGTGGCCGGAGTTTTGATCAAGGCCGCCCGCCCGCCCGTCGCGACCGCACCCGACCGGGCGTCGGCTCGCACTGCCCCCTTGCAGAGGCGCTTGCTTCGATGCTAAGTTTTCCCTGACCCCAGCCGCCCAGCAGTTGGATTTCCTATCCCTCCTCGGCTGGCAGTGCGCGGGGCGCGGCGCCCGACCCAGGGTTGCCCCGCCTGAGACCCCCGTCACGGCCGGGCGCGCACCGATTTCGCATCATTGCCCCCGACCTTTACCCTTGGAGGAGCATTGCATGATGGCCGAAATCCCGACACCGTCGGCACGCGTGCGCCTGCAGAGCATCGATGTTCTGCGGGGCCTGGTGATCGTCATCATGGCCCTGGACCACTCCCGCGACTTCTTCTCCAACTCGCACGCCTACTTCAACCCCATCGACGTCACCCAGACCAGCGTGGGCTTCTTCCTGACCCGCTGGGTCACCGATTTCTGCGCCCCGGTCTTCTCCTTCCTGGCCGGACTGGGCATCTATCTTTCCGCCTCGCGCGGCAAGCCCAAGGCCGCGGTCGCGCGCATGCTCATCACCCGCGGCCTGTGGTTGGTGGCGCTGGAGCTGACGGTGCTGCGGGTTGCCTGGTACTTCAATTTCGATTACACCCTGCTCAAGGCGGGCGTGATCTGGTCACTGGGCTGGTCCATGGTCGCCCTGGCGCTGCTCGTCCGGCTGCCCGCGCGCCTGGTATTGATCCTGGGCCTGGCGATGATCCTCGGGCACAACCTGCTCGACGGCCTGGCCCCCGCGGACTTCGGGCGCTTTGCCGGTCTCTGGACCGTCCTGCACGGCACCGGCTATGTGCCGCTGTTCGGCGACGTGCGCCTCCTGGTCGTCTATCCGCTGATCCCCTGGATCGGGATCATGGCGGCGGGCTATGGCTGCGGCCTCGCACTGAAATGGGACCAGGCCGACCGGCGGCGGCGCGTCTTCCTGATCGGCCTCGCGATGACCATCGCCTTCGTGGTCATCCGCGGACTCAACGGCTATGGCGATCCGCACCCCTGGGCGACCCAGCCCGATCCGCTCTTCACCGTGCTGAACTTCCTGGCCTGTGAGAAGTACCCGGTGTCCCTGTCCTATGTCCTCATGACCATGGGACCGGCCCTGATGCTGCTGGCCGCCCTGGACCGTCCGAACCTGCCCGCCTTCACCCGCCCGCTCGACATCTTCGGGCGGGTGCCGTTCCTCTTCTACGTCCTGCACCTGCCATTGCTGCACGCCATAGCCGTGGCCTGGTCCACCTGGCGGTACGGGGCGGCGCCCTGGCTGTTCGCCAATCCGCCGGGAGGCAACTGGCCGCACGATTTTCACTGGGACCTACCACTGACCTACGGCGCCTGGGTGGCCTGCGTGCTCCTGCTCTACCCGGTCTGCCGGTGGTTCGCCGACATCAAGTCCAGGCGCCGGGACTGGTGGCTTTCGTATCTGTGAGGCGCTGAGTCAGTCTCGCGGCCAGCCCGCCCGGCGCCCTCCCAAACAGCGGTTTGCTCCCGGGCAAACCCCGTCGACTCGCATTTTGCCCTGGCAGAGCACCTTCCTTGGCGGCGACGTTCCCCCTGACCCCAGCCGCCGTGCAGACGGATCTCCCATCCCTCACCCTAATGTTGACCGGTGCCGGGATGTTCCGGGCGGGAAGCCCCCTATATCAGATGCGGCGGCCCGGCTGGCTGGGCGCGCATGCCGTTATTCCCGGTGTGATTTCACCCTGACCCGAGGTCGATTGTCATGAGCGATGCATTGCAGGCCGCGGTGGCACGTCAGCGTATGCTGCTGCATGGGCGCTTGGCCGACGCGCTGGCGCGCCTGGCGGCCGCCTGCCGCGAGGCCTGGGGCGCCCGGGGGGACCTGGAGCGCCTGCTCGGCACCGCCCTGCAGACGCTGCCCTACTGCAAGTACCTCTACCTGCTGGATCGCGAGGGGCATCAGGTGACCGCCAACCTCTCCCGAGACGGGGTCCTGCCCGAGCACTTCGGCCGCGACCGCAGCCGGCGTCCGTATCTGGTCGAGGCCCTGGCCGGCGCGCCCTTCTCCCTATCCGCGGCCTATCTGAGCCGCAACCAGCGCCGACCTTCCCTGACCGCGGTCGCGCGCCTGACCGACGCCGCCGGCGCCCTGCTGGGGTTCCTGGGCGCGGACTTCGACCTGCGCGATCTGCCGCTGACCCGCGAGCTCTACCGGCAACCGGACCAATGGCTCCAGATGAAGGGGGACCCGGCCATCCGCGGTGGGCTCTTCTACCAGCAGCGCGTGGACAGCCTGATGGACGCCCGCATCGACGAGGTGTTCGACCTCGTCACCGAGCTGGTATTGGCCCACGGCGTATTCCATGCCAAGCTGCATTTCTCCAGTTCCCGGGCCACCCTCTGGCTCTTCGACGACCCCTATCGCTACCGGGTGCTCGACTTCGAGGACCTGAGCAACCCCGGCAGTTGTCTCGCCTATCCACGGCGCGACTATGCGGACGCGGCGCTGATCCCGGCCGCGCAGGTGTCCAGAGTCTTGCGCGCCTTTCACGAGCTGCGCTTCATGGACGAGAACATCTACCTGCGCGCCGGCTCGCTCAACATCATGAACGGCATCGTCTCGCTCACCTTCTCCTGCGACGGTTCCCACTATCTGCGCTGGGACGAGTTCCTGGAGAAGAGCCTGGACTTCTGGATCGGGGCCGGCGTGTTTTGTGCGGTCGGCGCGCCGGTGGGGGACGATGCAACCGAGACGGCCGCAGGGGGTCTGGCCGCGCCGCACACTGGGCCCTGCCCGGAGCCGGCCCCCCACGACAGCGCCTCGGCGGGCCGGGAAGGGACCTATTCACCATGACGGGGGCCCCCGACTGTCGTGGCCTGGTACTGCGCCGCGCAAGTCGTCAGGCCATTGGCGTAGGGTGCGCCGTGCGCACCTTCCAAGGCTGCGGTTGAACGAAACGTCCTGAGTCTGGGCCGGCGCCCCGGTGCGCGCGGCGCACCCTACCGGCACAGGTTTTTGCCAAAGGTCCGAGCATTTCCATCCGGGTGTACCAGTGCCCACCGACGCACCACCCTGAAACCCTTCCGCACACTGGAGCCGAAGCATGCGCCCGATCCGCTGGAACAGCCGCTATCGCAGCGGTGACGCCGAGACCGACCGGCGCAACCGCGCCTTCGTCGATTGCCTGAACAGCCTGATCGACGCCGCCGGACGGCGCGAACATTGCCGGGAGTTGGAGGATGTCATTTCCCGGTTGAGCGCCGAGGCGGAGCAGGTTCTTCAGACCCACCCCGCCGACAGCGACCTGAGTACCGTATGGGGTCACCGCCTGCGGGCGATGCTCCCCTTAAGCCCCCACGGCAGCCCCGCCTGTCATCAGTGCGGCCTTTGCGACTTGGCCCAACAGAAGATCGCGGAACACCTGGCGGCCCCGGCGCAGTGTCTCTTCCGGCAGGGCTGACGCCGGTCCGGTCCGTGCCGGAGTAAGCCAGGACTCCGTAGCCGAAGGTAACTGCGTCGTCGTGAGACGGGGTGGAGAGCAACCGGAGGCGAACTGGCGGGCCGCAGAAGACGAACCCGATTCGGCGGGGAGCGCGTGGCGAGCCTGCCGGGAGAGGGCGAGGCCTGAAACTCACTCCAGACTGCAATGGCGGTGACAGCGATGTTGGGACGCACCTTGTGGTTGGGGGTGGAACATCACGAAGGTGGGGCAAGGTGAGCGGGGAGACCTGTCAGCCAGGTGAAGGTCGGCAGGAGTCAGACCCCTCATGGTACCGAGGTCCGGAGGTGGCCACTAACACCAAGGTCCACGAAGAAGCCGGAAAGATCAGTGCCGGCGAATGTCGGGGGGGAGCTTTCATCTTCCGGGGTGGCAGAGCGACCTTCCATGGCCGTTAGCGGGAAGCGGCGCCGCATCCGGCTGAAGCCGCTCCCACCGCGTCGCCGCGCGCTTTCAGGGTAAACCCCGGCACTTCGGGGCCTGCGTGTAACGCGCATCCGCATCGACCAGGAAGCGCCCGGCCCGGAGAAAATTGCGGCCGACCAGGATCGGGTAGGAAAAGGCCCGACGGTCGGCCAGCGTCATGCGCTCGGTGATCGTCTTGTCGGCGAGACAGATCTCCATCATGACCACCGGCCGCCGCGTCGTACCGGCCGCGCCTTTGTTCTTGATCCTGATCCAATCGACGATATCACGCTGCACGACGACGGTCCCGCCCTTACCGTCGGCAATGGAAAACACGACCCGTTCGGACGTTCCCGGCGTATCGCTGCCGCTGATCTTCATAATAGCGGCATCGATCGCGCCGAGGCTGGCACCGGTATCGATACGCGCCGACTGTTCTATCCCCAGAGCCGTGAGGCGCACGTTCTCCGCCCACCCGATGACGGCCGACATGGGCGCCCGCGAGGCCTCGCACGGGCCATCTTCGCTTCCTGCCTGTGCAAGCGCCACGGCTGTTGCCAACGCCGCCAAGGCGACAGACGGCAATACCAGTACCGACCGACGAAAACAGCACGGCAACACGTAGCGGCCTCCGCGAGGAATCGGACTCGACAGTCGGTCGACGGATGAATCATTCGACCCCGTGGCCGCATCCCGCAGCGATGTTGCGAAAACTGCCGGTCGGCGTCAAGCCATGCCACATGCGTTGGCACGGCCTTGATCGTCCTTCCGGCCATGGAGGTCGAGGCTTTAGCCGGTCCAGCGTGCAGGCGCCACTGATTTCGCTTGGATATCTCGGGAACGGCCACCGGCTGAAGCCTCGACCTCCGGTTGTAGGCGGACCGCCACCGGCCGGAACGACAGTGAAACCCGCCCGGGGCCTACACGGCAAACGACGACGGCGCGACGGCAAAAGCCCAGCGGACTCAATGACTCCGCGGCTGAACATTTGCTGACAGGGTCACTCAGGTTGCCGCTAACTGCCCGAGGCTAGGCTGCGCCCAAGTCCCGATCGCTGCGGTCGCGACTCCTGCGCTGCGGCATTGCCATCACGATGCTGCGGTTGCCCGTTCGCGCCGGCTGACTCGTCATGTGAGGTCCAATGAGCGCAAATGCACAGATCGCGGCCGGGCGGATGTCGCAGCCGGGTGTGGTCTATGAACGACCGGCGGCCTCGGCGGTGCCTGACTGGCCGGTGAATGACGCCGGTCTCACGCTCGCCAGCCGGATCACGGCGGCCCGGCTGGTGATCGCGTTGGTCAGCTTTGTCTTCATACCATGAGGGCCCTGGCCGCCTCCAACAACATCGTCATAGCAGCCGACAAACTCAGCAAGATCAAGGGGGTGTTATTCATGACCGCGATGCTCACGATGATCGGTACCCAGGCCTTCGTGGCCGACCCGCGGCCGACTGCGGTACTGCGTGCGGCCGGCACCGTCCTGGCGGTCACGGGCCTGCTCCTGGCTTATGTCTCCTTGACGCGCGTGTTGATACGCCATCGCACGGAGTTGGGGTAACAGCCATGAATCTCCGTTCCCTAACCTCGGCGCCGCGCTCGGGTGCGCAGCCCGGCGCAGATCAGGACAGCCTGATGCTCGACGATGCGACCGCGGACCGACTGCTCGAACTCGGCATCAGCCGGCGGCGTTTTCTGTCCTATTGCGCCGGGCTCGCATCCCTGATGGCCCTGCCGCAGTCCATGGTGCCGAGCCTGGCCGCCGCCGCGACCGCGCGCACCAGACCGTCCGTGGTTTACCTGTCGTTTCAGGAATGCACCGGCTGTCTGGAGTCCATGGTCAATTCCTTCCCCTTCCAGGGCGGTGGCACCATCGAGAATCTGATTCTCAACCTGGTCTCACTGGACTTCCAGCAAACCCTGATGGCCGCCTCCGGCGAGCAGGCGGAAGAACAGTTGCGCAGTGCCACGAACCGCTCGGGCCATGTGCTGGTCATCGACGGGTCGATCCCGGCGCAGGGGAACCGCGGCTACTTTGTCAGCGGCGAAAAAAACGGGGTGGTGCGCTTCCGGGAGGCGGCCGAAAACGCGCGCCTGATCATCGCCGCGGGCACCTGTGCCAGCTTCGGCGGACTACCGAAGGCGGACCCCAACCCAACCGGCGCGGTGTCGGTCGGCACCCTGCTGCGGCAACTGGGAATAAAGAAGGATCTCATCAACGTCCCGGGCTGCCCGCCGATCCCGGAGGTGTTGACCGGCGTCATCCTGTACTACCTGGCCCGCGGCAAACCGGCACTCGACGCGCTCAATCGGCCCATGATGTTCTATGGCCGCACCGTGCATGATGGGTGTTATCGCGAAGAATCGTTCGAGGACGGACCCCATGCCCGGTCATTCGACGATGCGCACGCCCGGGCCGGGGGCTGTCTGATCAAGCTCGGCTGCAAAGGGCCGGTCACCCATAGCGCCTGTGCCAGGATCGGCTGGAACCAGGGCACCAGTTTTCCCATGATGTCGGGGCACGGGTGTATCGGCTGTACCGAGCCGGATTTCTGGGATCGTGTCAATACCGGAGGCACCAAGGGTTTTTATGTACCACTGGGCCACGACAGAAGCGCGCGGGGTCCCATCGCGGACGGACCGGCGCAAAGGGGAAGGACGGGCGGCAACGGGGGCCATGGCCATGAGGATGACGAGGACGACGAGGACGATGACGACTGAGGCTACTGCCGCGCGCGCGCCGCATTCGCACACTCGATTGACTCGGTCGGTTAAGTGACGAGTCAAGAACAAGTCAAGACAATCGCTGTCGTTGTCGCTGTCGTTGTCGTTGTCGTTGTCGTTGTCGTTGTCGTTGTCGTTGTCGTAATCGGATCAGCGATGCAAGTTTGGCATGAGCAACCCGCTGTCTGTCGGGTTTCGATTCGTTAGACAGGCTGGGCGTACAAGGCCGCCAAGCGTATTAAAGGCTTCGATCACCACGCTCGGGGCCAACGCATCCTCGCGGGGATCACCAACTCGATTACGATTACGATTACGATTACGACAACGACAACGACAACGACAACGACAACGACAACGATCGAAACGCCAAAAGGCGTCCCCTGATGGACTTGTTTAACTTATCAGTGAACCATCCCTAACCCACGAGACCGACCATGACCACCGCGCCCAATGTCATCATCGATCCGGTAACCCGTATCGAGGGCCACCTGCGTATCCAGGCCTTTGCCGAGCCTGACGGCCGCGGCGGCGGGGTCATCCGCCGGCCGGGGCTCTGTGCGGCGACCATGGTGCGGGGCGTCGAACGCATCCTCCAGGGCCGCGATCCGCGCGACGCCTGGGCCTTCACCCAGCGGATCTGCGGGGTCTGCACCGTGGTCCATGGCGTCACGTCGGTGCGTGCCGTCGAACATGCCATCGGCATCAAGGTGCCGCGCAATGCCGACTACATCCGCAACATGATGATCGGCGCCCAATACGTCCATGACCACGTCATGCATTTCTACCACCTGCACGCCCTGGACTGGGTCGATGTCGCGAGCGCCCTGCGGGCCAACCCCGCCGCGACCGCGCGGCTGGCGCAGGAGAACAACCCCGGTTTCAAGGCCGACAGCGGTGCACTGCCGAACGCCGCCTATTTCCAGGGCGTCCTGAACCGGCTCACCGGCGCGGCGGGCGGCGGTCAGTTGGGACTGTTCGGGAACGGTTATTGGGGCCACCCCGGTTATCGTCTGACTTCGGAAGAGAATCTGCTGCTGCTCTCCCACTACATCGAGGCCCTGGCCTGGGCGCGGGAAGTGGTGAAACTGCACGCGATTTTCGGCGGTAAGGACCCGCACCCCAATCTGGTGGTCGGCGGGATGCCCTGCACCCTGAGCAGCAACCCCGGGCGTGTGAGCGAGGACGCCGGCGGGACCTCGCTCAATAACGCCGGGTTTGCGGTCATCCGCACCGCGATTGCCAGGATGCAGGCGTTCGTCGACCAGGTCTACCTGCCGGACCTGCTGCTGCTGGCGAAGCGGTATCCGGAGTGGGCCGGTTACGGTGCGACGGCGGGGAACTTTCTGTGTTATGGCGAGTTTCCGGACCCCGCGCTGGTAAAGACCGAATTCATCGACGGCGCCGGCGATTATCCGGCGGGCTACATCTTTCCACGCGGGGTCATATGGGCGGGCAGTCATGATCGGCTGGCCGCCTTCGATCCGGCCCTGGTCACCGAGAACGTCGCGCATGCCTGGTATCGCGGATCGGCAACGGGGGTGCACCCGTCGGTCGGTTCGACCGAACTCAATTATACCGGACCGGCAGCCGATGGCGGATCAGGCTATATGCTCCAGGAGCAGGGCAGATACTCCTGGATCAAGTCGCCCCGTTACAATGGCCAACCCATGGAGGTCGGCCCCCTTGCGCACATCCTGACGATGCATGCGCGGGGCACCCTGCCGACCGACACCCTGGTGCGCGGCTATGTCCGCAAATATTGGACCAATCCCAAGTCCGCGGGGGGCTTGGGATTGACGTTCGCGCAGCTCAATTCGACCCTGGGCCGGGTCTTTTGCCGGATGCTCGAGACGAAGATCCTTGCCGATCAGATGTCCGTCTGGTACCAGGGCTATCATAAGGGCCGGGCTGGTCCCTATTGGAATTCCAAGGCGTTTACGCGCCTGCGGGAGCCCGCGTCCTGGCCCAACGCCGTCGGTGTCGGATTCACGGAGGCCCCACGCGGGGCCCTGGGGCACTGGGTCACGATCGATCCGGGGTCCGGCAAGATCGAGAACTATCAATGCGTCGTCGCCAGCCAATGGAATGCCGGGCCGCGTGATGCGGGTGCGACCGCAGGCCCCTACGAGCGCGCCCTGGTCGGCCTGGTGCTGGCCGATGTCGCCCGACCGCTGGAGGTGCTGCGCACGATCCATAGTTTCGATCCCTGCATCGGGTGCGCGGTCCATATCGCCGACCCGGACGGACGGGCGCTGGTACAAGTCGATGTGAGACACGCGGCCGGATCGGGTTCGCTGGTATGAGGCCTCGCTGTTGCGAGGACCTCACGCTCGCTCGCCGCAACGTCGCGGGCGCTAGGTGATCACCCCATGACACTACATAGGGACGGTTGCGTTACCGCCCTACCGGACACCACGTCGGCACCGAACAGGAGGCCATCGACGTCCTGCTCTCGCAGCTTGAAAAATCAGCTTGCTACGTTAACCAAGGCCACGATGCTGGCGGCAGAAGAGGCAATTTTGGTTAACTTGGGAATGCCCAAGCAGGCGAGCCGTGTCGGGGAATTAAGTATACTGTCCGCTATATTTCCATCTATATGACTGAAAACGATATTTCGTGGGGATACCTCAGGGTCTATCCTTGTTTCTGCCTGTTTCTCCATTGACATATCCGTGGTACGTCCCCAACTTGTCCGTCCCCTATTTCCCGCAAGGCGCCAGGAAGCAGAAGAATTCTCTCACAAAGGCACAAAGGCACAAAGAAGAGGAGGAGTCATCGCGCCAAGGCGCCAAGCTCGCCAAGGAAGACAAGGAGGTGATGGTGCAATCCTTATCACCTGCGCAGTGAGGAAGAAAACCTTGGCGAGCTTGGCGCCTTGGCGTGAGAAATCCTTTTCACTCTGGACGCGGAGATTCTTGGCGATCCGGGTCTGTGGCGGTGAGTGACGCCTTGCGCCTTATTCTCGGGGCGAGTTTCCCACCCTGGCCGCGGTGCGCGGGGTACTGGGGGGCGGGTCTCACACCACCATCAGCGAGGCCCTCAAGGGCTGGCGCGAGCGGCGCCAGGTCAGCCAGGCCCGGGCCGAGGCGGTGCAGGTGCCGGCGCGGGTGCAAGAGGCGCTGGTTCAGATAGGGGCCCAGGCGGGGACCTTGGTGTGGACCGAGGCGCCCCGGCAGCACGCGGCCCAGCTTGCCGCCGAGCGCGAGGCCCTCGACGTGGAGCGGCAGCGCAGCGAGGGGGAGCGCCGGGAGGCGGTCGAGCTCGCCGACGAGTCGGGATCTGGATCAGGTCCGCGGCGAGCGTGACCAGGCGTTACAGGCCGTCGCCCAGGAGCGCCAGGGCCATGACCAGGCCCGCGGCGAGGCCCGCGAACAGCGCGCCTTGGCCGAAGAGCGGGGCCGGCGCGGCGAGGCCCAGGCGGCGAGCTTCGCGAGCAGCGCCGGCAGGCCGGAGAGAGCGACGGGGAGTTGGGCCAACTGCGCGGGCAGCTTGAGGCCCTGCGGGGCCAGGTCGATGACCTGCGCGAGACCCGCGCCCGGCTCGAGGCCGAGCGCGACCAGGCGCGGGCGGCCGTCCACGAGGCCCAGGGCGAGGCCCCTTGACGAGATCGGGTCGCAGGTCCGGCGCATCCAGGGGCAGGGGGCCGCCCTGGAGGCGCTCCGCGGCCAGGTGGCCGAAGCCGCGGCCGAGGGTGCCCGACTGAGCGGTGCCCTGGACCAGGCCCGTCAGGAGGTGGCTGCGGCGACGCTGCGAGCCGACGCGGCCGAGCACCAGGCCCAACGCACCGCCGAGGCCCTGGAGGCGTCACAGGCGGCCTTGACGGCGGCTGAGACGGCATCTACGGCCCTGCGCCTTGAGGTAGCCACCCTCACCGAGCGCGCAGCCCAGAGTGCTGATCTGCGGGCCGTCATTGCCACCTTGCAGGCACCGGCAGCCACCGAGACGGAAGCGCCCGCGTTGGATCTGGAGCCGACACCGGAGCCAGCGACGAAGAAGCCATCCCCCCGGCGCCGGACATAGACTAAATGGAGTTTGGCCCCTTATCCTTCCTATAGCACCAGATGGTCTGTGTCATAAGCGTGAATCGCTGATGGTACTATCTTGGCAAACCACCGAAGAGCGGAAATGATCTGGAAAACAGAAATGCCCTCTTCAAAAGGCAGCCAGTAATCTGCTATTAATAGATCGGGGCGTACATTCGGAACGCTAAACCGCGCAAAGTAAAGGTTCTCATTCAGCCTGTTAACGAATGCGTGTTTCAGTTCGAGGGGTGCGGCGTCAGCTAAGCCGAAAACCGCCATAAATTTCATTAACTTTATGTTTTCATCGACAACCAGGGTGACCCTAACAGAATCCATTTCTACCGTCACGTTGCCCATTCCATCCAGGGACGACGGAATAAAGGCTCGTTTGAAAAATAAAGTAAGGCCGGCTTCCGTTACTTCTGCTTCGGAGAGAGCTTCAAGAGTTGTCATGCTTAAATCTGCCTTTATTGCATAATTTCTGTAACCACATGCTTAGGAACCTGAAATGCTTTCTCTCTTTGTCTCTTCTCCAGGAGTGGTTTCAGGATTTTCGCTCTTTGGACAACGCTCTCAAGGATAATTGCGTCAGTTGAATATTGATCCCAAAGCTCCATTATCTCCGGTTCGAGCGTATCTATCGAAATCATACCTGTTCGGGTGGTTGTTAGCGTTCCCCAAACGTAATCTGCCGCTTCAGTAATTGCTGCAATCCCTCGTGTGAACCAATCTCCGGAGTAAACGGTAGTGTCCAAGCCGCCAGACCAATGAAGGTAAGTACCTTAATTTAAATATTTGTAGAGGCAGGTCGATTTCAATAAAACCATTTAATTATTAATATTTTGCAACTATCCTGACTGCTGGCTTTCTAACTAAGCATAGTAGGTCACCAGCTTGCATGTATTGTTGGTCGACCACGCTTCATCCAGTCGTTTATGAGAAAAACGGCTTTCGCCTCTCTGCCTGAGTCTCTCATTATG
>NZ_CAIKKU010000512.1 GCF_903828115.1 uncultured Thiodictyon sp. | reverse complement strand
CATAATGAGAGACTCAGGCAGAGAGGCGAAAGCCGTTTTTCTCATAAACGACTGGATGAAGCGTGGTCGACCAACAATACATGCAAGCTGGTGACCTACTATGCTTAGTTAGAAAGCCAGCAGTCAGGATAGTTGCAAAATCTTAATAATTAAATGGTTTTATTGAAATCGACCTGCCTCTACAAATATTTAAATTAAGGTACTTATCGCGTTTCGTAGGGGCGGGTTTCAAACCCGCCCCTACGCCGACATCAAGGTGATCGTTGGATTTCAAACCCGCCCCGACGCCAGCATCGCGATAGCAATCAGGCTTCAATCCCGCTCCCCCGTCGGCATTGCGTTGGACGCGAGCGGGTTTGAAACCTTCGCCGATGACACCGGTATCAACGAGAGGCGCATTAGCAGGGTGGAGGCTATCTTCGGACCAGCGGCACGGATTGTTGATGATATATTCGGCGATGCGGGTGTAATCCGCCTCACTGCGGATGACGTGTTCGTAATAGTTGCGTTGCCAGACCGAGATGCCCGGCGATTGGCGGATTTCGTTGATTCTGCGTGCCGAGAAGGTCTTCAGCGCCCTGATGATTTCCGGGAGTGCGTGGCGTTTGCTCGGAGCGGGGTTGAGGCCAATGGCCGTAGGGGCGGGTTTCAAACCCGCCCCTACGTCGGTCAGGATGATAATGCCGTGGACATGATTGGGCATGACGACGAATTGGTCGAGACTGACATGCGGATAATGATTGGGCAGATCGTTCCAAGCCTGTGCAACCAGTGCGCCAAATTGATTCGACACAAATAGGCCACTGATCACCTCGCCGAACAGGCACAGGCGATCTTGAACGCAGATGGTGACGAAATAGGCCCCAGCCTGAGCGTAATCGTATCCTTTCAGGCGCATGGAGCCGCGAGGGCGAATCTCTGCCGGCATCAACTTTACCTCACTCTGCCCGCATCGTTGCGATCTCGATTAGGTCAGACACTGTCTGACCAATTTCCTTGTTGCTCCCAAGCGGGATAGGGTGTTGACCCCGCCCCGAATGTTTGGGACTGCCATAATATCTTGGGCACCGATGGGCACCGGAAAGGTCAGGGACGGGGAAAAAGCCCTTAAGCAGCGTCGGCGCACCGTCCGGACCGAATTGCGCAGACAGTGTCTGCGCAATCTGATCAGCGCTGAGTGTCATAACGCAAACCCCATCCGCTCCAGGTGCCGGTCCACCCTGGCCTCCAGCTCGGCCACGCGGGCGGCCATCTGGGGTTTTGGGGTCTCGTAGCGCTCGGCCAGTTCCTTCACGCGCCGCGTGAGTTTCTGGCTGACGCGGTCCATCTCGCCGTGGATGGCGGCCGCGAGTGCGGCGAGCCACTTGTCGTCCACGACCAGAAACTTGATCTCGGCCTCGGTGAGCTTGGCATAGCGGGCGTAGGCCAGGACATCGAGGGCGGACTCGGCATCCTTCAGTCGCTTCTTGAGGTCCGCTTCTTCGGCGTTGCGCTTGAGCCAGTCATCGAGCACCGCGGCCTCGTCTTTGGCCTCCTTATCATTTTTGATCTCCCTGAGCCGGACGGCGACGTTGACCTTGTTCACCTTGTCCAACTCGGCAAAGGCACCCTCCTCCCCGCCATGCTCGTCCTCCAACTCGGCGAGCCGGGCACCGACAGTCTCCAGTTCGGCGGCGATCCGATCGCTGGCCGCCTGTTCCTTGGCATAGTAGCGGGCGACGATCAGGGCCTTGGGGATCAGGTCGCAGGTCCAGCCCTTGTCTCTGTGCTTGCCCTTCTTGTCGGTCTCGATGACACGGTAGGTCTCGGCCTTCCAGCCGTCGGCGGCGATCAGATAGAGGTCGTCCTGCATGGTCTCGGCCCAGTAGTCCATCAGGTACTGGTAGATGTGATAGGGATCGATGAGCGGTTTGTCCTGGTAGTGTGCAAGCAACCCCTCGGACAGCCGGACGATGACCTCCTTCGGGTGACAGCCGGCCGCGAGGACCTTGAGCGCGGCGGCACTCTGCCCCTGCCAGGCGGCGAAATGGGCCTGCATCCCAATGATGAAGGCGGCGAACTCGGGGTGCTCGTAGATGGCGGTCTTGATGGCCGCCTTGTTCTCGATCAGATGGGGGGCCAGATCCAGATAACCTGGCCGGTTGGGCCGGAACAGGGTCTGCCGCAGTTGCGGGCAGACGGCCCAATAGGGCGCCAGGGCATCGACATCGGCGGCGGGGATACCGCCCTGCAGGTGGCCGGCGATGTCCTGCACGTCCTCAGGCGTCTGGCTGTCGATATAGCGCGGCAGGTTCAGGTTGAAGTCGTTGCGCTCGATCTCATCGACACCGACCAGGCGCGCATAGCGGGGAACTTCGAGCCGGCGGGTGAAGCAGTCCACGATCTTGTGGATGTCTTGGGCGCGCAGCCGGTTCTTGGGTCCGTCCTTCATGAAGCCGGCGCTGGCGTCGATCATGAAGATGCCCTTGCGCGCCTAGGCGTCCTTCTTGTCGCTGAAGGGGATATTGGCGGCAATGTAGTCGAAGGTCTTGAGGTAATCACCGGCCAGGTATTTGGGGTCGGTCAGGGTGTTGCCCTGCATGATCAACGCGGTGGGGTTGTTGTGCAGGATCATGTTCATGCGGGCCAGGCCGCTGGTTGCGGCATCCTTTTCCTGGCCATAGAGGGTGACCGGGGTGCGTGCCGTATCGGCGATCTTGAGCAGCAGTGAGCCGGAGCCGCAGGTGGGGTCGTAGACGGTGGTCTCGGCACTGGTCTGTGCCTCGCGGATGCCGAGGATCTGGGCGACGACCCGGCTGACCTCGGCGGGGGTGTAGAACTGGCCCTTGCTCTTGCCGCTCTCGGTGGCGAAGTGCCGCATCAGGTATTCGTAGGCGTCGCCCAGGATGTCGTCGCCGTCGGCGCGGTTCTTGGAGAAGTCGAGCGCCCTGTTCTCGAAGATGCTGATGAGGTTCGTGAGCCGCTCCACCAACTCCTTGCCGCTGCCGAGCTTGGAGGCGTCGTTGAAGTCCGGCAGGTCGGACAGCCGGTTGGCGTTCGCCAGCGGGGCGATGATCCGCTTGTTGATCTGGTCGCCGAGGTCGGGCTTGCCCTTGAGCGCGACCATGTCCTTGAAGCTCGCGCCGGCGGGGATGGTGATCGGCGCGAAGGGCAGATCGGCGTACTTGTCGCTGACGTATTTGATGAACAGCAGGACCAGGACATAGTCTTTGTACTGGCTGGCGTCCATACCGCCGCGCAGCTCGTCGCAACCGGACCAGAGGGAGGAGTAGAGTTCGGACTTCTTCAGGGCCATGGACAGATTTCTGGTGGGTGGGGCGCGGGCAGGCGCAGCCGAAGGCGGCTGGCCTGGAGCGCCGCGGGACCATCGGGAACGGGCAGGCTCCTGGGCAGTGCGCCTGAACCGGTTTCGCCAATCATACGCCGAAGCCCTGGGAGACCGTGAAGGCCGCCCGAGAGCCATTCGATGACCGGGCGTTCGACATGGGCGGCTTCGGTCATGGTCCTTTTTCTCCTTACTCTACAGCGCGGCTAATACATCAGTTTGGGGAAAATCGTCGCCCTTGAACAGGAGGGGTTCTGCCCGCTCTTTGGCAAGGGCATAAGAAAAGCAATCCCCGAAGTTCAAGCCGGCCGGATGCCGACCTTTGCCGAACCGCAACCAGGCTTGATAGGCGATCTGAGCGACTCGGGCATCCACGGGAAAAACCTTGACGCGTGCGACTTCGAGCAGATCGGTGAGGCTTTGGCGCCCGGTTTCTCCGCGCCGACCGGTAATGACGAGCATCGTCTCAAACCATGTCACCGCCGACATCGTGTGATCAGCGTCAGTCGCGGCCAGGCGCCGGGCGAACTGTCCGGCCTCGGGTTCGCCCAGCAGTATGCAGATCAGTGACGAGGTATCGATCACCATGGGCGTCTCCTTTACGGGTTCACGCGGGCCAGCCGTTTTCGTCATAGCCGACGATATCATCCGCGCTCCGGGGATCGAGTTCCGGTAATGCGGCACAGCGTCGGCTGATTTCCATGATGGCTGCGAGTCGCTCCTCGGGGGCGGTGGCAGCCGGCGCAGATCCTTTTGCGAGCAGCGCTTCCAGAAGGACAATCACCTCTGTGTCGATCGGGCGATGGTGAATAATCGCCTGTTGCTGCAACCTGTGATGGAGGTCTTCCGGGACATCGCGTAGGGTGATGGTGGGCATGGTAACTCTTCATATTCCGGGGACAGCGGGGTTGCCCGAGCCGTCCTACATCATGGTCAATCCTGCAAACGGACATCATCATGTTGCCCCCCCGTTTGCGCACCCCAGTCTGCATATCGCCAAATGGCCGTTACAAGCCTAACGCTTACCTGCGGTCAGTTCAGGAGAGTATAGCCGTATAGCCAACAGCATATGAGAGCAGGCGTGACACCGAGAAAGAGCAGTTGTTACGCCAAGGCGCCAAGCTCGCCAAGTTTTTTCAGTGCGTTATCGGCATTGTGCGATTCACCCAGCGGGTGATCTGGATACTGAAGCTACCCTATTGTATTTCTTGGCGAGCTTGGCGCCTTGGCGTGAGTAACTGCCGGGTTTAGGGCACAAGATCGGCAGGTATCTGGGTGACGCTACCACTGATATGACCGCTCCGTAGCGCAAAAGGAGTGGCTGTTCTTGGCCAAAACTTGGCGGTCGCGGTCCGCGTGGCTCGCCGGGTCGATGTACGCCCAGATCGACGCTGGCACGAGCACGGAATGGCTGCGCGCAGAAAATGCGCCGGAGCCGCAGAGTCTCGCGCAAGAAGAATCCCCGTGTCCAGCATGAGCACGAGGATTGTCAGCGTTAGTGGTGGGCCGTCTAGGATTTGAACCTAGGACCAAGGGATTATGAGTCCCCTGCTCTAACCGCTGAGCTAACGGCCCGGATAGAGGTTGTGAGCGATGCTCGCCGGGGCGGGACGCCCCGGCTCCTTTTCAATCGGTATCCAAGAAGCTCTTGAGCTTTTCCGAGCGCGTCGGGTGGCGCAGCTTGCGCAGGGCCTTGGCCTCGATCTGGCGGATGCGCTCGCGCGTCACGTCGAATTGCTTGCCGACCTCTTCCAGCGTGTGGTCGGTGTTCATGTCGATGCCGAAGCGCATGCGCAGGACCTTGGCCTCGCGGGAGGTGAGGCTCGCCAGCATGTTTTGGGTCGCCTCGCGCAGCCCTTCCATGGTGGCGGATTCGACCGGGGAGATGACGCCGGAGTCTTCGATGAAGTCCCCCAGGTGGGAGTCCTCGTCGTCGCCGATCGGGGTCTCCATGGAGATCGGCTCCTTGGCGATCTTGAGCACCTTGCGGACCTTGTCCTCGGGCATCTCCATGCGCGTGGCGAGTTCTTCCGGGGTCGCCTCGCGGCCCATCTCCTGGATCATCTGCCGGGAGATGCGGTTGAGCTT
>NZ_CAIKKU010000511.1 GCF_903828115.1 uncultured Thiodictyon sp. | reverse complement strand
GGGCTGCAAATTGGTATCGCGAAGGCCGAACGGCCGGCTCTGTCACTGGGGCTTATCAAGGCTTGAGCCGTGTGCGGTGAAAGTCGCAAGCACGGTTCTTAGGGGGCTGGGTGGCGGTAACGTCGCCTGGCTACCCGACCCGGCCAACGCAGGGCTGGAGTCCATGGCTTCAGCCTTGGATGGACAAGACCAAGGCTGAAGCCTTGGACTCCAGTTTTCCGCAGGGCTTCGAGCGCTACCGTGGCGCGGGGCTTGCCCCGGGCATCCAGTGATCTGCTGCGCCGTTGGTCCGCACAGCGGACCCTTGTATGCTCTTGTATGCTCTGTTCCAGGGATTGACAGGGATGGTGGATACACGGATGTTGCGGAGCGTGCCCGGGAAGCCGTCGGACCCTACGGGATGGCTCAGCGGCCGTCGGTTGCGCCGCGTGCGCCGGGCGCATCCCCGGCCGCTCGCGGCGGACGCACCGGTCGGCGCTTCGGCTTGGAATCTGCGCCACCCGCAGGGGGCTGACGCACCGCCTCGCTCACCGGCCGGCAGGTAATGGCGCCATTGCCACGCCGCGCTTGCCGCGACTCTTGACCGCGTACATCGCCTCATCGGCACAGCGCAGCAGGGTGGCGCCGTCCGGCCCGTGGTCCGGGAACAGGCTGACGCCGATACTGGCGCCGAGCGCGGCCGGTCCCTCGGCAAGCTCGATGGGCGCGCAGATCGCCGCGAGCAGGCGCCCACCCAAATCCAGCACCGCGGAGTACCCGGGCACGTCGCGCAACAGGACGGCGAACTCGTCGCCGCCGAGCCGTGACACGGTGTCCGGACGCCGCACCACCAACTGCAGGCGCGCGGCCACCTGGCACAGCACCTGATCGCCGGCGGCATGACCCCGGGTGTCGTTGACTGCCTTGAACCCGTCGAGATCCAGGAAGATCACCGCCAGCCGCTCGCCGGTGCCGCCGGCCGTGTCGACCGCCTCGTGCAGGAGGTCTTCGAACCGGCGCCGATTGGCGAGTCCGGTGAGGCTGTCGCGATGGGCCAGTTCCCCGAAGCGGGTCACCTGGCGGCGCAGGCGCTGGTCCTCGAGCTCCCGCGCGGTCACGTCCTGAAGACGCAGGATCAGGCCGAAGTTGGCGCCGTCCACCCCGCGTAGGGCCCGCGCGTGGGCCTCCGCATAGAACTCGCCGGCCAGGGGGTCGACGCGGTGCAGCAGCAGCTCGAGCGGGGTGTCGGCGGCGGCCGCGCGGGCGCGGATGCGTGCGAGGATCGCCGACGGGTCCGACTCCCCGGAATCGGGCTCGGTCACCCCCGGGGCCAGCCGCAGCGGGGCGTCCAGCGCCGCCTCCGCTATCAGGGGATGGCGGGCGGCGTCCCGGTTGAGCCAGCGCACCACCCCGTCACGGTCACAGACCAGGGTCGGGTCGGGGATCGCATCGACCAGGGATTGGAAGAAGGCGCGGTCCTGGCGCAGGCGGCGCGCGGCCTCGGCCGCTTCCACCAATTGCCGCACCCGGTTGCGCAGCACGGCCCAGTGGATGGGTTTGGTGACGTATTCGGTGGCCCCGGACCTGAAGGCCCGATCCACCGACTCCTCGTCTTCGTAGCTGGTGATCATGATGATCGGGACATGGTGCCCCGCGGGGAGTGCCCGGATCGCCTCGCAGGCGGCGAAGCCGTCCAGCACCGGCATGGCCGCATCGAGCAGGACGATGTCGGCCCCTTGCGCCTGGAACCGCTCGAGCGCGCGCTGACCATTGTCCGTGGTCTGGACCTCGAATCCGAGCTGGGAGATGAATTGCTGCATGGCGGCGCGCAGCACGCCATCGTCATCCACTACCAGCGCGCGGTAAGGCCCGCCCCGATCGGCGATCAACATAATCCTGAAATCCACAGATGGACACAGATGAACACGGATTTTCTCTGAAGCGTCATGCGCGTATCAATAATTCCAGAAAAGGCAGTTTAGCCGCAAATAACGCAAATTAACGCAAATAACCAGAGACTTGGCCTTTGCTGCACGTTGGCCTCGATCATCGTTCCGGCCACCGTGGTGTGTCGGTCGGC
>NZ_CAIKKU010000510.1 GCF_903828115.1 uncultured Thiodictyon sp. | reverse complement strand
GTAATCGAGGTTATCGTAGCGCCCCGGATTCTCTCGCACGCCAAATTGCATCGTTCTCCGATTACGACAACGACAACGACAACGACAACGACAACGACAACGACAACGACAACGACAACGACAGTGAACCGTTCCTTATGTGCGGCCTACCCCCCGCGCTTCAGGTGCGGCCGCGAGGACGATAACCGTCCGGGATGAGGATGGTGGGGGAGCGTTGACTGCGGTCCTTGGCGGGGAAGTCGGTGGTGTAATGCAGGCCTCGGCTCTCGCGGCGGCGCAAGGCCGAGGCGATGATGAGATCGGCCACATCGAGCAGGTTGCGCAACTCGATCAGGTCATTGCTGACCCGGAAGTGGCTGTAGTACTCGATCACCTCCTGGCGCAGCAGGTCGGCCCGCCGCTTGGCCCGCTGCAGGCGTTTGTTGGTGCGCACGATCCCCACGTAGTCCCACATGAAGCGGCGCAATTCCTCCCAATTGTGGGTGACGACCACCTCCTCGTCGGGCTCGGTCACGCGACTCTCGTCCCACGGCGGGGCCGCGGGCGGCGCGGGGCGCTTGCTCATCTGGTGTTCGATGTCCTGCGCCGCCGACTCTGAATAGACCAGGCACTCCAGGAGCGAGTTGCTGGCCATCCGGTTGGCCCCGTGCAGACCGGTGTAGGCGGTCTCACCGCTGGCGTAGAGCCCGGGCAGATCGGTGCGGGCCTGCTGATCCACCATGACGCCGCCACAGGTATAGTGCGAGGCCGGGACCACCGGGATGGGCTCGCGCGTGATATCGATGCCGAATTCCAGGCAGCGGGCATAGATGGTCGGGAAGTGCCCGATGACGAAATCCGCCGGGCGGTGAGAGATGTCGAGGTACACACAGGCGCTGCCCAGGCGTTTCATCTCGTGGTCGATGGCGCGGGCCACGATGTCGCGCGGGGCCAGTTCCGCCCGGGCGTCGAAGCGCGGCATGAAGCGTTCTCCATCCGGCAGGAGCAGTTGCGCCCCTTCGCCGCGCAGGGCCTCGGAGATCAGGTAGGAACGCGCCTGCGGGTGATAGAGACAGGTCGGGTGGAACTGCATGAACTCCATATTCGCCACCCGGCAGCCGGCCCGCCAGGCCATCGCGATGCCGTCCCCGGTCGACACGTCCGGGTTGCTGGTATAGAGATAGACCTTGTTGGCCCCGCCGGTGGCAAGCACCACGAAGCGTGCCAGGAAGGTCTCCACCAGGCCGGTGGCGAGGTCCAGGATATAGGCGCCTTCGCAACGTTGGGTGTCGGCCCGGCCCCGGTGTCTGGAGGTGATCAGGTCCACCGCGATGTGCTGTTCAAAGAGGCACACCCCCGGGCGCTCGCGCACCCGCGACTCCAGGGTCCGGGCGACCGCCGCGCCGGTGGCGTCGGCCGCATGGACGACGCGCCGGTGGCTGTGACCGCCCTCGCGCGTGAGGTGATAGCCGCCGGCCGAGCTGTACTCCTCGCCGCGGGTGAAGGCCACCCCCTGGTCGAGCAACCAGCGGATGTTGTGAGGGCCGCGCTCCACCACCTGCCGCACCACCCGCGGGTCGCACAGGCCGGCCCCGGCGCGCAGGGTATCCTCGACGTGGGAGGCGAGCGAGTCCTGGGCGTCGAACACCGCGGAGATTCCGCCCTGGGCGTAGCGGGTGCTGCCCTCGTCCAGGGCCCGTTTGGAGACCAGGGCCACGGAGAGGTCCGGGCGCAGCCGCAAGGCCAGACTGAGGCCCGCGGCGCCGCTGCCCAGAATCAGTACATCATGACGGTGGACGGTCTCGTTCATAGCAGGGCTCGTTGGCGGATCGGCCGAAGGCACGGATATGGGTGGGCGGACCAGGCGCGGTCCGACGGTTCCCTACACTCACTCATTTCATGGCCTGGATCAAGGCTTCGCGCTTTTTTTGGGCGCGCCCGCCCGCATTTTCCCGCGATCAGCGAACTTACCCAGCGAGGAACTGTCCATGCCATCGCAGCCAGGGCCGGCCCCGGGGCAGACCGGCATTCCGGTCGGCGCCCATGTCTGAACGCGGCGTCGATCAGGCCCTGGTGCTGCGTGCCCAGGCTGGAGACAAGCGGGCCTTCGATCTGCTGGTGCTGAAATACCAGCAGAAGGTGGCCAACCTGATCGGCCGCTATGTCCGCGACCAGAGCGAGGTTCTGGACCTGACCCAGGAGGCCTTCATCAAGGCCTATCGCGCGCTCGCGGGTTTTCGCGGTGAGAGTGCCTTCTATACCTGGCTTTACCGGATCGCCGTCAACACGGTGAAGAACCATCTGGTGGCCCAGGGCCGACGGCCGCCGACGGACGACGTGGATACGCAGACGGCCGAGCAGTTGGATGGCGGTGGCCGTCTGCGTGAGAGCGCCACCCCCGAGCGGCAGTTGCTGACGGACGAGATCGCGCGCACCGTGCAGCAGGCGCTCGACGCCCTGCCCGAGGACCTGCGCACCGCCATCGTCCTGCGCGAGCTCGAGGGGATGAGCTACGAGGAGATCGCCGCGGCCATGGAATGCCCGATCGGCACCGTGAGGTCCCGGATCTTTCGCGCCCGGGAGGCCATCGACAAGCGACTGCGTCCACTCCTGGAATCCTGAAACGCAACCCGGGGCCGCCGCCCCGGGACGGCAACCCGAGTCTGACCTGGGTCCTGGCATGAACCGATGGCATGAACCGATGAACATTGCGCAAGAAACCCGGTTGTCCATCCTGATCGATGGCGAATTGACCAGCGACCACATTGCCTCGTTCTATGCGGCCCTCGCGCCTGATCCCGGGTTGCGCGCGACCTGGGAGCGTTATCACCTGATCGGACAGGTCCTGCGCGGGGAGCCGGTGAGCCGCGAGGTGCGCGGCGTCGCCGCCGCGGTGCGGGCGCGCACGGACGTCCTGCCGAACGGCCCGCCGCGGCCGGTCGCCGCGGTGCCTGCGCGGGCGTGGCGCACGCTGTTTGCCGGTGCTGCGCTAGCCGCGACCGCGGCCTTACTCACCCTGTTCGTGGTGCCCGGTCGGTACCGGGAGATGGAGCCCATGCGCGCGGCCGCCAGCGCCCTAGTCGGCCCCGTGGCCGGGGGGGAGCCGCGGCACTCACCCGCGGTCCGCCGTTGGGATACGGACCGCAGCGACCTGGTGGGCACCCTGGACCGGTTTCTCGTGAACCATCAGGAGGCCGCGCCCGCTTGCGGTGCGCGGGGAATGCTCCCCTACGCGACGCTCATCGGCTATGCAGCGCCTCGCTAGGGACCGGTCACGGCGGCTTGGGGTGATCTCATGCCGTCCTGCGCCGCGCCAACCATGGCGTAGCCGCGGGTGGCCCAGGGTCCTGATCCTGGTCCTGTCCCTGGGTATTGCGCTCGGCGCGCGCGGCGCCCGCGCAGACGACGAACCGCCCGTCCAGGCCGCCCGGTTGCTGGAGCGGATGACCACGGCCCTGCGAACCCTGGACTACCAGGGCACCCTGGTCTATTTGATCGACAACCGGCTCGAGACCCTGTACCTGACGCATCGCATCGCGCAGGGCCGCGTCCAGGAACGATTGGTGTCCCTCAGTGGTCCGGTACGGACCCTGGACCGCGAGCGCGATCGGGTGACCTGTCTGCTGCCGGATGCCCAGCCGCTCTCGGTCGCGCGCCACGCTGTCCATCCACTGGCGGCGACGGGGCCGATCGACCCCGTTGCCCTGGCGGGCCGCTATCACATCGAGGTCCGGGGCGCGGCGCGGGTGGCCGGGCGCGACGCCTCGGTGTTGATGATCCGCCCCCGTGACCAACTGCGCTACGGTTATCAATTCTATCTGGACCGGGCGACCGGCCTGCCGCTGAAGTCCGATCTGATCGATGCTCGGGGTGAGACGATCGAGCAACTGCTGTTCACCTCCATCGACCTCGGCAGCGAGCCGTCGTCAGCGGCGCAGGCGGCGGCCGTGCAGGCGGCGGCCGAACAAGGGTCCGCGGCGCGGTCCGCGGGCGCGCCGCAAGCCCCGCCCCACTCCCCGCCGGGTCCGACCCGGTGGCGGTTTGACGGGCGCCCCCCGGGATTTGAACTCGCCGCGCACGACCTGATGGAGGATGGGCGGGGGGCGGTCGTCGAGCATTTCGTCTTTTCGGACCAACTCTCCTCCTACTCGCTCTTCATCGAGTCCGGCGCCGCCGATGGCCTGCGCGGCGGCACCCGCATCGGGGCCGTGCACGCCGCCGGGGGCCTGGTGAACGGCCATCAGGTGACCGCGGTGGGGGAGGTCCCGGCCGCGACCGTGGCCGCCGCGGTGGCGGGGCTTGGGTGGGCAGAGGACGGCGCACCGCCATAAGGCCGGTGCGGCGCGCGCGCCGACCAACAACGCCGCCTATGACTGCTCCCGGCCCCGGTCAACGGCACCGCGGGCCACACTCAAGCGGCCGACTTCGGCTGGGTACGACCAGGGCGCGCCCCCGGTGCCCAACAGTTGCACGTCACGCCGGTTCCAGGCACGCTTCCCCGCACGCCAACCGGGGGAGTGAACGGACAATGCAGTTCAATTGGTTGCACCTGACGGACCTGCACCGCGGGATGCGGCAGCAGCAATGGATGTGGCCCAATGTCGCGGAGCAATTGGCCGAGGACCTGGCGCACCTGCGCCCGCAGAGTGGTCCCTGGGACCTGATCCTCTTCACCGGCGACCTGACCGACCGCGGGAGCGCCGCTCAGTTCAGTGAGGTGGATGAGGTCCTGGCGGAGATCAAATCACTGATCGCGAAAGGGCAGGGCGGGCGGGAGCCGATCCTGCTCGCCGTCCCCGGCAATCACGACCTGCAGCGGCCGTCGGCGGATGACGCGGGTCTGCGCGAACTCCAGGGCTGGGCGCAGGACCCGGCCATCCAGGAGACCCTGTGGACAGCGCCGGACTCCGTCGTCCGCCGGACGATCGCCGCGGCCTTCAGCGACTACGGCGCCTGGTGGGCACGGCAGGTCGCTATCGGGAAGCGGCAGCCCAACGGCATCCTGGATTACCGCGAGGGCTTGCTGCCGGGCGACTTCAGCGCCACCCTCGTCAATGCCGGCGGCTGCCGCCTGGGCCTCCTGGGCCTCAACACCGCCTTCCTGCAACTGACCGCCGGCGATTACCAGGGCCGGCTCGGCCTGCATACCCGTCAATTCCACGCCGCCGCCGGCGGCAACGGACCGGCCTGGGCGGCGCGTCATCACGCCTGTCTGCTCCTGACCCACCACGCGCCGGAGTGGCTCGACGCCGATTCCCGCCGACACCTGGATGGCGAGATCACCAACAATGGCCGTTTCGCCCTGCACCTGTGCGGGCACCGGCATGTGCCCCGGCGCGAGGAGCGCGCCGTCGATGGCAACCGGGCCAAGCGCCTGGTGCTCGGCCGCTCACTCTTTGGGCTGGAGACCTTCGGCGACCGGCAACCGGAGGAACGCCTGCACGGCTACGCGGCCGGGCGCATCCGGCTCGGCGGGCCGGGTGCGGGCACCATCGTCCTGTGGCCGCGCAGCGAAGAGCCCGCGGGCGCCGAGCTGCGTCTGGACCGCGATCCGCACCAAGGGTTGCCGCGGGGGAAGGAAGACAGTGAGCCGCTGGTCTTCCACCTCGCTAAGCCGTGCGGGTCGAGCGCGGCGTTGTCGGTCGCGGCGGACGAGCAGACCTGGGACCGGCAGCGCTTGGTCCTGCGCGACCTGCTGGTTGCACTCCCGGCCTGGTCGCTGGTACGCGAGCGCAAGGCGTTGGTGGAGTTCGCGCTGGGCGCCCATCCCGCCGCCGCCAACCTGAACTGGGACGACGACGGTTACACGGTGGCCGGCAATCTAGTCCAGCGGCTCCAGTTCTTCGACGCCGTGCCTCTGGACGGCCGACACGCCGTCTGCGCCATCCTCGCCGAGGTCCGCGCGCGCCGCATGGACAGCAACCGGGAGATCGGCGGCATGGTCCGGGCGCTCGCCGACGCCTTCGGCTGTGATGCCCCATGATTGCCGCCGGCCTCGATGACGATGCCGGCCTCCTCGCCGATTGCGAGGCCGTCGGTCCGCGCAGCGGACCCTACGGGTCGCGGTCTTCCCGTAGGGTCCGCTGTGCGGACCCAGCGCCCGCCGCAACCATGACAACGGCTTGCCGTCCGCCACCGCCCGCGAAGCGACCTTGGTCCTGAACCTGACGGAGCCGGAGATGGATTGTGCCAACAACTGCACTGAAGTGGACGCGGACATTGCCCGCAAGGCCCTGCGCGACCTGCTGCTCCTGCTCCCCGCCTGGCAACTGGTGGGGCCGCGCAAGGCCTTCGTGGAGGCCGCGCTGGGCAATCACCCCGCCACGGCCGAACTGAACTGGGACGACGATGCCCCGACGGTCGCCGGCAACCTCGCCCGTGCGATCGAGTTCTTCGCCGCGCGGCCGATCGCCGGCCGCCACCCGGGCCGGGCCCTGCTCGACGAGGTCCACAGCCGCCAATACGACGCCAATCCGGCGGTCAAGACCTTGGTCGAGCGCCTGACCCAAACCCTCGCCGACACCGCCCCGCCCCCGCCCGCCGCCTGCCCCTACCCCGGCCTGCTCGCCTACGACTGGGGCCGCGACCCGGAGCGCGCGCGGCTCTTCTTCGGCCGCGAGGAGGAGACCGCGGCACTCGTCGAGCGGCTCGCCGCGCTCGCCGCGGGCGACCTGCTGGTGGTCTCCGGGGCCTCCGGTTCCGGCAAGTCGTCCCTGGTCAAGGCCGGACTGTGGCGGGCGCTGCATGACCCGCAACCGGGTCAGGAGACCGGCATCGACGGCAGCCGCGACTGGGTCATCAGCGCCATGACCCCGCGCCAGTTCACCGACCCCTTCGAGGGCCTGATCGAGGGCGTGCGGCACTGCCCCCGCCGCAGTGTCCTGGTGCCGAGCCTGGAGGCCGCCCGCCTGCGCGCGAACCCGGACCGCTTCGGGCCAGTCTTCGGGCAACTGCTCGGGCGCGTGCTCGAAGGCCGTCCCGCCTGGCTCCTGATCCTGGATCAACTCGAAGAGCTGTTCACCCTGGTGCCGGAGCCCGACCGCACCCTGTTCATCCGCTTCCTGCTCGGCGCCGTCGCCGACCCGCGCCTGCGCCTGGTCGCCACCATCCGCTCGGACTACCTGCGCCACTTGAATGACCACCTGGACCTGTGCCCGGTCCTCAACCGCCAGCCGCCCTATTTCGTCGTCACCCCGCGGCCGGAGGCCCTGCGGGCCATCATCGAGGGTCCGGCGCGGGCCGTCGGCCTGCGTCTCGCGCCCGACCTCAGCGCCCGCCTGCAGCGCGACGCCCAGGGCGAGAGCGGCGGCCTGGCCCTGCTCGGCGCCGTGCTGCAAGACCTGTTCGACCAGTTCGGCGCCGCCCCGGGCGGCCTCACCCTGGCCCACTACGAGCACGAACTGAAGGGACTCACCGGCATCCTGACCGGGCGTGCCGACCGCGGGTTCAAGATCCTCGCCGAAGAGCACCAGATCGACGCGGCGGCGGCCGAGGACCTGATGCGCCGGGTCTTCGCCGAACTGGTACGTATCGATCCGGACACCCGGGTGCCGACCCGCAAGCGCGCCCCGCTCGAACACTGGGCCGCCGCCGACCCGGCCCGGACCTTCATCGAGGTCTTCTCCCGTGCCCCCACGGGTCCGCACGACCACGTTCGCCTGCTGGTTTGCGACGCGCCGCGGGACCGGTCCGCGCCGCCGCTGGTCGAGGTCGCCCACGAGACCCTGTTGCGCCAATGGCCGCTGCTGGCGGACTGGATCCGCACCCAGGACGAGGCCCTGATCCGCAAGGACGAGGCCGAGCGCGACGCCCGGCGCTGGGATGTGGCCGGCCGTCCCGACCATTGGCTGCCGGTGTCCGGGGTGCGTGACGACCTCCGCGACCGGCTCCAGCGCGCCGGGCTCTGGACGGGGCTGCGCCAGGACAACCCGGTGGCCGCCTGTTTCCTGGCCGGCGACGACTGGGAGGAACTCGCCGATCTGACCCGCCGCGCCTTCGCACCCGGCGCCGCCGCCTCTGACGCCCTGCCGCTGCTGTTCTGCCTGACCGCCCCCGGCCGGACCTGGGCGACTACCCGCGACCTTGGCGGCTGGATCGGCGCCCAAGTCCCTGCGCTGGGCCGGTGGCTGCGCGCCGGATTGGACGAGGTGCTGCGGCTCCTGGCGCAGGACGGCGGTGAACCCTGGTACCCGCGGCGGCTCGGCATCGGCGACCTGCTGGCCGTCCTGGGTGACGACCGCCCCGGTGTCGGGCTGCGCCCGGACAGACTGCCGGGGGCCGGGCTGCCCGACCTCGACTGGGTCGAGATCCCGCCCGGCCCCTTCCACTGGCAGGGGCAGGCCGAACGCAAGTCCATCGACCGGGCCTACCGGATTGCCCGCTACCCCGTCACCAAGGCCCAATATCAGGCCTTCATCGACGCCGGGGGCTATACCGAGGCTGGTTGGTGGGCTGGATGGAACGACAACGGGCAGGTGACGCCTAATAGTCCGCGCTGGGAACAGCCCAACCGTCCGCGGGTCAATGTCGCCTGGGTCGAGGCCATGGCCTTCTGCCGCTGGCTCACCGCGCGCTGCCGTGACGCGGGACTGATCGATGCCGGTCAGGTCATCCGTCTGCCGACGGAGTATGAATGGGAGCGCGCCGCCCGCGGCAATCAGGACGGCCGCGAGTACCCCTGGGAAGGCGAGTACCGCCGGGGCCTCGCCAACGTCGACGAGACGCTGGAGGTCAGCAAGGGGGGTCTTTGCCTGCGCGAGACGACGGCCGTCGGCCTGTACCCCCGCGGTGTTTCCCCCACCGGCCTGCTGGATTGTGCCGGCAATGTCTGGGACTGGTGTCTCAACAAATGCGACGACCCGGACGATACAAACACGAAAGGCGATGCAGGCCGTTCTTTGCGCGGCGGGTCTTGGGACGTTGACCCAGCCGGCGCGCGCGCGGTCTACCGCAGCTGGTACCTCCCGGTCAACCGCAGTGGCTCCGCGGGCTTTCGTCTGGTGTGTGCGTGCCCCATCGACTCTGATCACTGAAACACTGACCACTGTTCACTGATCTTTCTTCCCGTTCCCTGGTTCCGTGACCCCGGGCGGGACGGGGCCTTTGCCCCGTTCCGAGTGTTTATTCCGTCGCCGATCGGTACCGCGGGCCGACAAGTCCGGAGCAATCGCTACGGACGGGGCGAATGAGATTGTGAAAGTATTCATATCGTATACGCTCTGGGGCGTGCCACCGCGTGCCTGGCGGCGCCTGGCGCCGCCCGGTTTCGTCGCGGGCGACCAGCGC
>NZ_CAIKKU010000509.1 GCF_903828115.1 uncultured Thiodictyon sp. | reverse complement strand
CGTTGTCGTAATCGAGGTTATGCTGGCGCCCCGGATTCTCTCGCACCTCAAACTGCATCGCTTCTCCGATTACGACAACGACAACGACAACGACCACATTTGCCCGCTGGACGTGCCACTGAAGATGCTGCAACTTACTGATCTGTCAATGCGCCGCGGTCCGCGGCTGCTGCTGTCCGGGGCCAGTCTGACCGTCTATCCGGGTCAGAAGGTCGGTCTCGTGGGGGCCAACGGCTCCGGCAAGTCCAGCCTGTTTGCGCTGCTGCGTGGGGAACTGCACGCGGACACCGGGGACTGCTCACTGCCGGCCGGCTGGGAACTGGCCCATGTCGCCCAGCACACCCCGGACGGCGCGGGACCGGCCATCGAGTTCGTCTTGGACGGCGACCGGGAACTGCGGCGCATCCAACTGGACCTGGCCGCCGCCGATGCCGCCGGGGACGGGCTGCGCCACGGTGAGTTGGCTGGCCGGCTGGAGTCCATCGGGGGCTATGGGGCCGAGAGCCGCGCTGGGCGCCTGCTCCACGGGCTGGGCTTCTCCCCAGGCGACGAGCGCCGCCCGGTGAACAGCTATTCCGGCGGCTGGCGGATGCGTCTGGCGCTCGCCCGCACCCTGATGTGCCGCTCCGACCTGCTGCTGCTCGACGAGCCGACCAACCACCTGGACCTGGATGCGGTGATCTGGCTGGAGGGCTGGCTCAAGTCCTATCAGGGCACCCTGATCCTTATCTCCCATGACCGGGACTTTCTGGACAGCGTGGTCAGCCACACGCTGCACCTGGAGCAGGGGCGGCTCACCCTCTATGCCGGCAACTATTCGGCCTTCGAACGCCAGCGCGCGGAACGGCTTGCGCAGCAGCAGTCCGCCTACGAACGCCAGCAGCGCGAGGTCGCCCACATCCACAGCTTCGTGGAGCGCTTCCGGGCCAAGGCGACCAAGGCCCGGCAGGCGCAGAGCCGGATCAAGGCCCTGGAGCGCATGGAGCTGATCGCCCCGGCCCATGTCGACTCACCCTTCCACTTCGGCTTCGAGGCCCCGACCCACCTGCCCCACCCGCTGCTGCGTCTGGAGGGGCTGGCCGCCGGTTATGCCGACCGGCCCATCCTCAAGGGGTTGAACCTGAGCCTCAACCCGGGCGACCGGATCGGCCTGCTCGGGCGCAACGGGGCCGGCAAGTCCACGCTGGTCAAGGTCCTGGCCGGCGACCTGGCACCCAGCGCCGGGCGCCGCGAGACCGCCCAGGAACTGAAGGTCGGCTACTTCGCCCAACACCAGCTCGATCAACTGCGGATCGATGAGAGCCCGCTCAAGCACCTGCAACGCCTGGACCCCAAGGCCACCGAGCAGGCCCTGCGCGACTACCTGGGCGGCTTCGGCTTCGATGGGGATCGCGCCTCGAGCCCGGTGGCGCCCCTGTCCGGCGGCGAGAAGGCGCGCCTGGTGCTGGCCCTGTTGATCCGTCAGCGCCCCAACCTGCTGCTGCTGGACGAGCCCACCAACCACCTGGACCTGGAGATGCGCCACGCCCTGAGCGAGGCGCTCCAGGAGTACGAGGGCGCCCTGGTGCTGGTCTCCCACGACCGGCACCTGCTGCGCGTGACCGCCGATACCCTGCTGCTGGTGGACGGCGGCCTGGTCGCGCCCTTCGATGGGGACCTGGACGACTACCCGGCCTGGCTCGCCGCCCGCGACCCCGATCGCACCGGCGCGCGCCCCGAGACCGAGGCCCGCGAGGGCGCCGACCGCAAGCAGCAGCGCCGCCAGTCCGCGGACCTGCGCCGGACCCTGCAACCCCTGCGCAACCGCCTCCAGGCCCTGGAGCGGACCCTGGAGCGGCTGGCCGCCCGGCATCAGGAACTGGCGAGCGCCCTGGCGCAGCCCGAGATCTATGCCCCGGAGGCCAAACCGCGCCTGCTGACCCTGATGGAGGAGAGCAACCGGGTCGCGGCCGAGTTGGCGGTCGCCGAGACGCAGTGGCTGGAGGTCGGGGAGGAGTTGGAGCAGCGGCAAGCGGAGTCGGCATGAGGCTCCGGCCCGCGGCCGGCACCCGGTGGGGCGGCCGGCTCATCAGTGCCCGTCGGCGGCACTTAGGCCGGGTCCTGATGACACTGCTGCTCGTCATGTACGGCTGGCTGTTCTGGCCCTTTCTGACGCTGTGGCAGTTGGATCGGGCACTGGTTCGGGACGACCAGGCCAGCCTGGCGCGGCTGGTGGACCTCGCCGCGGTCCGGGATGCGATCCGCCGCAGCCTCAACAAGGACGCCGGCGGCACCCTGGGTCCCTTCTCCGACGACTTCATCGACTGGTTGCAACAGGCCATCCGGCGCCGCGGCACCAGCGCCCTGGACCAGGAGGTCACACTGGCCTGGGTGCGGGAACAATTGCTGTCCCGGTCCCCGCCCGGCACCGGCCTCTGGCCCGCCCTCTCCTGGGCCTTCTTCGACCACCCGCTGCACTTCACACTGCGCCTGGGCGGCGGGGCCACGGCGCCGGTCGTGGTCCGGATGCGCTTCACCGGGGGCGGGTGGCGGGTCAGTGCCCTGTATTTCTGATGCAACGAATGAAAGCGGGCCGCCGACCGGGCGCGGCAAGGGCCCGCTAGGGTTAGACCTAATTCCGGCAGTTACCTCCGGCAGTCAGGGCTTTGGACATCGTTAGAGTCTCGCATCCCGGCGCCATCGTGCGCGAGCCCGGGCTCCGCGCCGGGTGTGATTAGAACTGATGTGTTAACGCACATGTCCTAGGGTACGCATCGCGTACCCGCCAAGCTGCCACGATCGCCGGAGCCGGGTACGCGATGCGCACCCTACAGCTACAGCCGGCGGACGTTCTCACGGATCGGGCGTCGTTGTCGTCGTCGTTGTCGTTGTCGTAATCGTGGTCGGATTAATCGATTACGACAACGACAACGACAACGACAGCGTACCCGGGATCTCGGTCACCACATCAGTTCTGATCGCACGCGAGCCGCGGCTTCCGGTAGGATGCCGGTTGCCGTCACCAAATCGAGCGCCAGGACCATGAGCACCGCAACCCCGCGCTGGGTTATGCACCTGGATATGGACGCCTTCTACGCCGCGGTCGAGCAGCGCGACGCCCCGACCCTGCGCGGGCGCCCGGTCGTGGTCGGCGCCCAGCCCGGCGGGCGCGGGGTGGTGGCCACCTGCTCCTATGAGGCCCGGCGCTTCGGTATCCACTCGGCCATGCCCATCAACGAGGCCCACCGGCGCTGTCCGGACGCGGTCTACCTGCGCCCGCGCATGGCGCATTACCTGGAGGTCGCCCGGCAGATCCGCACGGTCATGGCCGCCTGTGCCCCGGTGGTGGAGCCGATCTCCATCGACGAGGCCTTTCTCGACGTGAGCGGGCTCGGGCACCTGGTCGGCCCGCCGGAGACCATCGGCCGACGGATCAAGGAAGCGATCCGTGCCGCGGTCGGCCTGACCGCCTCGGCCGGGATCGGCCCGAATCGGCTGGTGGCGAAGATCGCCTCGGACTTCGGCAAGCCGGATGGGTTGATCGTGGTGACACCCGAACAGGTTCTGGACTTCCTGGGCGGGCAGCCGGTCGGCGTCCTGCGCGGGGTCGGCCGCCGGACCCTGCCCCTGCTCACGCGGCTCGGAGTGCACACCGTCGCCGACCTGCGCGGGTTGTCGCTCACCCGGTTGCAGGCCCAGTTGGGGCCCCGCGCCGCCGCCAGCCTTTATCAGCAGGCGCGGGGCATCGCCTCCGATCGGGTCGGGGAGTGCGCCGCCCGTAAGTCACTCTCCAAGGAGACCACCTTCGGGGTGGACATTGCCGATCCCCAGATCCTGCGCGACACCCTGCGCGACCTGGCGGCCGAGATCGCCGCCGCGGCCCGGCAGGAGGGGATCGCGGGGCGCACCGTGACGCTGAAGATCCGCTTCTGCGGCTTTGAGACCCATACCCGCCAACGGCGGCTGCCGCAGCGCAGCGACGACGCGCGTACCCTGGTCGCCGCCGCCTGGTCGCTGTTCGAGGCTGGCCGCTGGCAGGGTAAGCCCGTGCGCCTGATCGGCCTGGGGATCGCCGACTTGGGGAGCCCGGGGCCGGTCCAGCCGGACCTGTTCGACAGCGCGGCCGAGCGCCCCGCGGACAGCGAGCGGGAGCGGCGTCTCACGGTCGCGGTCGAGCGTATCCACGCGCGCTTTGGCGCCGGTGCCTTGCGCCGTGGGATGTGAAGAG
Organism: uncultured Thiodictyon sp.; assembly: GCF_903828115.1. Lineage (GTDB taxonomy): Bacteria > Pseudomonadota > Gammaproteobacteria > Chromatiales > Chromatiaceae > Thiodictyon. Next base: position 1,334 of record NZ_CAIKKU010000509.1, on the reverse strand, counting down.
ATCCCGATCAGTGCCCGCCGGGTCGTGACCTTTCGGCCGGGGCAGACGCTCAAAGCACGGGTGGAGGGCTATCCCGGGAAACAGGTGCAGCCTGGGGCGGTCGATGTGGGAGCCAGGGCAAAGGCATGAACTGGCCGGAGTCGCTGGGTCCGACTCCGGGCGCAGTCTGGTGAACGGGCCGAGGCCGCCAGCACGATCAAGCGCCGCGATAGAGCTGGGACGCGTTGTCCTGGATGGCGCGGGCGATCATGTCGGCGACCTTCAGATCTCGCTCGATGCTGTGGCGGGTAGCCGCCTGGGACGGCCGCAGGGTGCGGGCCTTCGAGGCGGTACGCTGGTTCCGGCAGTGGAGTGGGGAGGTGTACATGAGCCGATCTCCTGACGCTGTGTGGCGTGACCAGGCCGCGGTTGATCGCGACCTTGGGCACAGCGTAAGGCAGGGCGGGTAGACACAAGCTGAGTGGGATCGTCAGCGAACGCTCAGATGGGGTTGGTGCTCCAGGCCGGGTTGACCAGGTGCGTGACGGCCTCGCCCGGGGTGGGCACCAAGGGGCCCGCGGTGGGCTGCCGCTGCATCCGGCACGGCCACGACCGCTGCATCCGGTGCGGCCTCCTCAATACTTGATCGTTATGGTAGGAACAACGATTTCAGCTTTCCGCTGGCGCAACCTATCGTTTGAAGCGTAGGCGGGCGACAAGGAGTCGGAGCGCTAATCCTCCCGGATCGACCCCCGCAACCCCTGGTCCAGCTTGCTACACGAATCAGAGATACGGCCCAGCCATCTGACTTGAGGTTACTGACATGAGTGACGCGACCCTGCGCTCCAAGACCAACACTGCAATTTGGATGGCGGTTGCCATCTGCCTGATTCCGCTCGTGCCTTACGCCCTGGGTGGCATGGGCGGGTAACCGCGGACTCCGTGAAACTGAAGAAGGCGGCGCGAGCCGCCTTTTTTGTGCCTGCTCTAGCCGAGGGCGCCGGCCAAGCACCCAAATTTCGTGGAAACGGGAACAAGGCGGATGCCCGCAGGGCGATCCGCCACGACTCCCGCGATGTCGGCCGAACCTCCCGCAGAGTTCCGCCCTCCGCCGGTAGGATGCCGATTGACGTCGCCATAGGAACGGCGAGCGTTCACCATGCTTCCAGCCCACACCAGTTAATGAGAGAATTGCCCAACGCCAGCCGACAGGTTAATTCTACTTTGTTAACTTGAATTCTGGCCGCTTTTCAACTAGCCTGGCTAGGCTATCTTGTAACGCCGCTCGATATCGCTACGCCGTTGATCATGCCTGACCGCCATTTGTGCAATACGCTTTTCAACCATAGCCTCAT
>NZ_CAIKKU010000508.1 GCF_903828115.1 uncultured Thiodictyon sp. | reverse complement strand
CGTTGTCGTAATCGTGGTCGGATGATTCGACAACGACAACGACAACGACAGCGTACTCGGGATCTCGGTCACCACATCAGTTCTGATCGCACCCGCGTGCCGCTTATGCCTTGACAGTCTGTCGCCAAGCCCCTAGATTGCGGGTTTAGCACTCTCCATAGGTGAGTGCTAACAGCGGTCCCCCACCGGCGGGCCGACACCGGACCAGACGCAGGCGTCGTCGTCACTCCCGAGCATACGGCAGGCACCCCTTGGCATCCCAGGCGAAACAGGTCGAGACCCAGGTCAGCGAGCGCGCCATGCACTTCCTCAAGGTGCTGGTGGAGCGCTATATCAAGGACGGCCAACCGGTCGGCTCCCGGACCCTGTCGAAGGAGACGGGCCTGGATCTGAGTCCGGCCACGATCCGCAATGTGATGGCGGACCTGGAGGACCTGGGGCTGGTCGTCTCCCCCCACACCTCCGCCGGCCGGGTGCCGACGGTGGCCGGGTACCGGGTGTTCGTGGACTCCCTGCTGACGGTGCATCAGCCGACGGCGGCGGAGATCCAGACGCTGCGGGCGCGCTTCGGCGGCGCGACCGACGCCAAGTCGCTGGTGGAGTCCACCTCGCGCCTGCTGTCCGGGGTCACCCAGTTGGCGGGTGTGGTGATGCTGCCGCGCCACGAGCGCCACGCCTTTCGCCAGATCGAGCTCCTGCCCCTGACCGGGGCGCGCGTGCTGGCGATCCTGATCACCAGCGAGGGTGAGGTCCACAACCGGATCATCACCACCGCGCGCAACTTCACCCCCGCCCAGTTGGAAGAGGCCTCGAATTATCTGAATCGGGTCTTTATCGGTCAGGATATCAAGGACGTGCGCAAGCGCATCCTGGAGGACCTGAAGGATACCCACCAGAACATGGACGCGCTGATGATGCGCGCCGTGACCCTGGCCCAAGAGGTGGTGGAGGCGGCCGAGCGCACCGACGACTGCTTCATTGCCGGGCAGACCAACCTGATGGAGTTCGGTGAGCTGTCCAGTATGGAGCGGCTCAAGCAGTTGTTCGACGCCTTCAATCAGAAACGCGAGATCCTGCATATCCTGGACCGCTGCATCGAGGCGCACGGGGTGCAGATCTTCATCGGCGACGAGTCGGGCTATGACCTGCTCGATGATTGCAGCCTGGTCACCACGGCCTATCGGGTCGACGACCAGGTCGTGGGGGTGCTCGGTGTCATCGGTCCGACCCGGATGGACTACCAGCGGGTGATCCCGATCGTGGACGTCACCGCACGTCTGCTCGCCGCGGCCCTGCGCCAGTAGCGCTCGCTTTAAGACGCGGTCCGGCCGCCGGCGCCTTCACCAGGTGCACCGCCCGGGTCGCAGACCGTAACGGAGGTCAATATGACGACTGAAACCATGGATCACCACACCCCGGGCGCGCGCCCGGACCCGTCCGATCCGGAGTCGGAGGCGGCGCCGGGCACCGAGCCCGAGGCGCTCGAACAGCATAGCGCCACGCTCGCCGAGGTCAGCGCCGAGCTGGCCGCTGCGCGCGCCAAGGCCGACGACTACTGGGACCAACTGCTGCGGGCGCGGGCGGAGACCGAGAACCTGCGCCGCCGCCAGGCCACCGAGTTGGAGAAGGCCCACAAGTACGCCCTGGACGGCTTCGTACGCGAGCTGCTCCAGGTCCACGACAGCCTGGAACTGGGCCACGCCGCGGCCCTGGAGGAGGGCGCCGACATCGCCAAGCTGCGCGAGGGCAACGACTTGACCCTCAAGCTCTTGGACGATGTGATGGCCCGGTTCGGCGTGACGCCGGTCGACCCGCAGGGCGCGGCCTTCAATCCGGAGTTCCACCAGGCCATGTCCGTGCAGCCGCGGGCAGACCTGGCCCCCAATACGGTGACGGCGGTGTTGCAGAAAGGCTACACCCTCAACGGCCGGCTGGTGCGCCCGGCGCTGGTCATGGTGTCGCGCGCCGCCTGAGGCGCCGCGGCGCGACGCGCGTCGCCCACCATGAAAGTGCCACCACCAACCGGCTTGAACCGCCGCCGCTTTCCCCCCAACTGAGGGGGCAATTCGGGGCCGGCGCGCCACCGACATCCGCGAGACCAAGAGAATTCGGAGACACAAGATGGGAAAGATCATCGGTATCGACCTGGGCACCACCAACTCCTGCGTAGCCGTCATGGAGGGTGACAGCGTCAAGGTCATCGAGAACGCCGAGGGTGACCGCACCACGCCGTCCATCGTCGCCTATACCGGCGACAATGACGTGGTGGTGGGCCAGTCCGCCAAGCGTCAGGCAGTGACCAACCCGCACAATACCCTCTACGCCATCAAGCGCTTGATCGGCCGCCGTTTCGAGGATCAGGTGGTGGCCAAGGACAAGGCCATGGTGCCCTATAAGATCGTCAAGGCGGACAACGGCGACGCCTGGGTGGAGGTCAACGGCAAGAAGATGGCCCCGCCGGAGATCTCGGCCAAGGTCCTCCAAAAGATGAAGAAGACCGCCGAGGATTACCTGGGGCACCCGGTCACCGAGGCGGTGATCACGGTGCCGGCCTACTTCAACGATTCCCAGCGGCAGGCGACCAAGGACGCCGGGCGCATCGCCGGCCTCGATGTCAAGCGCATCATCAACGAGCCCACCGCCGCGGCCTTGGCCTACGGCATGGACAAGAAGCGCGGCGACCAGAAGATCGCCGTCTATGACTTGGGCGGCGGGACCTTCGACATCTCGATCATCGAGATCGCGGAGATCGAGGGCGAGCACCAGTTCGAGGTCCTGTCCACCAACGGGGATACCTTCCTCGGCGGCGAAGACTTCGATATGCGGATCATCGACTTCCTGGTCGCCGAGTTCAAGAAGTCCCAGGCGGTGGACCTGCGCAACGACCCGCTCGCCCTGCAGCGGCTCAAGGAGGCGGCGGAGAAGGCCAAGATCGAGCTGTCGACCAGCCAGCAGACCGACATCAATCTGCCCTATATCACCGCCGACCAGACCGGGCCCAAGCACCTGAACGTCAAGCTCACCCGCGCCAAGCTGGAGTCCCTGGTCGAAGAGCTGGTGGACCGCACCATCGAGCCCTGCCGCATTGCGCTGAAGGACGCGAACCTGACCGCCGGGCAGGTGGACGAGGTGATCCTGGTCGGCGGTCAGACCCGTATGCCCAAGGTCCAGGCCAAGGTCGAGGAGTTCTTCGGCAAGACCCCGCGCCGGGACGTGAACCCGGACGAGGCCGTCGCCATCGGGGCCGCCATCCAGGGCGGCGTGCTGGGCGGCCAGGTCAAGGACGTGCTGCTGCTCGACGTCACCCCGCTGTCGCTCGGTATCGAGACCCTGGGCGGGGTCATGACCAAGCTGATCGAGAAGAACACCACGATCCCGACCTCTGCCCAGCAGGTCTTCTCCACCGCCGACGATCACCAGACCGCGGTCACGGTGCACGTCCTGCAGGGCGAGCGTGAGCGGGCGGTCGACAACAAGTCCCTGGGCCGCTTCGACCTCAGTGATATTCCGTTGGCCCCGCGCGGGGTGCCCCAGATCGAGGTCAAGTTCGACATCGACGCCAATGGCATCCTCAATGTCTCCGCCAAGGACAAGGCGACCGGCAAGCAGCAGTCGATCATCGTCAAGGCGTCCTCGGGTCTGTCGGACGCGGAGGTCGCCAAGATGGTCAAGGACGCAGAGGCCCATGCCGAGGACGACAAGCGCTTCCACCTCCTGGTCTCGGCCCGCAACCACGCCGACAGCATGATCCACTCCTGCCGCAAGTCCATGGAGCAGCTCGGCGACAAGATGGAGGCCGGGGAGAAGTCGGGGATCGAGTCGGCCCTGCACGAGTTGGAAGAGGCCATCAAGGGCGAGGACAAGGACCGCATCGAGTCACTGACCAAGAAGCTGGGCGACGCCTCCGCCAAGATGGCCGAGCGGCTCTATGCCCAGGGCGCGGCGCCGGGCGAGGGTCAGGGCGGCGGGGCGGGCGGCGGCGACGCCGGCGCCGGTCACGCATCCGGCGGCGGTGGTGCCAAGGACGACGTGGTCGATGCCGAGTTCGAGGAAGTCAAGGACGATAAGAAATAGTTGCGAGTGGATAGTGGAGAGTGGCGAGTGGCGAGTAATCCGTGACTCGCCGCTCGCAACTCGTCACTCGCAATTCATCACTCGCCACTCATTCACTGACCACTGCCCATGCCCAAACGCGACTATTACGAGATCCTGGAGGTTGCGCGCAACGCCAGCGAGGCCGACGTCAAGAAGGCCTTCCGGCGTCTCGCCATGAAACACCATCCGGATCGCAACACCGGCGACGCCGGTGCCGAGGCCAAGTTCAAAGAGATCAAACTGGCCTATGACGTCCTCTCGGACGCCAAGAAACGCACCGCCTATGATCAGTTCGGCCACGCGGGCGTGGAGGCCGGGGCCGGCGGCTTCGGCGGTCCCGGCGACTTCGGCGGCGGGTCCTTCCAGGACATCTTCGGCGACGTCTTCGGCGACATCTTCGGCGGGCGCGGCGGGCGCGGCCGCGGGCGCGGCTCGGACCTGCGCTATGACCTGAGCCTGACGCTGGAGGAGGCGGTCGCCGGCAAGGATGTCAAGATTCGCATCCCCACCCTGGTGGAGTGCCAGTTCTGCGGCGGCTCCGGCGCCAAGCCCGGGACCAAGCCCAAGACCTGTCCCACCTGCAGCGGCACCGGACAGGTGCGGATGCAGCAAGGCTTCTTCTCCATCCAGCAGACCTGCCCCCAGTGCCGCGGCAAGGGCCATATCATCGAGGAGTCCTGTCCCCACTGCCGTGGGCGCGGCCGGCTGCAAGAGGAAAAGACCCTGTCGGTCAAGGTGCCCCCCGGGGTCGACACCGGGGATCGCATCCGGTTGGCCGGGGAGGGCGAGCGCGGTGAGCATGGCGGCACCCCCGGGGACCTCTATGTCCAGGTCCAGGTCCAGGAACACCCCATCTTCACCCGTGAGGGCAGCCACCTCTACTGCGAGGTCCCCATCGGGTTCGTCGTGGCCGCCTTGGGCGGCGACATGGAGGTACCGACCCTGGACGGCAAGGTCAGCCTGCGGATCCCCGCCGGGACCCAAACGGCCAAGATGTTCCGCATCCGCGGCAAGGGTGTGAAGCCGGTACGCGAGAGTGTCAGCGGTGACCTGATCTGCCGGGTCCTCGTCGAGACCCCGATCAATCTGACCGAACGGCAGAAGGAACTGCTGCGGGAGTTCGACGGGCACATGCAGGAGGGCGGTTCGCGGCACAGTCCGCAGGCCTCGACCTGGGTGGATGGGGTCAAGAGCTTCTTCGAGAAGATGGGGTTCTAATCGTTTTTTCGCCCGCTGGGCGAAAAAACGATTGGTTTAATTCGATCGGATGACTGGCATCAGGCTATCTACTTGATGATGACTGGCATGATGTCATCTGGTTTTATTTGAGCCCCGAAGGGGCGTGACATACCAGCCCAGGGCAACGCCCTGGGTTGTCGGAATAAGAAGGTGCAGCCCTGAAAGGGCGTGACACAACGATGCCTTTTCCTGGTACCCGACTCCGAGGCAATGAAGGTCATAAGTCATTGCGGTTGGGTGCCGGAATACAGGCCGGGGATGGTCGGCGGAGGGTACGACGTGACGCGAAGGGACAAGCTGCGCGAGAAGATGCGCCAAGCGCCCGGCGATATCCGGTTTTCAGAGGTTGAGTCGCTGTTGCGTGCCGAGGGCTTCGTGTTGTTCAACCAGCGCGGCAGCCACCAGACCTGGCATCGCAAAGACGCCACACTTCTGACTATCGTCCGACCCCACGGCGGGCGCAAGACCTGCCATCCGGACGACATTCGCAAGCTGCTGAGGGTGCTTGAGAGATGATCGATACCACGCATTGCTATCGCGATTACGTGTTCTATATCCGCTATCTGCCCCAAGACCCCGCCTATAGTGTCGACTTCCCGGATTGCCCGGAGATCATCACCAGCGGCGCGACCCTGAGTCAGGCATTCGCCAATGCTTGCGAGGCACTGGATCTGCACCTGGAAAGTTGCCAGAAGATTGGGCTGCCGCTGCCGCGGCCTCAACATCGTTTGGTCATCCAGGCGGCTTGATGGTCCCCAAGCCCTGCAAGTTACCTAGAGTCTTCGCTGGCTCCTCAGCGGAGGGCCTTGAAGTCGTAAGGATTGTGCAAGCTGAACTCGATTACGATGCAGAAGTTTCGATATGGACCGCCAACTTCCAGCCAAGCCGGGACTCGCTTAGTCAGCTAGTAGAGGCCGCTTGGAATTCTGACTTCGGACTCTTTGCGCTTACACCCGACGACAAGCTTGAGTCGCGCGGCAAGAGCCATTTGTCGCCGCGCGATAATGTGATCTTTGAGCTTGGGCTCTTCTTCGGAGCCGTTGGCCAGTCTCGCACCTTTCTGATAACACCTCGCGGTGGACCAGGCCTAAAGTTGCCAACCGATCTGTTGGGGATCACACCGCTTGACTACGATATCCAGAAAATAGATCTTCGTGCAGCCTTAGGACCCGCATGTCACAAAATGCGGCAAATTATCAGGGAGTTGGGTATCCTCGATAGGCGGCTACCCCCTGATGCGCAGGGTCTCCTTCCTCCTCAACACTGATAAAGAGGTCAGGTTATGTCGAAGAAGCAAGCAAAGTGCAATGTTACGGTGACCGATAACCTGGATAATCCAGTAAATGGTGCTCACATTTGTCTGATCTCACCCAATGGCACGTACCGCTCGGCCATCTCCAGCGAGGCCGGTTCTGCAGAAATTGTAATCGCAGATAGACAAGCAGTGACGATATTCGCTGCACATCCATCATTTCCTGCAGTCTTTCTGCCTGACAAAGCTCCATCAGACGAGTTACGCTTCTCCTTTTCCTGCGGCGAAAACCAGGGTTCGGTTATTGCTGAAAATGGTTCCGCCACAATTCCTGGGCTCGACGGCCGACTGAGCCCGATAAAAGATGCGGTAGGTCGGACGTATATCTATGGCGACAACTTATCGTTCGACAATCAGCCAGATCAACCTTTTCATTTTCGTCTGTGTGAGCCATTTGATGTTGAAGACTCACTCCGATACCGGCTTAAACTAATAGTCATCTCCATCATCGGGCGGTGCTCTTTAATCGAATACCAGCTAGATAAATCGAGCTTGTCGGGGCCAGACCACGCGTCCGGACCGACTGGGGTAGGGTCGTGCAATCCAGCACTCATGATCCCAAGCGGGAAGGTCTGATATAGGCAGCCGATTGCGGTGATCTCAACTGAACCAACCATCGTCGCGGCCTGAGGCCAACGTCATGACAAATCACGATCGAATCTTGATCGACCCCGCCATCTGCCACGGCAAACCCGTTGTGAAGGGCACAAGGGTTCCGGTGTCCATCGTGGTCGGAAGCCTTGCCGGTGGCATGGGCTTCGAGGATGTTCAGCGCGAGTACGACCTGACCCAGGAGGACATTCGGGCGGCGCTCGCCTTTGCGAGCGAATTGGTCAGCGAGGAATCCTTCCATCGGCTGCGCGGCGCGGCATGAGATTTCTGCTTGATGCCAACATGCCGCGGTCAGTGCTAGCCCTGCTGCTTCAAGTGGGCCACGAGGCGGAGCATGTGAAGGATATTGGTTTCGGCGACGCGCGGGACGACGAGATCGCGGCCCGGGCGTGCACCGACGGGGCTATTTTGGTTACGCGAGACCTCGACTTTGCCGATGTGCGGCGCTATGTGCCCCAGGCAGCCCCGGGGTTTCTCGTCCTGCGTGTCCCGGACGATTGGACCGCACAACAGATCGTCGCGCTGCTCGGTCGGTTTCTGGCGATGGACTCGCTGGTTGCCGCTCTACCAGGCCACTTGGCGATACTCGATCAACATCAGGTCCGCTTCCGTCCCCCGCTTGGCTGAAATGGCGTTCACTGCAAACCGAATAAAGAGACTTTGGTATTGCAAGGATGGTGGACCTGACAGACGAAGACTGGCCTTGATCCTCCGTCCGGCCACTGGACGTCGTAGGGTGGACAAGCGCAGCGCAGTCCACCAGCGGCGGAGCGGGATCCGGTGGACT
>NZ_CAIKKU010000507.1 GCF_903828115.1 uncultured Thiodictyon sp. | reverse complement strand
GAGAGCATGGCGCCGAAGGTGCGGTTGTAGTTGTGCACCCGGGTCTCGATGGCGACCGGCTCGCCGCGTTGCAGGGCGGGTTGGGCCTGCTTGATCAGTTCGTGATCGAGCGACTGGTCGAGGCCGTGGTCCTGGGTCTCGCGGTTGGAGATGGCGACCTCCAGGCCGACCTTGGGTTTCATCAGGAGGCGGGTGAAGTCCAGGCCCTGGGCCTTCCAGTGGTCGAGCGCGCGGCGCATCTCCAGCCGATCGGACTGGCCGATCATCGCGGGCGTCGCCCTTGCAGCCCAAATATTCACCGTTTTTCCTGGCCGCTTGGCTGCTATGATTCGACTTAGGCGGACCTACCCAGGCCGCACGACTGATCGCGGCGTTTCTCTCGTTCGAGCATCGTCATCGACCCGCCAACGAGTATCGATCCATGCCGAGCGCTGACCAACTCAAGGCCCTGCTCAAGTCCCATGCGGAGGGGGACGACGACCGCTTTTACTCGGTCGCCATGCAGGTCGCCGCCCATGAGGCACGGGCGGGGCATGGCAAGCTCGCGACGGAACTGCGGTCGCTCATCGACGACGCCAAGGCGCGGCGCGCGACCGGTCAGCCCGAGACCGGTTCCGACCAGGGCCCGACCCCCATCGGCAAGCCACGCGGTGCGCTCGCCGAACTGTTATCGGCGACCTACCCGAAGGCAAGGCTTTCCTCCATGGTGCTGAACGACCCGCTCGCCGCGCAGCTTCAGCGGATCATCAAGGAACAGCGCCACTTCGCCTTGATCCGCGAGCACGGGTTGACCCCAAGGCGCAAGCTCCTGCTGGTCGGCCCACCGGGGACCGGCAAGACTTTGACCGCCGGGGTCCTCGCTGGAGAGCTTGGCATTCCCCTGTTCACGGTGCGTCAGGACGCACTGATCTCCAAGTTGCTGGGTGAAACCGCCGCAAAGCTGCGCCAGGTGTTCAACGCCATGGCTGCCACCCGCGCTATCTATTTTTTCGATGAGTTCGATGCACTCGGCTCCCAGCGTGGCCTGACCAACGATGTGGGCGAGATCCGCCGCGTCTTGAACAGCTTCCTGGTGATGATCGAGCAAGACCTATCCAACAGCATCATCATTGCTGCAACCAATCACCCGGAGATTCTGGACTACGCCCTGTTCCGGCGCTTCGACGACGTGCTCCACTACGACTTGCCCGGCCAAGAGCAGATTCACCTGTTGCTCCTGAACCGGCTGCACGGCCTGGTGACCCAAGGTATCGATTGGGATATATTGTCGCAAGCGGCGGCGGGACTGAGCTTCGCGGAGATCACCCGCGCGGCCGACGAAGCGATCAAGGATGCCCTGATCCATGAGCGTAAGACTGTCACGCAGGCCGACATCGCCGGCTTCATCAGTGAGCGCCAGGCCATCGCGAGCCGGCTGGCAAGGAATTAAACGTCAAGCAGGCGACAAGGAAACATGACGGACTCAACCCGTGACCGACGCCCGCACCTGATTCTGGCGAACACCGCCTCTACCGAGGCATTTCAGACCCGAGGGACGCCCATCACAGGGCCTAAACTCCCCGAGCGCGACCGCGTGACCCATGGCGGCAGCCTGTTGGCCCAATTGGCGGCCATCAAGCCCGTTGCTGAACGGGCGAAGGTCGAGCAAGAGCAGGCGGGGATGGACGCCGGCTTTGGACTGAGCATCAGCTTCACCGGGTTCCCGGACGTGGAACTTGCCTTCGAGAGCCTGGCCCGGGAACGCACCGGGATCGAACTGCTGAACGTCCGCCAAGACCAGACCGAGATGGTCGCGACCGTCTTCGTCCCCGACGGGAAGTTGCCCCACTTTGAACGCCTGATTCAGGACTACCTGGCGGAACACAGGGACCGCTCCGGCAATGTGCGCGACCACCATGCGCTCGTCAATACCATCCAGAGCATCCGGACCGCGGCGATCAAGGAGCTCTGGACCGACACGGAGGACGCTTTCCCGCGAGATGAATCCGAGGTCATCTGGTGGGAAGTCTGGCTGCTGATCCGCCAGGACCGCGAACAGACGGTCATCAACTTCCGACGCCTGGCGACGGGGCTGGATTTCGCCGTCAGCAAGGGGCAGGTCGATTTTCCTGAGCGAACGGTGGTGCTCGTCAAGGGCTCCGTCAGGCAGTTCAAGCGCTCGATCATGACCCTGAATAGCATTGCCGAGTTGCGCCGCGCCAAGGAGGCCGCAGGCTTTTTCGACGCCATTGCGCCACAGGAACAGCGCGAGTGGCTCGATGATCTGCTGAAGCGAACGCAGTACCCTCAACCGGGCGCGGCCGCGCCGGTCGTCTGTGTGCTCGATACGGGCATCAATCGCGGCCATCCATTGATCTCGCCCGCGCTTGCAGCGGAAGACTTGCACAGCGTCGAACCCGGATGGGGTACGGATGACGTTGATGGCCATGGCACCGAGATGGCTGGCCTGGCGCTCTTCGGTGATTTGAGCGCCGCGCTCGAATCCGTCGGGCCGGTACTCATCGAGCACCGCCTGGAGTCTGTCAAGCTCCTGCCTCAGAATGGCGGCAACGCCGGGGATAGCCTGCATTATGGGTATCTAACCAGCGAGGCGGTCGATCGCCCTGAGATTTCCGCGCCATTTCGACCTCGCGTTTTCAGCATGGCAGTCACGGCCACGGATGGACGCGATCTTGGGCGCCCCTCGGCATGGTCCGCGGTCATCGACCGGTTGGCCGCGGACGCGGACGGTGCCGGGCTCATCCCGCGGCTCATCTGCATTTCGGCTGGTAATGTCCGTGACCCCAATGCCTGGCTCAGTTACCCAGACTCATCGGATTCAGACGGAATACATGATCCCGGCCAGGCGTGGAATGCGTTGACCGTCGGCGCATACACTCAACTCACCGATATCACCGAGCCGGATGCGAGTGCATACCAGCCCATCGCCCAGGCTGGCGAACTCAGTCCATTCAGCACGACCTCCGTGACCTGGCAGAGGAGCGTTTGGCCGCTCAAACCTGATGTAGTATTCGAGGGCGGCAACGCCGGCCGCGACGCCGTTTCCGCCAGTGCGCTACCAAGCCTGAGCCTGCTGACCACGCACAGGGCGCCGACCGAACGCCTGTTCTCGACGACCAACGCAACCAGCGCCGCAACCGCCCAGTGTGCGTGCATGGCCGCGCAACTCATGGCAGCCTACCCAGGGCTTTGGCCTGAGACCATTCGCGCCCTCATTATCCACTCTGCCGAGTGGACCCCCGCCATGCGAGGACAATTCCTACGCGCCAACGGACGTGCGAACAAAGGCGAGATCGAGAACCTGATTCGCCGCTGCGGGTACGGAGTTCCTGATTTGGAGCGTGCCTGCTGGAGCGCGTCGGACTCACTGACCCTGATCGTTCAGGACCGCCTGACGCCGTTTCAGCGGGACAAAGGCAAGGAGCCCAAGGCCCGAGAGATGCACCTTCATCAACTGCCCTGGCCCTTGGAAGAATTGGAAGCCTTGGGTGAAACGCCCGTGGAAATGCGCGTCACCCTGTCCTATTTCATTGAGCCCAACCCCGCCGAGCGCGGCATTCGTTCCCGTTACCGTTACGAGTCCCATGGCCTGCGCTTCGACGTACGCCGACCCGCCGAGTCGATCGAGGAGTTCCGGGCCAGGATCAATGCTGCTGCCCGCGACGAGGAGGAAGGCACCCGCAACAAGGGTGGGGACCCGGACTGGACGCTTGGTGTGCAAAAACGCCATCGGGGGTCACTGCACTCAGACACCTGGCATGGAACCGCCGCGGACCTGGCGAGCCGCGGG
>NZ_CAIKKU010000506.1 GCF_903828115.1 uncultured Thiodictyon sp. | reverse complement strand
TGGCCGTTCCAGGCCGGGGCCGGTGGTGACGCCCGCGTGGATCTCGTAGCCGGTGACGGGGGCCTCATTGAGGCTCAGCCGGTCGCTGACGTTGGTCAGCCGCTTCTCCGCCGCCAGCGTGGTCTCCAGGTCCAGCAGCCCGAGCCCGGGCGTGCTGCCGGGCGGTCCCTCCAGACCCAGTGGGTCATGGATGGCGCGCCCGAGCATCTGGAAGCCGCCGCACACGCCGATGACCTTGCCGCCGTAGCGCAGGTGGCGGGCGAGGGCCGCGGGCCAGCCCTGGGCGCGCAGCCAGGCCAGAACTGCGGCCACCGGCTTGGAGCCAGCCGTAGGGTCCGCTGTGCGGACCGAGTGCCGCTCAAAGACTCGCGCCACGCGCCTTTACTGGAAGACCTCCTCCGGGGTCGCCGCGGACAGGATGCGCATAAGCCAAAGATCCAATTGCGCCGGCCCGGCGGCCGGTATACGCGACTGGATGTGTGATTAGGCCACGCGAACCTGGGTAAAGGGGCAAAGCGGCCAAGCGCGATTAAATCTCAATGCTTGACTTGGGCAGAATTGAAATCGAGCCCGCCCCTCACAGGCTTGCTCAAGCCGCCCGACTCAATTCCAGGCGAAAGTGCATCCCCACCTTGGCCGCCAAGGTGAGCAACACATCCAGACTGAACTTCTTCCATTTGCCGCGTACCAGGTCAGACACCCGAGCCTTCGTCACACCCAGCCGTTTGGCGGCCTCGGCCTCGGTCAACCCGTTGTCTTGAATCCAAAGACGCAACTGTCCCATCAGTTCGGCACGCAACTGCAGGATTTCCGCTTCGTGAGCCGGAAACCCGAGCGCCAGAAAGAGGTTTTCCTCTGCTTTGACGATGTCGGTCATCGATTATCCTCCGACTTGCTTGTAGCGCTGCCGCGCCAGCTCGATGTCGTATGGTGCAGTCTTCTGCGTCTTTTTCTGAAAGCAATGCAGTACATAGATGCCTTCGGGCCGCGCGGCCAGATAGATCACCCGGAACGCTCCGCCGGCGCGGATGCGGATCTCCCGCACGGTCAGCGTTCGCTAGCGGTGCCACGGCGTCCGCGAGTTGCCCTGCCCGGGATCTAGACGCGGCGACGGGCGCGGCGCGACGACTCGCAACGCTGCTGAAGGTCGGCCAGTCGGGCTGTTGGCAGATCCGCATGAGCCGATTATAGGGGCTATTTGGCTCAGGTCGACGCCTCCAACTCCAACATCCGTCCCAGTGCTCCGGTATCCAGATGCGCCTCCACCATATCCGCCAGCCGCTCGATGGTCGCCTCGCGCAGGGCCCCGTAGTCCGCCGCCTGGGGTCGGTCCAGGCCAGCCCAGCCGAGTAGCGCGGCGCAGGCGTCCGGGGCATCGAAGAGCCCGTGCAGGTAGGTGCCCAGGACCTGGCCGTCGGCGCTGATGGCGCCGTCCGGTCCGTCGTTGAGCAGGACCGCGGGGCGCGCCAGGCCGGGGCCAGTGGTGACGCCCGCGTGGATCTCGTAGCCGGTGACGGGGGCCTCAGCGAGGCTCAGCCGGCCACTGACGTTGGTCAGGCGTTTGTCCGCCGCCAGGGTGGTTTCCAGGTCCAGGAGCCCGAGCCCGGGCGTGCTGCCGGGCGGTCCCTCCAGGCCCAGGGGGTCATGGATGGCGCGCCCGAGCATCTGGAAGCCGCCGCACACACCGATGACCTTGCCGCCGTAGCGCAGGTGGCGGGCGAGGGCCGCGGGCCAGCCCTGGGCGCGCAGCCAGGCGAGATCCGCGGCCACTGACTTGGAGCCGGGCAGGAGCATCAGGTCGGCGGGCGGGATCGGCTCGCCCGGTCCGAGCAGGCGCAGGTCCACCCCGGGGTGCAGCCGCAGGGGGTCTAAGTCGGTGTGGTTGCTCAGGCGCGGCAGGACCGGGACCACGATGCGCAGGGCGGCCTCCAGGGTGTCCCCCTGGGCCCGCTCGAGTGAGTCCTCGGCCGGTAGGTGCAGGCCCTTGAGATAGGGCAGGACGCCCAGCACCGGCTTGCCGGTGTATTCGGTGAGCCAGTCGAGACCGGGTTCCAGGAGTGCGAGGTCGCCCCGGAAGCGGTTGATGACGAAGCCCTGGACGCGCGCCTGCTCGCTCGGGGAGAGGAGCGCCAGGGTGCCGACCAGGTGGGCGAAGACGCCGCCCCGGTCGATGTCGGCGATCAGGATGACGGGGCAGTCCACGGCCTCGGCGAAGCCCATGTTGGCGATGTCCTGGGCGCGCAGGTTGATCTCGGCGGGGGAGCCGGCCCCCTCGACCACGATGGCCTGATACTGCCCCGCCAGCCGGTGATAAGACTCCAGCACCGCGACCCGGGCGCTGGCCTTGTACGCCTGATAGGCGACGGCGTTGAGGTTGCCGATGGCGCGCCCCTGGATGATGACCTGGGCGCCGATGTCGCTGTTGGGCTTGAGCAGTACCGGGTTCATGTCGGTGTGGGGCGGCAGGCCGCAGGCCGCGGCCTGCACCGCCTGGGCGCGGCCGATCTCCCCGCCGTCGATGGTCACGGCGCTGTTGAGCGCCATGTTCTGGGGCTTGAAGGGCGCTACCCGCACCCCGCGGCGTTTGAGCCAGCGGCAGATGGCAGTGACCAGCAGGCTCTTGCCGGCGTCCGAGGTGGTGCCTTGGACCATCAGGGTGGGTGTATTCATGTCATCCTCTACTCGCCATCCGGATCGGCATAGAGCGCCGCCATCTTCGCCGCCTGCACCGCCACCACGCGGCGCAAGTCCGGCGGGGCGACCACCTCGACATTGTTCCCGGCTCCCAACAGCCAGCGCAGCAATTGGCCCGTCGAGGGGACCTGCGCCCACACCCGGATCTCGAAGTCGGAGTCGAGCGGCTCGTCCACCCACCGCTGGCCCGCCGCCAGCCGACAGTCGGTCAGCACCGCCACCAGATAGCCGCGCACCCGCAACTCCAGGTCGATCATGTCCCCCTGGCCGAAGTCCACTTGGCCGTTCGCGATGGCCTGATCCAGATCGAATCCCGCCGCCGCCCGTACGGGCGTTTCTGCCAGCGCCTGGGCCCGGATCATCCGGTGCAGTGCATAGAGCCGCACCGGCTCCTCCTCGTCGTTCTTCAGGGCGAGCAGATAGGCAATAGGCCCGCGCTGCACCAGCGCCTGGGGATGCACGCAGGCATCGCCGCGCTCACCCTCGGCATTTTCATACCGCACCCGCAGGGCACAGCGCCGCGCCAGGGCCTCGATCACGGCCCCCAACACCCCCGGATAGAGTTCCACCGCTTGCAGGCGCAGGGTGTCGGGGACGATCCGCAATCGGCCCTCATCGAGCCTGGGACCCTCGGCGTTGGTCAGTAACCGCTGCCACAGCCGATCGAGCTGGCGCTGCGGCAGGGCCTCCGCCACCAGCGCGCGCATCACCCTGAGGTTGTACTCCCAGATCGCCTGGTCGTCGTCCGGTTCGTCCGTGACCCGCCGGTAGCGCAGCGGCTTGCCGCCGGGGTTGACCGCCTCGATGCGCCCCGCCTTCACCAACTCGTCCAGATCGCGTTGCAGTGCACGCCGACGTGCCTCCGGCGTCTTGCCGGCATAGCCCTCACCGAGAATCGCGAGCAGCCGCGCGCCGCCCGGGCAAGCATCGCCCGCCCGCCCGCGGGCCAGCAGGGCCTCCAGGCGTTTGAGGCGCGCGATCCGGGTTTCATGGGTAGCAGCCATGGCCGCAGTGTACGACAGGCGCTGACGCATGACGATGGTTCAATGCATTTCGCTGCCCCGTTTCGACGGCAAAAAATACATTTTCGGATCCCGCGCGCGTTTGAACACTGAACGGAGTTCTAAGCTCTTACGTAATATCCTATGTACGATTAAATGTAAGATTCTACATCTTGACAAACCTCCATCAGACATCTAAGCTCAACGTAGTCCCAACTGATAGAGGAACATCGATCATGAGTTACATCAGTCCTGAAGCCGTTCAAGGACCTAAGAAGCGGGTTAGCAATGTGCGGGTCGTCTACGACGGTGGACCCGGTGGCGGAGCGGTCTGCGAGCTTGAGTGGGAAGGAGAGCCCGGAGTAGCCATCCGTTGGACCGGCGAAGATGACTGGCCGCTCGGCAACCCGCAGAGCCGTGGCAATCCGACCTGGTTTCGCGTTCCAGCTGAATTTCAAGATGTGGTGCTGCAGAGGGCGCGTGATCTCGCTCCAGAGTCGGAGGAGGAGGTCGGCTATCGTGCGATGGCCGCAGACACCGAGCGCGAGGCCGCGGCGCTGGACTGGAGCAATGCACTGATCGGAGATACCAACCGTGCGACGGGGTGAGGTGTGGTGGGTGGATTTCGATCCGGCCCGGGGCGGCGAGATCAAAAAGCGTCGCCCGGCGGTGATCGTCAGCAATGATCTGGCGAATCGCTTCCTGAACCGAGTGCAGGTCGTGCCTTTTACCAGTAACACTGATCGGCTCTATCCGAGCGAGGCCAGGGTCAGCATTGAGGGGGCTGTCAGCAAGGCGATGGCCGACCAACTCACCACGGCGGACAAGTCAAGACTCATGGAACAGATCGGGAGCCTCTCCGCGGCTGACCTGCGCGCGGTCGAGGGTGCGATCCGGGTCCAGTTGGGTCTTTAAGACCTCGCGTTTGTGCATCACAGATGCGACAGGCACTGACGTATGACAGTGGTTGAATAGGTCCCGCCAATCGCAGCAAAACCCACCTGCACGAACCCAGAGGAATCGACCATGGCCGCGAAAAACAAAGACCTGTCATCGCGCGAATGGCTCGGGCGCCCTCTAGGAATTGACCCTGCCCTTGCTCGATCATGACGCCGTGGCGGCGCTGCTGTCGCCCTATGCCGATTCAGAGCATAACTGGCTGCCGCCGGGCGCGGTCGATTGGGAAGAGTGGGAGGATGTGCAACGGTCACAGGGATCTGGAGGACTTCCTGGCGCCCACCAGCCTGCTGCGCGAGGTGCTGGAGGCCGCCCCGCGGGATGCCGACGCGCTGCTTGCGCTCTTGATCGAACCGGCCCCGGCCGGGGCCTGGCGGTTGGACGCCTTTCCGCAGTTGGCGGAGGCGGCCGGGCGCCTGCACGGGGTCTTGCGCCACAGCGCGGCCACCGCGGCGGTCGGCGTCAACGCGCTCTTCTACGGGCCGCCCGGGACCGGCAAGACCGAACTGGCGCGGGCCTTGGCCGAGGCGAGCGGGCTGCGCGCCTACCAGGTGCGCAGCGCCGATGAGGATGGCGACGGGCTGCGGCGCACGGGTCGGCTGTCGGCCTATCTGCTCGCCCAGCGACTGCTCGGGCGCCGGCGCGACGCGGTGCTGATCTTCGATGAGGTCGAGGACGTTTTCGGCGCCGGTGAGGACCTGTTCGCGCTCCTGCGCGGGAGCCGCCCGACCGGTCGCCAGAAGGGCTGGATGAACCGCATCCTGGAGGAGAACCCGGTCCCGGCGATCTGGATCACCAATGACGCGGACAGCATGGACCCTGCCTTCCTGCGCCGTTTTCTGCTGCCGGTCGCCTTCGACACCCCGCCGCGCTCGGTGCGCCGCGCCCTCGTCGAGAGCCATCTGGGCGACCGTGACCTGCCGCCGCACCTGCTCGAGGAGCTGGCC
>NZ_CAIKKU010000505.1 GCF_903828115.1 uncultured Thiodictyon sp. | reverse complement strand
CGCGGGTTACCCCACTCCGCAATGGGACCAACACTCGATACGGGCGGGTCGCTAGCCCTTACCCGACGGGGACTTACACCCCGCAAGAGACGCCAAGCTTAGCTCGGCGCGATAACGTCAAGTCTAAAGCGGCGCGCGCCCCTGATGGGCTTGCGAATTAGCACGACGCCCGTGGCGCGCGCTCGTTTTTGAGACAAAGGTTAGCTTCTTGCCATTTTCCGGGAAAAAGAACTCGAGCCTGGCGCCTTATCCCTTATCCCTCACTTAATCCCTCACTTATCCCTCAGTCAGGAACAGTTATTTTGGTCCAACAACAGTGAATTTGCGTGACAATAAGACTTTGCGATCTTGGGACAGTTCTACTTGGTACTCGCCGGGCGCAAGGGGCATGTCGTACTGGTGGAACAACGCTCCAATACCGTGCCCGTGTATAGTACCCTCATTCACTATCTTATTGCGCGAAATATCTCGTAGTGTGAGCATAGATATCCCGGCTGGCGCACCAACCCAAGCTACGGGCTTGTTCGGAAGTGTAATCACGTCAACGTTATCAGGAATATCGGCACTACCACCGCGGGCACGCAGATCAACGAGAAGCCTTGCATACTGGGCACTGTCGGTAAGGTCCAATGTTGCTGCACAACCGCCGATGATGCAGCACAAAATACTAATGGCTATAAGAACAGTAAGCGCATTCTTGGTCATTTCCTCATCTCGACAGTCAATAATTTCCTACGTTTCGGTTCGGGGTGCACGCAAACCGTTCGGTTTGTTCATCACCCTAACCTACGGCCCGATTTGCTGATGCCATTTCAGTTACAAGAACGGCAATCATGGTCTGCCAGTGATTGCTTGCCCTCGCTTAATCATTTTCCGTACTGGCATGTTTTAAATTTCTGGCAGCCGTTACCTTGGCCAAGATATTGAAAACTAACAATACCGTCCGAGCCGGTGCAATGCCTGTCGCCAAGCACTTCAGTGCTGGCACATTGCGTCTCGCATCTTGGCTTGACCTTGGCAATTCCAAACCTACTCTTAAAATGCGCCTTCATCGCTGGACTATTGCATATCTTATAGTAGTATCCGGATTCGTGTTGAACTACGAAAAGCTCAGTTCCTTTGCCCTGCGTCTGAGTCGTGCTGACTAGCTCGTTGAGCAATCTGGAGCAAGACCCACCACTTACTGTGCCGTTGGTTAAGGTGCCGTCCGCTCCTGATTCCACGCAATATGCCCCAGCCGGTCCAGCGCCAAGCCATACAACGGAAGTTGCCGCTAGGAAAACGTTCTTTAGCTCGATCACTGGTTTAATCCGTCCGCTTTCGGGAAACTGGTTCGAAGATTCAGATTAAGGAGGCTAAATGGTGGCCCTTTTACTCGGCCTATTGACTTTCCTCGGTTTCGCTATTGCGCTATTACTTCGGCACTTTTTGGCCGCGGCTCATCGATTGAGTGCCCACGAGACTTCATGCATGAAATGAAAATACTTTTCTTGGCTTCCGAATGATCATCCTGGAATATCGCTTTGTCCATCACCATGCCTCCGGCCTGCGGAAAGATGATACCAAGAGCAAGTCCACCTAAGGCTTTGCCCGCCCTAGCGGCCGGGCTTGGAAAGTTTTCTTCACTATGCTTCTTGCATTCATCTCTATCATTTTCGAGTGTATCCGACGATGTAGCGTGTTGATACGGCGCGCCAATGCCAGTAGCTGAGGCTAGTCCTGGCTTTTGCTCCTGCGCTATCGGCGCACTTGACGTACAGGAGGACGTTACTATGTTGATAGAAAAAAAAATAAGCAGCGATAAGGCGCTAGTGTTCCGAGGGATACAGGCGCCGCTCCGAAACATGATCATTTGGACTCTCCAGCTAACGTCAAGGGCAAGGCGGCGCGCGCCACCGATAAACCTGCAAACCAGCACAGCGCCCGTGGCGCGCGCTCGCTCTTTGGCCGCCCACTAGGCTGCTTTTGATTCCGGGTGAATTAAGTATACTGCCCCCGGAACTCCCAGTAGATTCAGAGGGAAACCGTGGTCTGTCCCTGAGGTATCCCCACGAATTTCGCCTCTGTTTATTCATCCAACAATAGCGCCTGGTGGAATTAGGCGACCTGCTCTTCCGGCGCCAAGAATTCGGATAGAGCGATCTCTACTTTCGTGATGTTCAGAATGAGCGAGGCAAGAAATCTAAAATTTTCCCTCGCGAATTGAAAAACTGCATTCAAGCGGAGTGACCCCGAAACCTTTACCGCCTTACGTCTTATGATCGGGTAACGTTTGAAACATCTGGATCGTTGCTTGCTCAATCGCGCTTCTTTCCATAAGACCTTTCATCATCATTCCAATCAAACCTCCCTGGCCTACCCTGCCCAGTTCTTTGTTTCGCCAAGTCAGCTTGCCCTTGTCCTTATCGAAGATATAGCCGGACATTTCGGCATTACCGGTGCTACCAAACGTCAGCTTTGATGATGAATCATCGAGAACCAGGATTAGCACCCACCGCGCGGAGGCTGGCGGAAGCGAAGCGATGAAATCTCGTGAGGGCGACGCAAGATCGTCACGTGAGATATTCGCTATGAGCGACCGATTCCGTTCAATAGTATAGGAGTATCCCTTCTTTTTCAGGAAGCCTTCGGCGCGAGGTAGCACCCAGGCGTCTAGATCAAGTCGCTGGGATTGGTCGATTCTGTGGTCCAAGACGGGAAGGACGGCGATGCTGTTAATGCTATTGCTGTCAAATCCGGCGAGGACAAAGTCCGCGGGTTTTGTCGTAGCGCAACCCGACATCAACGCCGAAAGCAATGCGCTCATAACGAATAGAGCAAGAGATGATTTGTGATGCCCTGTCTTTGTTTCGTTCTTAATCACGTGTGTTGCCTCTTTTCGGATCACTCGATTTCCAGCGTCGCTAGTACCAAGGGAGCCATGACCAACAGGTTCGAGCTAAGGTCGGCTGCTGATGCGCGGGCCTGGGAGGCGCGGGTCCAGACGATCTTCTTTGTTTGGATGTCATATAAATTACACTCTAGAACAATCCGGGAACCGCCGGAAGCAATTGCACCACTCATCGGGTCCCAACGCCCGCCTGGCCCTGAATAGATATCGCAGCTACAGAACATCAGATGAGATGCTCCTGTCTGTGCGGCGAACTCTGACAATTGCTCTTGTTGCGCAGCATCTAGCGGAGCAGAGTGCCGCTTGATGGTTCGATAGATTGGGCCAAGGTCTGTTGCCGTCTTCGTATTGGCGTCGGGCAAATCGGTCACTTGCGAGAGAGATCCTGTCCTCACTGGCAGCTTGGAACGGAGGGCGGTGGCCAAAGTCGACTGCGCCTCGTTGACCGCACGTGCGTCCACCGGTGAGCGATACCCGGTGTTGACATCGACCTGCTCAACGACGACTGGAGCCAAGAACATCTTGTTCACCCCCGAAATGCGGACAGCTCTTCCGGTGGAGACGACAGGCGTCGTCGTGCATCCCCAAGCGAGCAGAATGCCAACTAAAGCGGCAACGCTTGTTCGGGCTTGACATGATTTCATCATGTGTTGGCAATCAATTTAACAGGTAATGTTTAGGTCGGCCGCTTCGCAAGTACAAGTTGAGGTTACGTTGGCCTAACCCGTAGCCGATGCCGTGGGGCGGCGGTAGTCCATGGGTCGTCTCTTTACCAGTAAGCCTCGGGTCTATAAAGCAGTCACTTGACTGGAAGCGGCATTTTCCGCGGTGTTTCCTTGCGCCGACCCGGTCTTGAACCGTTTTTCGCCGGGTTCTCTGCTTCGCGACCGATTGTCTATGTTATGCTTGCACCTTAAGTCAGTGCCATTCGAGCCTGGCCCCTTTTCCTCGTCACCGTAATTAAAACTGTCACCGTAATTATAATTTCTATACTTTGCGAAATTCACTTTTGGTATACGATAAGGCACTTAGCCGCACCACCGTCGAGCTTATGGTGGATAGTGCGATATATGTAACTCTCAGCATCCGTTATTTCATCCCCGAACGTGCTTATGGCAAGCGCATTGATATCGAGCAGCTCCATGGGTTTTGAATCCCAGAAGAACCCTAACTTTGCCAAGCGATTCTCTGGCATTCCCAGTTCTGGCAATATGCGCATCAAAAATGCGCCCATTTGTGGAACGGTAGGTTCAACAGGGTAAGATACGACCATAAACGCGCAGTGAATGAGCCCCTCGGGTCTGCCTTGCTCGCAAACGGCTGACATCATTATCTTCCGATATTGTACTAGCTTGTCGGTCTACGCAAGCGATCCATTGCCACTAGATCCGCGTCTGTGGCAGCGGAAACGCGGTTATTACAAATCGGGCATAGGCTGCGGAACATCATGATTCCCCCGCTCGAATTTCTTGGAACGCCAATGCAGATACCACAAAATATTTTGTGACAAGTCGCACAGTAATAAGCCCGCCTTTGTGCATCAGCGAGTGTAACTTCTGGAATCGAGTCCCCATAATCAAATAGTGCCGTTGTCCTACTACAATTTTCACAAGGGCGATCAATGCCGCACCTTTTGCATTTTCTACCATGCCATTCGTGCCCTATGTTGCGGGTCTTTCGGCAGTTCGCGCACTTGCAGCCGTCCCAACTGTGCGAAGCTTCGCGAGCTTTTCCGCATCTCGCGCACTTCTCACAATCTGACGACCAGTCATGATTAAGGTCGCGGGTCTTTGAGCAACTTGAGCATTTGCAACCATCCCAATTATGTTCGTCGTCACGAGTTTTGCCACATTTATTGCACTTACAACCATTCCAACGGTGCGCATCCTGGCGTGCTAAGCCACACTTTGAGCATTTCTCACAATTTCTAGACCAGTCATGTGCACCGTCTCTGGTGACGCCGCAGTTGGAGCATTTGCAGCCATCCCACTTGTGACGAAAGAAACACTTGAGATTCATGGGTGAGTCCCGTTTTCGCGGTGCCTAACGAATAAGCGTTTATCCGGCGTGCGCGCCCAACTGACCCCGCGTCAGAGCGCGACGCCGCGCGCGCACGACGGATAAACGTTTGCTAGGATTCTAGTGTATTAGACTGGATGCAGTCTAGTACCCAAGCATCCTACGCCCCCCAGCCATGCCGACCACCCCCACGACCCCCCGCCGCCAAGACGGCACCCCCCTCCAACTGAGACCGCTACCTGGACCTCCTGGTCCACCGCGGCGCGCCCGAGAAGATGCGCCCCTGGTACCTGCGCCGGGTCGAGGCCTTCCTGAAGGCGCTGCGCCCGAAGTCCCTGTACCGGCTGACGGCCAAGCAGCGCGTAGCTCGTGTCAGGCGCGCGCCAGGCCTTGCTGTCATCCGCGATGCCGGACGCGCCGTAACCCGACAGCCATCAAGCGCTGCGTCGGGTTACGCTTCGCTAACTCGACCGACGGACTGGCGTTAAGGTGTCCGAACGAAACCGGTATCAAAAAAGGGGACGGTGCAAAACCGCCGGGACGGCGATTTTGCACGTCGAACCTCCCTGTTCCCGATCTCCTTGTCCCGAACGTCCCTGCCCTGAGCGTCCCTGTCTCCAGCCTCCGTGTTTCCAGCCTCCTCGTCCTGAACGTCCCTGCTCCCGGCGGATAGACCTTGAACGCTGATCGGTCCCTCTAGCCATTCAAGGTGGTCTGGGTGCGGTGCGCGGCCTGTCCCGGGCTCAGCAGCATGGACAAATTGTCATGGAACCCCCGCCGCGCGTAAATCCCATATTCATGGGTGACGACACCCCATCGTGCCAGGTGCGGCGGGTCACGCCGGACGCTTGCCAGGCAATCACTGCCGTCCTATGATGAATAGCGTATGAGCCAGGCCCCGGCGGCTGATCAGGTACGACCCCAATGAACCGGTGATACGGTATCCGGCGAGCACATAACCATGCCTTCAGCGATTCCTTTTCCCGCGTTGCGACAGGTATTGGTCGTCGAAGACGATCCTTACTTCCAACGCGCCGTTGGCGAGGCGGTCGTCCAGGTGGGGACCCCCTGGCTGGTGCATGGCTGTAGCACCGGGACCGCGGCCCTGGCCTTCTGCAAGGCCCCCGCCGCGGGCCTGGACCTGGCCCTGGTCGATCTCGGGTTGCCGGATCTGGACGGCATTGAGGTCATCCGCGCCGTCCATGTCCGTTTTCCCGCCGTGCCGATCATGGTGATCTCGAGCGTCTGCGCCGAGACGCGGGTGCTCAGCGCCATTCGTGCCGGGGCGCTCGGCTATCTCCTGAAGGGCGACTCGGGCATCTCGATGACGCGCGCCATCGAGCAGATCCTGGCCGGAAATTATCCGATCAGCCCGAAGCTGGCGCGTTGTCTGTTCAAACTCGCCGGGCAGGGCTCGGCCGCCGACGCGACCGCGCTGCCCCGGCTGACGAGCAAGGAAACCGAACTGCTGGGTCTCCTCGCCGACGGCAAGTCCTATAGCCAGGCGGCGGAGCGGATGGGCGTAGCGCTGTCGACCGTCCAGTCCTATATCCGCAACCTCTATCGCAAACTCGATGTCCATTCCCAGACGCAGGCCCTGTTGCGGGCGCGCGAGCATGGACTCCTGTAGCAGGGTAACGAGCCAAAAACAAGCTAAACGCAATCGTTGTCGTTGTCGTTGTCGTTGTCGTTGTCGTTGTCGTAATCGTAATCGTAATCGTAATCGGAGAGGCGATGCAATTTGGGCAGCGAAAGAATCCGGG
>NZ_CAIKKU010000504.1 GCF_903828115.1 uncultured Thiodictyon sp. | reverse complement strand
CCCGGCCGGGTTGGCCGCCAGCGCATAGCGGCGGTAGGCCTCGTCCGAGCGCCCGGCGGCGAGCAGGATCTCCTCGCAGGCGCGCGCGACGACGACGGGGCTATCGTTTGAACCCCGCGAGGCCTCGGCGTAGCGGATCGCCGCGTCCGTCTGCCCCATGGCGGTCAGTGCGCGCACGCCGTAGCGTCGGTCGTGCCACCAGAGGAAGGGGGCAGTGTCGATCAGGTCCAGCAGTTCCTGGTGACGCCCGGCCGCCAGCAGGCAGGACAGACAGGCCGGGGTGCCGCGAAAATAGGCCCCATGCGGCTCGCTCCAACTGCGCTGCACCAGCGCGCGCAGTTCATCGGCCGCCTGGGAGGCGCGCGCCGGGGTCCCGCAGAGTTCACCCCAGCGCTCACTGACCTCCGTGAGGAAATCCACCCCATCCGCTTGCACCGCCGTCCACAGGCGCGTGAGCCAGTCCTCGCGCAGGTCCGCGGCGGCCGGGGCCGCAACGAGGAGGTCGAGCAGCGCATGCACGGTCTTGCCGACCGCGTTACCCAAGGCCCCGGAGGAACTGTCGATCTGCTCCAGTGCCGGCCACAGCTTCTCCATCAGGACGATCGCCCCATCGGCCGCCACCAGCGGGTCCTGTCGGCTGACCGCCTTGATCTCCGCTACCGCCTCCTTCAGGCGTTGGGCGGCCAGACTGGAACCGCGCCAACTGAAGCCGCGGGCGCGCAACCGTGGGCGAAAGGCCCAGGGGTAACTGGGGCGCTTCATGTGGTCAGGGTGCCGATGACGGCGACCGTCGGCAGGCACTCGCCCGGTTCGCGGCGGTTCGGCGCGACCGCGAGCGGCCGGTCGATGATGGTCTCGCAAGCGGTTGGAATCGTGCTCATCTCATGCTCAACAACGGTGGTTGGCGGTGGAGTGGGCGAGGCGGGCGGATCGCGTTGGCCGCAGGTCAGGCGCAGTTTAGCGCGGAATCTTGGTGCTTCCGCCGCGGACGCCGTGGTCGGTTACCCGGCTCTTGACCGCCGAATCGCGCGCTGGGGTGTCGGGTATCGACATGAAGACCGATTCAGGTCTCGGCGTCACTGCGCATGGCCCGCCTCTGCCAGGTCCTGCCGGTGGTCGGCGCCGCCATGCACGCCGCACCGTCAGACCCACTGGCCACCCCAGTCTCCAGTGCCCAAATCCGGCATGGCGGCAGACAGGGTACGGTTTCAGGTACGATGGGTACATCCCAAGAACGACCAGCCCCGGGCCTCCTGCGTGCACCACGATTTTGACCCGCACCCGAGCGATTCCTCTCATTTGTTGCGGTCGGTGACGGACATCCAACGATTGCGCGGCGCCCGCGTGACCGGGTGTCCGGTGCCATGAAGGTCCTCCACGCCTTCTGGCTGCCCGAGCCCGGCGACACCTTCGTTCAGGCGGGCGCGTTACGACTGTGGGTGGAAGTATCGCAGCGGCAGCCCACGCGCCGCACCAACGCCATTGCGCCCCATCCCTTTCAACTGCCAAGAGCCGACTGGCCCGCGCTCTTGGACCTGTTGGGCGCGCCGCACGCGGCCGTCGAGACCTACCCCGTGCAACTGCCCAGCGCGGCGGATGCCCCCTTGCCGTCACCGCAATTGGCAAAGTATTGGGCCGACGACCTGCTGGAAGCCCAGGCCGTTCTCCACCCCTGGACCCTGGACTGCTACCGTCTGGCGAACCCCATCAAGCAGTTGAGCGACATGCATTTCCTCGCCTTGCACCAGGCCGGGGAGGTGCAGCCCGGCAGCGACTTCCTGTTCTGGTATTGGTTCACCCAGGGGCTCAAGCGGCTCCTGGTGCGGGATCAGTACCTCCCGGCGCTGGTGTACCGCCAAGACCCGCCCCCCAAGGGCAAGCGCAAGCCACTGCTCTATGCGGTCTATGGGGCCTGGCAGTGGGCACCGGAACCCTTTGATCAGTTGCTTGCCCAGGCCAGCGCGTGCATGCCCCCCGTCTGCGCCGCCGGCCTGGATGGATTGGCGCAAGGCGAGACGCTGCTGCGTCACTGCGCCGAGGTGTTGCTCGATGGGCTGGTGCGCCAGACCCCCTGGCCGGCGGCGCTCACCAAGAAGACTGACCGCACCCTGTTGGCGGCCTGTCTCGCCCCGGCGCCGACACTCTTGACGGCGCCCGGCACGGGCCTGGACAGTTACCGCCAATGGCAGGGCTGGCGCGCCCGCATCACCGGCACCGCCCAGGACGCGGCCTGCACCCTGGGCTTCCAACTTCTGGAACCGCCGGACGGCGGTCAGGACGACTGGGCCTTGCAGTTCGTCGTGGTCCCGCGGGATGATCCGTCGCAGCGCCTGGCGCTGGCCGACTACTGGTCCGAACCGGCCGCGGGGCGAGCGCGGCTGCGCCGCCAATTGGGCCAGGACTTTGAACGGCACCTGTTGCTCAGCCTGGGCCTGGCCGCACGGGTCTATCCCAGGCTCTGGGCCGGACTGGATACGGCCGAACCACAGTCGGTGGCCCTGGACCTCGATGCGGCCTTCGGGTTTCTCAAGGAGATGGCCTGGGTGCTGGAGGACGCCGGCTTCAAGGTCATCGTCCCGGCCTGGTGGACCCCGCAGGGGCGGCGGCGGCTTAAGATTCGCCTGCGCTCCGCCCCGCGCAAGTCCACCAGCCGCGCGGCGGCCGGCACCAGCGGTCTCACGCTCGACAACCTGATCCAGTACAGCTACCAACTCGCCATCGGCGACCAGGAGGTCACCGCGGACGAGTGGCGGCGCCTGGTCGAGGCCAAGGCGCCGCTGGTGCAGTTCCGCGGGCAATGGGTCGAACTCGACCGCGACAAGATGCAGGAGATGCTCGCCTTCTGGCACCAGCACGGCCAGGAGATGCCGGAGCTGCGGGTGCAGGACCTCCTGCAGCGCACCGCCGAGGACGACAGCTTCGAGGTCGACCACGACGATGCCCTGGCCGCGCTGCTGGAGCAACTGCACGACCCCAGCCGCCTGGAGCCGATCGCCGCGTTGCCCGGGCTCAAGGCCGAGTTGCGCGACTACCAGCGGCGCGGCGTCGCCTGGCTCCACTATCTGGAGCGTCTGGGGCTCAACGGCTGCTTGGCCGACGACATGGGCCTGGGCAAGACCATGCAGGTCATCGCCCGCCTGGTCATGGAACGCGACGGCGCGGACCAGCCCCCGCCGACCCTGCTCGTCGCCCCCACCTCGGTGATCGGCAACTGGCAAAAGGAGATCGCGCGCTTTGCCCCGCAGTTGTCGACCATGATCCATCATGGCCCGGACCGGGAGCGGGACGCGGCGGCCTTTGGTACCCGCGCCGCGCGGCACGCGATGGTCATCACCTCCTACAGCCTGGTGCGCAAGGACCAGACGTTGTTTTCCGCCATGGACTGGCATCGCGTGGTCCTGGACGAGGCCCAGAACATCAAGAACCCCCAGGCCGAACAGAGTAAGGCGGTGTTCAAGCTCCCGGCCCGCCACCGGCTCGCCCTCACCGGCACCCCGGTGGAAAACCGTCTGACCGACCTGTGGTCGATCTTCAACTTCGTACACCCCGGTTACCTGGACACCCAGGCACGCTTTCGCAAGCGCTTCGAGATCCCGGTGCAGCGCGACCACGACCCGGTGCAGACGGCAACCCTCAAGCGCCTGGTCGCGCCCTTCATCCTGCGCCGGGTCAAGACCGACAAGGCGATCATCGCGGACCTGCCCGACAAGGTCGAGGCGCTGCAATACTGCCATCTGAGCAAGGAACAGGCGGCGCTCTACGAGGGTGTGGTACGCGAGGTGGAGCGCCAATTGGACGAGAAGGAGGGCATCGAGCGCCAGGGCCTGATGCTCGCCACCCTGATGAGGCTCAAGCAGGTCTGCAATCACCCGGCGCAGTTCCTCCAGGACGGCAGCGCCTTCACCCCGGCGCGCTCGCACAAGCTGGAGCGTCTTGCGGAAATGCTCGAGGAGGTCATAGCGGCCGGTGAC
The DNA here is from genome assembly GCF_903828115.1 of uncultured Thiodictyon sp. Classification (GTDB taxonomy): domain Bacteria; phylum Pseudomonadota; class Gammaproteobacteria; order Chromatiales; family Chromatiaceae; genus Thiodictyon. The sequence continues at coordinate 2,072 of NZ_CAIKKU010000504.1, read as the reverse complement.
AGCGCGCTCATCTTCTCCCAGTTCACCGAGATCGGCGCCCAGCTCGATCACCTGCTGCGGCACGACCTGCACTATCAGACCTATTACCTGCATGGCGGCACCGCGCGCACCAAGCGCGAGGCGATGATTGCGCAGTTCCAGGACCCGCGCACCGAGCCGGCGATCTTCATCCTGTCGCTCAAGGCCGGCGGGGTGGGCATCACCCTGACCAAGGCCAGCCACGTCTTCCATTTCGACCGCTGGTGGAACCCGGCGGTCGAGGATCAGGCCAGCGACCGGGCCTTCCGCATCGGCCAGGAAAAGAACGTCTTCGTCCACAAGTTCGTGACCCTGGGCACCCTGGAGGAGCGCATCAACGAGATGATCGAGGGCAAGAAGGCCCTGGCCGGGGCCATCGTCGGCAACGACGAGTCGTGGCTGGCGCAGTTGGACAACGAGCGCTTCAAGGCGCTGATTCGTCTCAACCGTGACGCGGTGGGGGACTGAGCATGGCCGGTCCCGGTAAGACCTGGTGGGGACAACGCTTCCTGGCGGCCCTGGAAGGCTTCACCGACAGCGGCCGCCTGGCCCGCGGTCGCGCCTATTGCAGCGACAGCCGCATCCTGAAATTTGACCTCGCCGACGCCGTGGTGACGGCCACGGTGCGCGGCAACATCAATCCCTATTACGGGGTCTACAAGGAGCCGCGCTACACCACCAAGATCCAGATGACCCCCATCCCGGCGCCGGATTGGCAGAAGGCCATCGCCTATCTGGGGGGCCGCGCCGGGCTCGTCTGCAAGCTGCTGTTGAACGAGATGCCGGACACCATCGAGGCGGCCTTTGCCGACGTCAAACTCCCGTTGCTGCCGCGTGACCGCAAAGATTTCCGGCTGACCAACTGCTCCTGTCCGGACCACGCCAATCCCTGCAAGCACATCGCCGGGGTCTACTACCGCCTCGCCGCCCAACTCGACCACGACCCCTTTCTCCTGTTCGAGCTGCGCGGCCTGTCGCGCGCGGCCCTGCGCGAAGCACTGAGCCGTACCCCCTTGGGCGAGGCCCTGGCTGGCGTGGTGGACGATCAAGCCTTGCCCTTGGTCGCCGCCGACAGCTACTACACCCGGCCGCTGCCCGCGCCCGCGCCCCCGGATTATCGCTCCTTCTGGCAGGGTGGCCGACGCCTGCCGACTGAGATTGAACCAGCCACCCCGGCCGCCGTGCCGGGCATTCTGGTCAAAAAGGCCGGGGATTTCCCCCCGTTCTGGGACCAGGACGGCTCCTTCATCGCGCTTATGGAGGAGGTCTATCTGCGCGTGCGCTCGAAGAATAAGGATGCGTTATAGCCCCTTGTCGTAGACCTCATGCGCGTCGGGCGTCGGCGCGCCTCGTGGTGATGCTGAGGGCGGCGCGCATGCTGGGCTGGGACTTGCAGCGCCGAGGAACCAGGGGCGCCATCATTCCTGTTGCCGGGAGTTGGCTATCCATTCCTCGAACCACTCGGTCAATGCACGGGGCTCGCCCAGGCCGGCGAGTTGGCGATCGATGGCAGCGTGGTTACCCCACACCACGTCGGCCAAGGCGCCGCCGGTGACGCGGGCTTCGAGGTCATGGCAATAGAGCCCCAGGTGACGTTGTACATAGAAGCCGTAGGTGCGGCAGGCCACCGGGCGCTGGGCATAGACCAGACAGGCGTTGGACGTCCGGTCCAAGAGCGGGCAGACAACCGGTCGTGACCGCTGGCCGACCAAGGCCGCCAGGTTCCGACGGATTTCCTGAAGCGGTGGCGGCGCGAGCGCGGCGAGGCCCGCGCGCAGCAGGTCCCATTCCGCTGCCCTGAGTTGGGGTACGTCGGCGAGCGTCCGGCAACAATTACCGCAGCCTTTGCCGCACGGCCAGTCGGGATGCTCCCTCCGGATGTCTCGCACACGCGCGTCGATCTCGTCATGGAGTCAGCAATTCCCGGCGAGATTTTTTTCCTGAGAAAACAAGGCTATAAATTTTCTTCAGAAAGCGTTTTTCCGGATTCTTAACTCTGCTAAAATAGCCATTGCGGGCTACCCGCAATGCTTCTATTTCTGTTATTGCATTAT
>NZ_CAIKKU010000503.1 GCF_903828115.1 uncultured Thiodictyon sp. | reverse complement strand
TATTCGGCCTAGCCCTGAAAGGGCGTGACATAAGGAGCCATGCCGTTATGTCACGCCCTTTCAGGGCTAAGCTCCGCGGATAACCCATACCCAGGGCGTTGCCCTGGGCTGGTATGTTCGACCCCGTTGGGGTCGATACGCAAGATCAGCTGAAACCGGGTACTAGGGGTCAAGGCTGGCGGGGCGCGGCCAGGACGCAGCGGAACCCGATGTACCTGAACCGGAACTCGGGCTCGTACCGGTCCCGGTTCGAGGCGCGCAGGTTCCTGGCCCCGTAGTTGAAGGCACCGCCGCGCAGCACGCGCGACGACCCGCCGTCCCGTATGTCCTCAAAATAGAAGTCATCGCACCACTCCCAGCAGTTGCCGGCCAAGTCGTCGAGGGCCAGGCGCGCCTGCCGGGAGCGGGGGAAGGACCCGACTGGCGACGTCACGCCGAGTCCGGCCTCGCGGCCGTTGCAGATACCGTCCTCCCACTCGCCGCACCAGGGGTATTCGCACCCGTCCGGACCGCGGGCAGCGGCTTCCCATTCCTGCTCCCGCGGAAGGCGGCCACCAGCCCAGCGGCAACATGCATCGGCTTCCCAGAACGATACACCGACAACCGGTTGATTGGGTCCGTTCCAACGCCTGTCGCTCCAGACCAACGGTTCGGTGACACCTTCTTCTTGCAGCCAGCCCCAGCCCTCATCGGACCACCAGGCGCGATTGTCATAGCCGCCGTCCTCCATGAAGGCACGATACTGGCTGTTGGTCGTCGGGTAACGGGCGAGCCGGAAGGGTGTCTCGATGCGGATCGGTTCGTTCTTGTCGCCGTAGACATAGTCGCCCGCCGGGACCTCGACATAGGCGGCCGGGTCGCGCAGATCCAAAATGCGCGGGTCCCCGAGCCGCCCCAGGCAAAGCCCCAAGGCCTGGCGGGCGGGGATGGCGATCTCATCGGCAATGGCGTCCAGGCAGGTCTGCCGGAATGCCCCGGCGAGCCCGTCCGGGACCGCGTAACCCTTGGCCAGGCACAGGTCCAGGCACACGGCGACCAGTACGGCGGGGGCCGGGTTGGCCTTGACCCCGGCGCGCCCCAGGTCGGCGCTGAGTTGGGTCAGCAGATCCAGGCCCCACTGGGCGCTGCGGTAGTTGAAGACCCCGGCGGCGAACAGGAAGAGGAGCGTCGGACGCCACTCTGGGACCGGACCGCGGTCGCGGAACACCAGATCCAGGGCGGCGCGGTCCTCGCTGGTGCGCGCGATGCGCTCGGCGGCCAGGAACTCCTGGAAGCTCAGGTGATAGAAGGCGGCGCGCCGGCCGGGGCGGGGCAGCAGCAGGCCGGAGCGGGTGAGCAGTTCCTCGCGCTGGACGGCGGGTTCCACACGGCCCGACTCATAGGCGGGATTGAGCCGGGCGAAGGCACGCAGCAGGCGCTCCAGTTCCGCGTCGCTCGCCTCGGCGCTGGGGGTGCGGCGGTCCTCGTCGAGTCCCGCGCCGGTGTGCATGCCGTGCGCGATGGCCTCCAGCCTGGCCTTGAGCGGCTCGCGCGAGCGGGCGTCGCCCGGATAGCGGTTGTAGAGCACGTTGTCGAGGATGCGCTGATAGAGGTGATAGCGATCCTCGGGCAGGCGCCGGCCGTTGCCGTAGATGACGCAGAGCGCCGTGAGCAGGAGCGGGTTCTCGGCGAGCGGCGCCAGGTCCGCGCGCCCGGCGATGCTCGCGAGCAGGCCGGCGGTCAGGTCCGCCTTGTCCAGGGTGTGAAACCAGCGGGTGACGAAGAGTTCCTGCAGGGGCTCCGGCAAGGGCTCCAGGGGGGCGCGGGGCAGGCCCAGCCTGGCGAGCCCGCCCTCGTCGAGTCCGTAGGGTCGGCTGGTGAGGAGTATCCGGTTGCCGGCCTGGTGCCAGTGCGGCAGGGCGTCGGCGAGGCCGGCAAGCAGCAGGGCGCGGGGATAGAGGGTTAGGTCGTCGCGCACCTGGGAGACGGGTACCTCGTCCAGTCCGTCGAGGAGCAGGAAGGCGCTGCCGGCCCGCAGGTGGGCCTTGAGCAGGTCGCCGTCGAGTCCGTCGGGCCGCAAGCGGTCATCCACCCAGGCGGCCAGGGTCTTGGTGAACTCGTCGCGGCACCAGTGGCGGCGGCCCTGGCCGCAGTCGATCGCCTCCCAGAATTCGCGCAGCGGGACCAGGAGCGGCAGGCGGGTGCGCAGGCCGGCGGGCGCGGGCTCCGCGAAGCCCGCCGGCGGCGCGACCGCGTGGACGCTCGGGGCGCCGGGGATGCTTTGCAGGACCGCCCAGCGGCAAAAGGTGGTCTTGCCGGCGCCGGGCGGGGCCGGGCAATAGAGGGATTGCGCGTCGATGCGTTGCAGGAGCAGGGTCGGGGGTTGTTTCTCCTCCTCCTTGGGTTGGCGCACCTGGGCGGGCGCTGCCGCGGGCGTCGTCACCGCCGGGCAATAGACCTGGCTCAGGGTCACGGCCTGGCCTTGCTGGGTGTCCTGGCCGAGCAGGTCGATACCGCTGTAGGTGCGGCGCAGCCAGGCGAGATAGGCGGGGGGGATGGCCGGCGCCTGGGGCGCGGGCGGTGGCGCCGTGGGGTCCGTGGGGGTCGCGAGCGGGAACTCGGCCGTGCCGTCCGGGCAGCCGGGCTGGTTCCGGTCGATCTGCCAGGCGCCTTTGATCCAGGTGCGGAAGAGGACCCGCACGCGCCTGGGGGCGTTGCGCAGGGCAGCATCGCGGCCGGAGGCCGCTCCCACAAGGGCTTGCGGCCAGAGTTCGATCCATTGGAAGGCATTGGGGTGGCGGCTGCCGTCATAGACGCAGCCGGCGGCCAGTTCCAGGCAGGCGCGGGCCGGGTCCGGCGGGCGGACGAAGGACGCCTCGCCCTCGTGCAGGTGCCCGCGCAGCACGAGATCCCGGTGCAGGTGGATCAACTGGCGCGACTCGTGGGTGTCGAACTCGGCCAGGTAGTCCCAGGGGTGGTGCAGCAGGGCCAGGCGCCAGTCCGCCCCTTCGCCGTCCGGGTGCAAAACGGTCTGGTTGATTTGGTAGCGGCCAAGGAGCAGGCGCCCGCGGTCGGCATCGCCGCACGCCATCCAGGCAGAGTCGAGTCCGGCGAGGTGCAGGCGCCGGCCGCGGATGGCGATGGTGCGCTGCCACCAGGGCAACGCCTGGGGCTCACCAAGCCAATCGCGGTAGAACGCGAGATAGTCGGCGTGGCGCTTGAGCACGATCTCGCGCTCCGCATCGTCACCCAGGAGTTCGGCGATGGCGTCTTGGGATTGCTCTGCCAGCAGACCGTCCTGGATATGCCGCACGCCCTTCCCGACCCGGCCCCGATCCGCGTCATGGTTGCCGGGCACCAGCAGCAGACGGTCCCGGGGCAGGCCAGCGGGGAGTAGCGGCCAGAGCGCCCGGCTCAACCAGTCGGCGGCGAGACCATAGTCCGCGGCCTTGCCGGCAAAGGCCAGGTCCCCGGTGATGGCGACCAGATCGGGCGCCAGTCCGCCCCGGACATCTGCGCCGATGCACTGTGCCAGGGCGCGCAGCACCGGGTCCGAGTCCCACGCCGTGCCGGCGCGAAAGTGGAGGTCGGACAGGTGCAGGAGGCGGATGGGGCTGGCGTCGTTATTTGGCATCCGGTGCGGTCTCGGCAGGGGCTAAGGATCGGTTCACAAATAAATTAAGCAATTCAATCAGGAACTGCCGATAGCGCCGTTGTCGTTGTCGTTGTCGTTGTCGTTGTCGAGATTGTCGTAGCGCCCCAGATTCTCTCGCACCCCAAAATGGGCCTCGGTCATGGTTTCGGCCAGCCGCGGCGCCAGCCCGCTGGAGTCCAAGGCTTCAGCCTTGGATCGGCCGCCCAAGGCTGAAGCCTTGGACTCCAAATGAACATCGCTGGCCAGAACGATGATCAAGGCCCCAAAGTGCATCGCTTCTCCGATTACGACAACGACAACGACAACGACAACGACAATTCTGTTTAACTTGCTCTTGACTCGTTACCGAGCCGGTCAGTCCATGAGCCCGGCGATAGTCCGCGCCAGAAAGCCCAGGCGCTGCTCCAGCACCACCGGTCTGGTGCAGAGAAAGCCGATCGACTTCTCCCGCTCGTCGAACACCCGCTCCTCCAGGGTCAGCCGTTCCTTGAGGGCCGCGCGTTCCTTGGCCGCCGCCTCGGAGGGGTCGCGCTCCAGGGCGACCATCTGGTCCAACTCCAGACCCAGGGCCTCGGCGCGGCGCGCCTGGTCCTGGGAATAGCGCCTGATGCCGTCGAGTTGCTGGGCGCGCTCCTGATCGAGGACCTCCAGGACGCCCGCGAAGACCAGGGTCAGCAATGGCGCCTTGTCGGCGGGGGCCAGGCCCTGGGCGAAGGCGGCGACGGCGGACCCGGCCGCCTCCTCGCTGAGGCCGGGTTGGGTCAGGCGGCCGACCAGGTCCGCCACCGGGGCGGTCTCCCGCCAGGCGAGGCCGTCCACTGAGGGTCCGTCCCAGAGGGTCGCGGCGCTGATCCGCTGGACCAGGATCTGGTCGCAGGGCCAGTCGGGGTCTGCGGCCTGGGCGTCTTCATCGGCCGCCGCGGGGGCGGCGGTGAGGGCGAGGGCCAGGGCGCAGAGGGTCAGGATCAGGGGCCTAAACGGGGTCACGCGGGGTGCTCCTTTGAGATGTTTGGGCAAAGGTGGATCGGCGTGCGGGGCTGGCCGCGATCGTCTTTAGGGCTGGCGAGTCGGTCCGCACAGCGGACCCTACGGTGGCCGCCGTAGGGTCCGCTGTGCGCACCAACCCCCGCCAGGCGCACTCGAATGATCCGGTTCAGCCCCCGCCCTGCTTGAAGCGCCTCATACCGCGCCCGGGGTCATAGCCC
>NZ_CAIKKU010000502.1 GCF_903828115.1 uncultured Thiodictyon sp. | reverse complement strand
GACCAGGGGCGGCCGACGAACAGGTCGGTCAGCAGGATGCCGAGCCAGCGGTGCCAGGGTTTGTGGGGGCGTTTGTCCATGGATGGCGTTTCGGCGCGGGCCTCGATCACAATTCCGGCCACTGCCAACGCGCAGTACCGTGGGGTGGACAAGCACAGCGCGGTCCACCAACGGCGGCGCGGGATTCGGTAGACCTCGCTCCCGCTCGTCCACCTGGGCTTTGATCATGAATCCGGCGAGATCCCGGCTGGCACTCGTCGTGGCCGGGGGGCCGCTCCTACGGCGTCGGAGCGGACCCCCGGCCGCGACGGGATGCTGCAACCATGGGTGGCCGGAATCGTGTTCAAGGCCCGGCCGGGCCGCCCTGGGGTGCGGCGCTCCCGGTTGTTCGGCCTGACGGCTGAGCGGCCCGTGGCCGGGAGCATCCTGCGGGGACGACGGGTTGGACCGCGTTGCTCGCTGGTGGATGCGTTCGGGGCGGTCGCCGCAGTAGCGGCCGGCGGGTTACTGACGGCTAATCGCTGGCGGCTTCCCCAACGGGCGCTTGGGCGGCGGCGACCTCGGCGCGGAGCTGGGCGATGTCCTGTGCCAGCGCCTCGTGTTCCTCCAGTTTGCGCTGCAGGAAGCGCACGGCGATGCGGGTCTTGGCCTCGATGCCGCTGGGGGTGAGGAGGTAGGCGTAGGCGAGCTTGTGGTGGCTGTTCCGGAAGTTGGTGACCTTGACCCAGCCGCGCTCGATCAGTGCGTTGACGCAGTAGTTGAGGCTGCCGACGCTGACGCTGAGGACCTCGGAGAGCTGCCGTTGGCTGGCTTGGGGTTGCTCCGCGAGGTGCTTGAGCAGGCGGTAACGCAGGTCGTCGCTGAGGTGACGACGGACCTTGATTGGGGTGTCGGACACGCTACCGCCCTACCGTGACAGGACGGTACTCGGGGCTTGGGGGCTGATCGGCCGACGGGGCAGGCCGAAAATTCATGGGATGAACGTTAGTGAATGAGACCACAGTGGGCATGGGTTAGTCAATGCGCATCGCGGGAGGGCCGGTGGGTGCTGCTTGGAAGTGTGATCGGGTTCGCAATCGGTTGTCGCTGTGCGCCAGCAGTTCCACGTTTGGACGGCAGCGCGCGGCCTTTCGTGGATGCGCTACGCGCGACGTGCCCGCTCCCTCGCATCGTGGGGCGCGCCTTATAAACCCTACAGCAGGGCGAATTTCGGAGGGTGGATCAGCATAGCGCCTCCACCATCGGCCCCGTCGCCGGCACGCTGGCGGTTGCGCCCGCCCAAATTTGAACCTGCTAGCCGTGCGCTGCGGCCGGCATCCGTGGGACCCACCCTCAAGTAGTCGGCTGGGCGGTGGCGTGAGGGCCAGCGTGGGCGGGCAGGCGGACCGCGGACGTTGGACCTCTTTCGTCGGCCAAACGAGGCTTCGGCAGGGGTGGGTGCCGGCACGGCGCCGGGTGCCGGTCAACTTGCGTCGTCGAAGACCTCGGCGAAGGTCTGGGCGGTCAGGACCCGGTCGGACCACTCCAACAGCGTCTCGGGATCGCTCATGTCTCATCTGCCACGATCTTGATCGAATAGCCGTTCGAGATCATGCGTCCGCTCAACCCGAGCCCCATGGCGAACCAGCACGGCCTTGATGAGTTTTTCGCAGGCTTGCTGCGCGAGAAACCCAAGGGTTTCATGGGGGGGCGCGTCCCGTGCCGAGAAGCAATTCAAAGGATAGCCGATCCCTGGTTGCGGCACGCAATAGTTGGCGGGCCTCATCAAGCGGCGCGTTCATACAGGACCTTGCCGCCTCTCACCGCCTCGGAGACCGGTGATGTCTGCCAATTCTTGCGTCGTTCGAATTCATTCAGTGGAATGAGACGATTGACCGCGGATTGAATGAGCTGTGCGTTTAACATCGGAAAGGTCTCAGTGAGCGCTTGGTGCAGGTGTTCTCTGTTTAACCAGGGTGGTCATCATCATCGAGAAGCGGCGCGGGGCCTTGGTCATAATTCCGGTGGTTGACGACTGAGCAAGGTGTCGAAGTAGGCGATGGTTGGCTTCAGGCCGTCGCAGAGCGCAATCGTTGGCTCCCAGTGCAGGTGGTGCTTGGCCAAGCCGATGTCGGGCTGGCGTTGTCTGGGGTCGTCCTGGGGCAGGGACTCATACACGAACGACGAGCGCGAGCCGGTGAGGTCCAGGATGGTCTGCGCGAGTTCGCGGGGGTGGATGCTGGGGTCGCCATAGACCTCGCTGGTGGAGGCCTGGAAGATCTTGGCTTTGACCCGCTTGGCCAGGCCGAGCATGTTGATGGCGCCGTGGACGCTGGTCTTGGTGGTCTGCACCGGGTCGAACTGGTAGTGGATGGGCGAGGCGGGGCAGGCCAGGTTGTAGATTTCGTCCACCTCGACGTAGAGGGGGAAGGTGACGTCGTGCCGCAGCAGCTCGAAATAGGGGTTGTCGAGCAGGTGGGCGATGTTGTCTTTGGTGCCGGTGAAGAAGTTGTCGACACAGATGACGTCGTGGCCGTCGG
>NZ_CAIKKU010000501.1 GCF_903828115.1 uncultured Thiodictyon sp. | reverse complement strand
GTCAGCGACATCTTTGTATTTCATAATGAGAGACTCCGATAGAGAGTCGAAAGCCGTTTTTCTCATAAACGACTGGATGAAGCGTGGTCGACCAACAATACATGCACGCTGGCGACCTACTATGCTTAGTTAGAAAGCCAAAAGTCAAAATAGTTGCAAAATATTAATAATTAAATGGTTTTATTGCAATCGACCTGCCCCTACAAATATTTAAATTAAGGTACTTAGATAACGATCTTTCCCGCTTCAAATTTTCCGAGCCGATCAACGATATCCATTAAGAGGCTGGCGTAGGTAAGAAAAGACGCGCGTAGATAGCCCAGATCGTTGGGATCGAAGTCGGGATGATTACCTGCCGCGAGGGTGTTATAGATCACTGCCCATTTGACAAGCTCCAAGATCAACTGACGACAATGTTCATAGCTCTCGATCGATCCCACATGACGCTTGAACGAATAGTAGATGATCTTTGGATCTTTGTTGACCTTTACCCCCGTTTTCACGGCGATGAACTCGCGGAAAAATGCCTCGGCCCCACCTGTCGGCGTCGCGGTGAAAAGTGCTTCAAACTTTTCCGTGTAAAGGGCGACAAGCTCGTCTTCCTGGGATCTGGAAACGTCATAGTGTCGGAAGGTGAAGATAAAGTTCTTAATCAGGTCTGGACCTGACAAGGATTTGCCGGCAGAGTTGATGGATTCAAAGACGGAGTTTTCGTCCTGGTCGTCGTCCAGAAAGATCGCCACGACTTTGACCCGATCAAGAATGGCTGGCAACTCCGCGAGCCGCCAGTCACCCTCCTTACGCAAGTGCTCGAGAGCCCTTCGGATATGTCTGTAGTTCTCCCAGTATCGGGTCTCTTTATCGGTCGCCCCAATCGCATCAAGAGAGCCGGAAAGCAGCCGATCCAGCGTCTTTTGATGATCCATATTATTGAGTTTCAGTCGCCTAACGTTGCCATCGTCGACGTACAAAGCTCGCGTGATTGCGCGAGCCGACGCTAGCTCGTCGTCGTTGCTTTCATGCTCCAAATATAGGTCGCGCAGTGCGCAAAGAATCAGGATGGTTGTCGTAATTCGCTGCTGGCCGTCGATCACCGTGCGTTCCGTGACGAAGCCTCGGTTCTGGTTCTTTAGAATGACATTGCCAACATAGTATTCTCCATTGTTGTTGCCCCGATATTCGGCTGCGAACTCAAGAATATCGCTTAACAACTTTTCGACTTGGTGCTTGGCTTCCCAAGTGTATGACCGCTGATAGATCGGAACATGGAACGACATGTTGTCGCCCATAATGAGATTGCGAATGCTCTTGGAGTGCCCTTCGATTGCCATGAAATATGTTCTCCGAGACAGGAAGCGTTCGAGGGAGTACGTTTTGCGCCGAAGGCGTCGTAAATGACGCATGGCTGTCACCGGCGCTGCGAGATCGATCGGGACGACCGTTTCGAGTAACCATCAGCAAATCCCGACCAGGAACGCGGCGGGCGGTAGTATCGGGATGCCGCGCCAAGGGTGCAGTTGCGTAAGGTGTGGATCGCTGGCGACGATCAGCTCCGCCTCTGCCGTCTCTGCCAAGGCCAGAAACATGTTGTCCTTGGGGTCAGGACAATCCGAGACCGTCGTATCAACCTCGATCATCAGCGCGTGGGCACGAAAGCCGGCGACGAATGCCTGGCGTTGCGAAAGCGAAGCTCATGGACCAACCGGTCGATATCCGCGTCGGTCAAGGCCGCCGCCTCCGGCGAGGTTGCAGTGGCTCGCCGATAGTTGGCATACCAGCTTACTGCTTTTTCGCGGCGCGTGTTTAAGTCCTGTAGCGCCTTGTGGTCGTGCTCGCAGACCACGTAGGCAACCGGCCGACCGCGCCGGGTAATCTCGATGGGCTCCCGTTGTGCCTGATCGATCAGATCCCCGAAGCGATTTTGGGCCTCGACCGCTGTCACTACAATCATGATGCGCTCCAAGTATGGCTGCCAGCGTTCAACTTACGTTCAAGGACAGAAGGCAGGTGTGTGCGAAGCGTACCGGCATAGTCCCGACCTGCCGCGATGGCCCGGTCGAGGTCCTCCCGGTGGTCGAAATAATAGGCCAGGGCGGAATAGATCTCGGCAAGATCGAGGTCGTATTCAGCGCCGATCTGATCGGCACTCATTCCCAGTTGCTCATGCCACACCGCGATATCCCGGACCTTGATCCGATGGCCGGCGATATGGGGTTCGCCGCCGGCAAACCCTGGGTTCACCTCAATGTGCGCGTCCAAAACATTGATCATAGGCTTCAAATCGTCGCTTGCAGGTGTCGATGACTGGACCGCGTGTCGCTGGCGTCTTCTTGCGGAAGACCTCGCCGATAATCACCGCGTCGTGGTCCAGCCGATAGATGATGCGCCAAGTCCCGGCGGTGTCGTTGTATCAGACTTCGGGCAAAATGCTCAGCGCGCGACGGCTTGGCAGGCGATAGATCTCGAAATCGCGCCGATCGAGAGTGAAAATCCGGTCTATGCCTTCGCGTGCCGCGATTCGCATGAGGGATGCGTCCGCGAAATCCATCGGGAGATCCCGGTACTTGTACATCGACGCCTGTATATGCGGCAAATCCGCCGGCCCCAGATCGAGAACGCGAATCGCGCCCCGCTCGATCATCTGCAATAACCCGAGCTGGGCCGTCGTCGAGAAGCCGAGCAGATACATCGCCTCCGTTACAGGAATCCATGTCGTAAACAAAGGCGGCGCCAGGGCCTTCATCACAGCGACACAAGACTCATGGGCCGAATCGCTCGCGCTCAGGATCGCGACCATCGGCCCCGCGTCGATCAGCACACGCGCTCTGATCATTCTGTCTTGCGTCCTTGCAGAAGCGCCCGAAATGCCTGCTTGTGGGTCCGCGCCAGATCTGTGGGTCCGTCCTTGCCAACCCCCACCAAATCGCCGATCAGGTCGAACGCGCTACACTCACTCGCTTCGTCGGATTGCGCTGCTTCAAGCGCAATCAGCGCATCACGCACGAGGTCCGACTTGGAGCGCCCGGTCGTCGATGACAAGCGATCGAGACGGGCATCCGTCTCGCGATCCACGGAAATCGTTGCCTGCATAGCCTGCCTCGCCTTGTTGCCCGGGGGTGATCGTTCCGGAGAACGAACGCATCGTCTGCGTATACGCACGGCATCGAAGCCGCGTCATGCTGGTGTATTGCCGGGCTCCAGGGCGCCGGCGCCGTACCAGCGCAGCGCCGCGGCCACCCTTGAAGGGTCCTGCGGAAACTCCGGTTTGGTGGCCAAGATCCGCCAATGTGCGCGTCAAAGAGCTTGCGTGACATCGCTCGTGTGGACTACAGCGACCCCCAAGCACTCTTGCGCCGCCCCAGCCGCAGCCGCGGCAGGATGAGACCGAGCAGGATGCCGCCGGCCAGGACCCCGGCGCCGCTCAGGAACCAGCGCTGGTTGGCCTGGTTCTTGAGATCCCGGTTCTCCTGCTCCAGGTCGGCGCCCGAGCGGGTCAGGGCCGCCACCTGGACGCGCAGGCGCTCCCGGTCGTTGGTGACTTCCAGCACGTTGGCGCTGGCGTGGCGAATGGTCGCCAGGTCCTGCTCCAGGCGCTGCTTGTCGCGCTCCAGTTGCTGGTAACGCGACTTAAGCTCCGCCAGTTCGGTCTGGGTCTTGGCGAACCGGGCGGCGACCGCGTCCGGGTTCTGTTGCAGTTCGGCCAGGCGCGCCTCCAACTCGGCCAGCCGGTTGCGCGCCGCGGGTTCGCTCTTGAGCTGGTCCTCGGGGACGAACCCGACAGTCCCGTCCGCGGTCCTGACCCGGGCGAATTTCGTGGTCTGGTTGACCCCCAGGACCTCCAGCGGGGTGCCGCTGGGCAGCATCTTGAGGATCTTGTAGCGGGTGCTGTCGCCGGCGCGCAGGGTGATCTGCACCTCATCGGTCACATAACGGGTCTCGGCCCGGCCCCAGGTCGGGGTCAGGAGCACGGCGCACAGGCCGAGCAGCAACGGCACTGATGGTCTCACGGGGCGTTCTCGCTACGACTTGTCTTAAGGCCGCCAGCGGCGGTGGGAAAATTGAGCGCCATTTTCGTTGTCGTTGTCGTTGTCGTTGTCGTTGTCGAGGTTATCGTAGCGCCCTGAATTCTCCAAGGCCTCGATCATCGTTCCGGTCGCCGCCCATGGGTCCCGCACAGGAGGTCGAGGCTTTTCCGTGAAAGTGCGTAGTCAGGCCATCCTGGCCTGACGGTGTCGGGGCTGGAACAGTCAGGGCTGGAAGCCCTGACTACGCCGCCCCGCACGCTGGCCATCGGCTAGCGGTCGAGAGGACTTTCATGTTCCGGGGTGGCGCG
>NZ_CAIKKU010000500.1 GCF_903828115.1 uncultured Thiodictyon sp. | reverse complement strand
TCCGACACTTGCGCAATGAGAACCGACGGCGCGTTTGCGGTGACCATGCGGCGCTTCGCGGTATGATCAAAAACGTGTCCGGGCACGAGGAGTTCGGTCGTGCCCGCACCGGGGTCAGCTAAATGGTGACCCCATCCCCTCATCCCCTTGCTGACCCCATCCCCTTGTTGACCCCATCCCCTTGACCCCATCCCCTAGTGTGACCCCATCCCCTCGTTCGTCGGGTCGATCATCAGTAGGCCAGTGACCGCCAAGGCGAGCCTGGCCCGAGGGTCGCAGTAACGGCAGCCTCTCGATCGCGTTCCCCTTCCACCCTGACCGCCCGCCGGCAGGACCTCGAACATCCTGCTCGCGGCGCCCTCCACCACGACGCCGCCGATGCCGCGCCTGAGGTTTTTTGCCCAGGGTCCTGCTCGCGGGCGCCCTGGCGAGTGCCTGGATGGTCATGGGGCCGCATCCGTTGGGGTCGGTCGGCGGATTCGATGGGACGGGCTATAATTTAGTTGAGCCCCGCGACGATAGGGCCGGCGATGCTTCCTCAGGACGCCGTTGCTTCTACCGGTCCGCGGGGTTCTTCGTTGCCGTCGGCAGGTCCGCGGGCAAGTCCGCCACTGCGCCGACGGGATCGGAGTCAGCATCAGTACCCCCATTCCTCATGCGCCAGCGGCAGGCTGTTGAGCATGTCCCGATACTGCGGCCATTGCGGCATGTGGGCGTCCAGCAGTGCCGTGAACCGTTCGTCGTGATGTCGCTCCAGCAGGTGCGTCAGCTCATGGGCGACGATGTACTCCAGGCACTGGACCGGCTTCTTGGCCAGCTCCAGATTGAACCAGACGCGACGCGCGGCCGGGTTGCAACTCCCCCAGCGGGTCTTCATCCGCTTGATGCCCCAGTCGGCCACCTGCACCCCCAGCGCCGCTTGCCACTTTGCGAGTAGCGGTGGGATCAGCTCCTTGAGTTGTTCCCGGTGCCAGCGTGACAGGATGGCCTCGCGCTGCGCGGCATCGGTGCCGGGGCGCACGACGAGATCGATGGCGCCGATTCCACGCACCGCCACCTTAGGCGGCCCCTCCTGTTCGCGGACCCGCAGTCGCAGCCGACGGCCCAGGAACCAATGGCTCTCACCGCTCACCATCTCACGTTGGGACTGGCGGGGCTGTTCGGCGAACTTTGCCCGCTGCCGTTTGATCCATCCCAACTTGTCGATCACCGCGAGCCGTACCGCCTCGTCCCCGAGCACCAGCGGCACGGCCACGCGCACCCGCCCGAGCGGCGGATAAACGCCCAGGTGGAGGTTCTTGATGTCCTTGCGCACCACTTCGACCTCGATGCCGGAGATCCGCAGGTGCTGCGTCTCAGTAGTCACTCTGGTGCTTCGCCAGTTCGAGAAGCCTGGTGGCCTCGGCTTCGACCGAGTAGCCCCCCGCGTCATCGGCAATGGTGCTGGCGGCTTGAGCAGCGTCCCGCGCCTGCGCAAGGACCGCGCGGATAGCCAGGCGCACCCGCTTGGCCTTCATCGTGCTGTCGCGCCACCCATCCATACGGCTTGCCTCGATCGCCGCGTCCACCGCCAGGGCCAGCCCCTCGTCATGGCCCAGGTTGTTGTAGAGCGCCCGTTGGGCCGCGCTCTTCACGCCCAAAGGATAGCCACCCGGCCCGCCGCCTGGTAGGGCCGCGTCCCTGGTCAGCCGGGCGATCTTCTCCAGGTACGCCTGGTAGGTCAGCATCCCCTGGCGCCGCTGCTCGATCAGGGCATCGAGGAGCTTGGACATCTTCTCGTAGTAGGCCGGGTCCACCGGGGTTTCGTTGACGATGAGCCGCCGGACATTGTTCTCGATGGTCTCCGCCACCGCCCCCTCACTCTTGCGGATGCCCTTGGGGAGCGCATCCACCGCCGCGGGACCGCGCTCGACGATCAGGGCGATCAGGCTCAGGTCGTCGAAGTCGGAGATCGTCTCGCTCTCCTCGGCGCGGATATAGGTATCGATCAGATGACGCATGGCCGGTTCGTACACCTTGAGATCGATGTAATCGCCGCTGTTGCGCTTGACTGTCGCGGCGACCTTGGCGAAGCGATCCACCTCATCCTTGATGCGCTCGATCTCATCGCCGGAGTAGCCGGCCGCGGCAAGTTCATTGGCAATGTTGGCGAAGCTGCGCAGCAAGGCGGCCACGAACTTGTAGAGCTTCACCCGTTTGGGCTCGTTGTCCTTGAGTTGCCCGGCATTGCCCGACTCCTTGGCGCAGAACCAATGGAAGTAATTGAGTTCCTCGCGCGGTGCCTCCACCGGCTCACACAGGGCCTTGACCCTCTCGCGGGCGTCCTCCAGGTCCGCGCGCCCCTCGGCCAGCCGATCCTTCAGCAAGCCCTGAACGTCGGCCTTGTCATAGGCATCGAAGGCCCCGCTGGTATAGTCCTCGACCGCGCCCTCCAGGCGCTTGAACAGGTCCTTGTAATCGATGATGTAGCCGTATTCCTTGCTCACGCCGTCCAGCCGGTTGACCCGGCAGATGGCCTGGAACAGGCCATGGTCCTGCATCTGTTTGTCGATATAGAGATAGGTTGCGGAGGGGGCATCGAAGCCGGTGAGTAGCTTGTCCACCACGATCAATAGCTTCATCTGGCCGGGGGCATCAACGAATAGCTTCTTTGCCTCCTTGTCGAACCGCTCCGATTTCTTGATGGCCGTCTCGGGCGGCTCGTTGAACCAGTCCGCCAGCATCTGCCGATAGACCTCGTACTTGAACAGGTTGTCGGTCTCGCCCGTGCCGGTGGTCTCGCCCTTGCTGTCGGCGACGGTTGGCGCATAGCTCGTGATGATGGCGCACCTGCCCTTGAGTTCCGAGTGCGCGAACAGCTCATAAAACTTACATGCCTCGTAGATGCTGCCCGCCACCAGCATGGCATTGCCGTGGCCGTCCATCAGCCGGGGCTTGGTACTCATGTCGAGCAGGATGTCGGCGACGATCTGTTCCAGCCGGCCCCGGCTGGACAGCAACCGCTGCATGGTCCCCCAGCGCTGCTTAAGCTGAGCCTTGGCCAGGTCGTTCAACCCCGGCGTATGGGTCTCGAACCACTGGTCGACCTTGGCCTTGTTGGTCAGGGTCTGGTCGATGTCCCGTGCCTCGTAACGCAGGTCCAGCACCACACCCTCGCGTACCGCCTGGTCGAACTTGTAGGTGTGGATATAGCGGCCGAAGACCTCGATGCTGCGCGCCTTGTCGGACTTGAGCAGCGGCGTGCCGGTGAAGCCGATGAAGAGTGCATTGGGCAGCAGGGCCTTCATCGCGCTGTGCAGGCTGCCTTCCTTGGTCGATTGGGTCCGGTGGCACTCGTCGACGAACACATAGATGTCGCCTTTGGCCTTGAAGTTCGGCGGCAGCTTGCGCGTCGCCTCGATGAATGCCTTGGCGCTGCTGTCCTCCCCCGCTGCTTCGTCCTCCTTGCCGCCAAACTTATGCACCAAGGCACAGATCAGCGATTCCTCGGTGCCGTTCAGCTTCTCGATCAGGTCCGCGCCGCTGCCGGTGCGGTAGATGGACTCGTTGACGCCCTTGAACACCTTCTCGATCTGCTCGTCCAGCTCGGTGCGGTCGGTGATGATCAGCACCCGTGCCCCGGGGCAGTTCTCGCTGATCCACTTGGCCAGCCAGACCATCGTCAGGGACTTGCCGCTGCCCTGGGTGTGCCAGATGATCCCGCCCTCGCGCCGCCGGATGAACTCCTGCGCCGCCTTGACGCCGAAGAACTGGTTCTGGCGGCACAGCTTCTTGGTGCCGGCATCGAACACCACGAAGTCGTGCATCAACTCCAGCAGCCGCGCCTTGGTGCAGACCTGCAACAGGTGCCGGTCCAGCAGGTTCGGCTCGGCCGCCCAGGGGCCGGTGTCCTCCACCCATCGGAGGTAATAGGTCTCCGGCGTCTCGACGGTGGCGTAGCGCAGCCCCTCGCTGTCGTTCCCCGCCATCAGCCATTGCATGGTCGAGAAGAAGGGCTGGATGAACGCCTTCTGCTGGTTGTCCAGGGTCTGGCGGATGCCCTCGGCCACTGAGACCGTGGAACGCTTCAGCTCCAGCACCGCCACGGCGATGCCGTTGATATAGAGCACGATGTCCGGTCGTTTGGTGCTGGCCTTGGCATCCGCACCCTTCACCGTCACCTCCTCGGCGATGGCGAACCGGTTGTTCTGCGGGTCCTTCCAGTCGATCAGCCAGACCGTAACCTTGTTCTCGCCCGACCCCGGCTGGACCTTGACCCCATAGCGCAGCAGTTCATAGACCGCCCGGTTGCGGTCATAGAGACACTTGCTGGTGTCAGAGGCCACGCGGTTGAGTTCGTGCAGCGCCCGCTTGATGAGGGTGTCGCTCACCCCTCGCCCTTTGAGCCATGCGGTGAGGATTTCCGGCTCGATGTTGGCGTTGCCGGGACGCTCGATCCAATTGCCCAGGTAGTCGTAACCCAGACGGTCACAAAACAGGGAGACGATACGCTCCTGGGTCTTCTTTTCGATCTGCCCGACTGTATTCATAATTGATAATTGACAATGGACAGTTGATAGTGCGGGGTGGCTAGATGCCGGCTTTTGAGGACTTGATGATTGCCGTGAGAAGCTTCATCAATTCGGTATTGTCTGCTCGCATGGAGTCGAAACCTGGTTTATCGATAAAGTCGGATTGATGCAGGAGGTCGAGCCAGTAGTCGGTTTCGTTGGCCTCCTTGAGTGCAATGGCCATCTTGTGGATAAAGTCCGGCCTGCTTTCCGCCTGCTCCGCCTCTCTGATCAGCGCGCCAATCGCGGTCCCCGACCGCAGCAATTGTTTGCTCAACACAAACTCACGCCGCTGCTCACTTAGATACTTATAGAGCTTAACGACCCGCAACGCAAACCCAAACGACTTATCCATGACCGCATTCTTCTTCATTATCAACTCTCAACTATCCATTATCAATTACTGCCCCCGCTGCCGCCAGTTATAAATGGCCTGTTCAAGCCCCTCCGAGAATACCTTCATTTCGCCCCCGGCGGCTTCGGTCCTCCCGACCATTCGCGCAATCTCTTCCGGGTCGCGTTGCAGTGCATCCGCAAGGGTTTCAAAGCGATTCTTGGCGATATTGGTCGGCTTATCGCTGGCGTTGTCGAACGACTGCCTCAAGTTCTTCAACTGCTGCTCAAGGCTCGGGGCGGCAAGCAGGGATGAATAAAGGGTCGACTGCTTCTCCAGTGCCGCATAGATCCACTCTTCGGGAGGCTGGATACCCGGTAGAAACAGGGGTGCGGCAGACTGGTTGAATCGCTCGGCGGCTTGCTGGATGGCGGGCTCGATCTGCCGGGCATCGCCGTCGAGCACCAGGACAAAGGCATCGAGCAACTGGAACTTGCCGAGCGTTTCGACGTGCTGGGGGAATTGGTCCTTACCCGTGTCGCGCCCGACTACGACATCGTCAGGATTGAGGTTCAGCTTGACGTTCAAGGTATCCAGCACGCCGAGAATGAGTCCCTCGGCAATGGAGTCCTCGCACAGGATCGACAGCTTGTCTTGCGATTGCCCGTAGAAGGCGCGCTGAAAGATATCGCGATATGGCGGCTGGACGGTGACATCGGTGGGGGTACGCTCCAGGAAAATACGGCCCTCGACCGGGACGCTCTCCAGCACTACCGGGCTGTGGGAAGTGACGATGATTTGCAGGTTGTTGCGCAGGGCCAACCGCTGCAATTCGAGCATGACTTGTTGCTGGGTGTAGGGGTGCAGACCGGCCTCGATCTCATCGATCAGGATAAACGCGTCCTTCAGACGGGAGATGTCCTTGGAGATGTGCAGCAAGGCCCGCTCTCCGGCGGACATATGAAATTCCGAATAGGTCGCGGTCGCGTCTTCGCGGTCCGCGAACAGCAGATCCTTGCCCTTCAGTTGCAACAGCTTCAGGCCCCGATACTTGAAAGGCAAGACGCGGTGGGCAAAGGCGATCAGATCGGCATCCAGGTCCGACTGCTCGAATTGTTTGGACCCGATCTGCAGGATGCTGCGGACCTCGGACGGGCTGGTCAGGTTGGCCAGGGTGCGCAAGTAGAGCGCACGTTTTGGCTGGTGCACGGCCTTGCGCCCCATGAAATTCTTGGTCCACGACTTACCCCGCCGCCAGGTCATGCCTACCCGGCTGCCGTCAGCGACAAAAAAATACTCGAACGATGCGTCGCCGAGATGATCCGAAATCGCCGGGGCCTTGAGGTTGGGA
This sequence comes from uncultured Thiodictyon sp., assembly GCF_903828115.1. GTDB lineage: Bacteria > Pseudomonadota > Gammaproteobacteria > Chromatiales > Chromatiaceae > Thiodictyon. The sequence goes on along the minus strand of NZ_CAIKKU010000500.1, from coordinate 8,603 downwards.
AAGAGCACGGTCGGACTGTAATCGCGACTGTCCGATACATCATAGGCGCAGGCACAGGCGAAGAGCACGGTCGATTTCCCGCAGCCATTGGGGCCGGCGATGACGGTAACGGGATATCCGAAGGTGATCTGCAGGCTCTCGATCCCGCGTAGCTTACGGATCTGTACCGACTCCAGGAACTGCGGCATCTGCGGCTTCTTCGCGCGCAATTGATCCCACACCTGACGGAGGTTACGACGCAGCAGGCTCATCGCGGAGGCTCCTGGGTGGCGGTCGGTTCGCAGTCAAGGCCGCCGACGAGCCGAATCCGCCCGGTCAGCAGCTCCTGCATCATGCCCTGCTTCAACTCACGGGTCTTGTCGCGGCGCGCTTCGATGGCGGTGATCTCGGCATCCATGTCGGAGAGGATGGTCGCGATGGCGGTTTGCTCCTCCAACATTGTGGGGAACTCAAGCTCAACTTTACGAATAGTGGACTTGTTTATGCCACTGACCTTGGTGCCAACAGCAAAGAATCGAAACTGGTCCTTGACGCTTTGGGTTTGGAAGCAGAAACGCTTGAAATTGTTGTCGAGCCTTTCATCCCTGCTTTTCGCGACCAGGGTGTGCAGGCCGGAAATGTAAGGGATATTGCCGCGATTCGCGACAACCAAATGCCTACTCGTCCCTTCGTCGTCCTCTGATGCATCGACGAACACTATGTCGCCATCTCTAAGGAGGCTCGATACGTTCACATTACTCAAGCGAACATCAAGCTTCGGTATTTCCGAGTATTCCTTCTCCACGTCAATGAATGTTCTGGTGGACTTGTGTATGTCCCCGTAATGCAGATAGCAGTAACCCGAATCCGAGAGTTGATCGCGGGACGCAGATAATCCGCCACTGAACGAGAACAACTTGTCGAACGGTGTTACCACCCACGGGCCGGCAAACCCCGGCAGCCGGGTCGTCCCGGTGAGGAGTTGCTGCATGGCTGCCTGTTTGAGGTCGCGCTTTTTGGAGATGAGCGCATCGAGCTTAGTGACCAGGGCTTCCACATCCGACAGCGCGGCGGCAATGGCGCGTTGCTCGGTAGGCGGTGGCAGCGGAATCCGCATGTTGGCAATCATTTCCCGACGAATTGAATCAACGGATGACTTGGCTGTCATCTGCATGATTCTTGGGTAGAAGTTGCTGCTGAAATAGAGATAGAAGTAGTAGCCGTCTAATCTATCACAGAAGTTGCTGATCTTGTAGACGCGCTGATGGAAATCGAATTTTTCCTTGACGTAGTGAAAGATCTTCCCAGTACCCACGCCGTCGCCAGCCGTTAATACGGCTTCGCCGTCAAACGTGTAGCTGTTTATGCGCTCAATGGTTGATGAGCGAACGAAAAAGGGATAGATACCATCCGCAATGCGATCTTGGGTGTTCTTGTCTCCTGTGGTTATTGCTGCCACATTGACAATCGAGTCAACATACCAATCAACTGGAATCGCTCCCACCTCAGTCTGCTTATATCCCGGTTTCAGTTCGGTATTCATTGCAACGGCTCTCTCGCTCCCACAGCCCCGCGCAGGAGCAAGTCGCGACGCTCCAGCGTCGCGTACGGATTCGGGTCGCTGGAGCGGCCGGGGCTGCATTCCCACGCGGATCGTGGGAACAAGAGGTTCACCCCCGGGTCTGTCTTCTTGTTTCTCGCTCCCACGCGGTGGTGTGGAAACGCGAGAGACGTGCAATTGGTGAGAAGGCTTCTGACCAATTTCTTCCTGGCTCCCATGCTCCAGCGTCGCGTAGAGGTTCGGGCCGCCGGAGCGGCCGGGGCTGCATTCCCACGCGGAGCGTGGGAACGAGAGAGACACGCGACAAGGTGCGACGGCGTCGCACCTTTTCTGGCTCCCACGCTCCAGCGTGGGAGCAAGTCCCGACGCTCCAGCGTCGTGTAGGGATACGGGCCGCTGGAGCGGCCAAGACTGCATTCCCACGCGGAGCGTGGGAACGAGAGGCAAAGGCGGACGTTGGTCAGTTCCATGTCTCTGGCTCCCACGCTCCAGCGTGGGAGCAAGTCCCGACGCTCCAGCGTCGCGTATGGGTTCGGGCCGCAGGAGCGGCCAAGGCTGCATTCCCACGCGGAGCGTGGGAACGAGAGAGACACCCGAAAAGGTGCGACGGCGTCGCATCTATTGGGGTGCAGGTCGGCAATCTGCGCGTCAGCGGTCCCGATGGTCTTTCCGCATGCCCGCGCCTAGGGGACCCTCGGGCGTTTTTACCGCTTCTCTCCGCGCCTCTGCGCCTCTGCGTGAGATATTCCTGAAGTGACTCACGCAGAGACGCGGAGGCGCAGAGAGGGATGAGCCAGGTAGGGTCCGCTGTGTGGAGCGAACCCCTCGTGAATCCCACCGACGAATGGTCCGCGCAGCGGACCCTACTCGGTTCGGAAAGTTTTCTCGCTCCCACGTGGTGGCGTGGGAAAGCGAGTGAAGTGCAATTGGTGAGAAGGCTTCTGACCAATTTCTTCCTGGCTCCCACGCTCCAGCGTGGGAGCAAGTGCCGACGCTCCAGCGTCGCGCAGAGGTTTGGGCCGCAGGAGCGGCCAAGGCTGCATTCCCACGCGGAGCGTGGGAACGAGAGAAGACTGCATTCGCACGGGGAGCGTGGAAACGAGCGGCCGCACGGCAATTGATGCGTAATGCCCACGCTTTCCGCTCGCAGCAGCACATTGTCCATTATCAACTCGCCATTCTCCATTATCACAGCGCCTCTCCCCCTTCATTGAGTATCCCCAAATAGGCATCGTAGACGAACACCCGGTTGCGCCGTTGGCCGGTCAGTTCGCGGGCGATACCCAACTCGACCAGTGCCAGCATGGCCCTGGACGCGGTGGGGAAGCTGATGTCGGCGCTTGAGCTGACGTGGGCCAGGTTGCACAGTGGCCGCTGCCGCAGTGCGTCGAGCACGCGCAGGGTATTGGCCGCGCCGCGCCCGCCGGCCTGGACGCGCCGGGTGTCCTGCTGGAACAGATCGACCAGCCGGCGGGCGGTCTGCACGGCGCTGTTGGCGGTTTGCTCCACGCCCTCCAGAAAGAAGTCGATCCAGGCCTCCCAGTCGCCGTCGGTCCGCACGCGGTCCAGCAGGTCGTAATAGACCTGACGGTGCTGCTTGAAATAGAGGCTAAGATAAAGCAAAGGCTGGGTGAGTGCCCTGCCCTCATGCAGCGCCATGGCGATCAGCAGTCGCCCGAGGCGGCCGTTGCCGTCGAGAAAGGGGTGGATGGTCTCGAACTGGACATGCACCAGGGCCGCCTTGAGGATCACGGGAAGCGCAGCGGACGCGTCGTGGATGAACGCCTCCAGCGCGCCCATGCAGGGCTCCACCTCTTGGGCCGGCGGTGGGACGAAGCGGGCGTTACCTGGTCTGGTGCCGCCGATCCAGTTCTGGGTGCGGCGAAACTCGCCGGGGGCCTGGTCACTGCCCCGTCCCCGCGCCATGAGGCGGGCATGCATCTCGCGCAGGAGCCGATTGCAGAGCGGGAGGCCCTCGCGCAGGCGCGCCATGCCGTGTTCCAACGCGGCAACATAGTTGGAGACCTCGACCACGTCGTCGAAGGGAACCCCGGGTTGTTCTTCGAGTTCAAAGAGCAGCAGATCGGAAAGCGAGGACTGGGTCCCCTCGATCTGGGAGGACAGCACCGCTTCCCTGCGTACATAGGCGTACAGGAAGCGCTGCGGATCGGGCAGCAGCAGGCCGATGCTGTCGAGGCGACCCAGGGCCAGGGTCGCACCCTCCAGGGCCGCTTGCCGTGTGCCGCCTAGCTCGAGCGGCGGCGTCGGCGGTAGGGGCGCAGGGACAAAGGCGCGGACCGCCTCGCCCCCGGCGAGACTGGCGGCATAGTGCCCGGTGCTGTCACGGTGCATGGCACAAGATCCTTTAATAAGGCAGGGTGCTGTTAAAAAAAACCAAGAATACTTTAATAAGGCGCCGACAACCAGTCACTTCCAAGCGAATCCCATCGTCTTCAGGTGCTCATCCACCCGAGCGGCGAGTGTGTCCACCTCTTCGATCAACCGCGGCAGCGGTGCGGCATAACGCTCGGCCAGTTGCCGGATGCGCCCGGTCAGGGCCTGGCTGACGCGGTCCAACTCGCCCTGGACGGCCAAGCCCAGGGCGGCGAGCCATTTGTCCTCGACCACCAGGGTCTTGATCTCGTCCTGCGTGAGTTGCCGGTAACGGGCGGCCACCTTGGCGTCGAGCGCCTTCTGGGCGTCCTTGACCTTCTTGCCGGCGGCGGTCTCCTTGTCGATCAAAGCATTGTAGGCGGCCAGCATCCGGCGCTCGGGGGCGGCGTCCTTGTCGGGCCTGATCTCGGCCAGCCGCGCCTTGACGCTCGCCCGGGTGAGCTTGCCCTTGTCGTTCTTGGCCTCCGCCAACAGTCCATCCTCGCCGCCGTGCTCCTCGTCCATCTCCTCCAGCTCGCGGCCGACCGCGTCGCGCTCGGCTTCGAGCCGCGCGATGGCGGCGGCATCGGCGGCGAAATAGCGGGTGATGATCAGGTCGGGCGGGATCAGGTCGGTGTTGGGCTTGCCGTCGGCGAGCGCCTGCCAGCCGTCGCCGACCAGCATCCAGGCGTCGTCCTGCATGGTCTCGACCCAATAGTCGAGCAGGTGCTGATAGCAGTCGTAGGGGTCGATGAGTGGGGCGGTACGGAAGGTCTCCAGCAGGCTTTCCGAGAGGCCATCGATCAGTCGCTTGGGTGCATCGCCGATGCGGATGCCGTTGAGACTGGGCAGGTTGGCGGCCTTCCACTGGGCAAAGAGCGCGGTGACCTGCGCATTGAAGGCGGTGAACTCGGGGTGGCCGAAGATCGCCGCCTTGACTTGGCCGGCCTCGACCTTGGGCTGGCTGTAGCCGCCGCGCTCGGTGTCCTCGAACAGCGCATGGCGCACGCTGGGTAAGACCTGCCAATAGGCGGCCAAGCCGTCGATGTCGCGGTTGGGGATGCCGCCCTTGAGATGGGCCTCGATGTCGCGCAAGTCCTCGAGTTCGCTGCCGTCGATATAGCGCGGCAGGTTCAGGTTGAAGTCGTTGGACTCGATCTGCGCGAGCGGCGCCATGCGCGAATAGCCGGGGCACTCCACCTGGCGGGTGAAGGTGTCGACGATCCGGTGGATATCCTGGGCGCGCAGTCGGTTCTTGTTGCCGTCCTTGATGAAGCCGCGGCTGGCGTCGACCATGAAGATACCGCGGCGCCCGGCCGCGCCGCCCTTGTCCACCACCAGGATGCAGGCGGGGATGGAGGTGCCATAGAAGAGGTTGGCGGGCAGGCCGATGATGCCCTTGATATAGCCCTGGCGGACGATGCGTTGGCGGATGGCGCCTTCCGCGCCGCCACGAAACAGCACGCCATGGGGGTGGATGACGGCGCCCTGGCCGCTGCCCTTGAGGCTCGCCAGTATATGCAGCAGGAAGGCATAGTCGCCGTTCTTGGCGGGCGGGATGCCGAAGCGGAAGCGCCCGTAGGGGTCGTTGGCCGGGTCCAGACCGCTGGTCCAGTTCTTATTGGAGAAGGGGAAATTGGCGACCACGAAGTCGAAGGTCTTGAGGCCGCCGTCGGCGTTCTTGAAGTGCGGGCTGGACAGCGAATTGGCCTGCCAGATCTCGGCCTCAGGGGCGTCGTGCAGCACCATGTTCATGCGGGCGAGCGCGCAGGTGGCGTTGTCCATCTCCTGTCCGTAGAGGGTCAGCTCCAGGCCGGTGCGGTTCCTGGCCTCGTCGTGGGCCTTGAGCAGCAGTGAGCCGGAGCCACAGGTGGGGTCATAGATGGTCTGGGCGCCGCTGGTGGCGCGGCCCAGGTCGATGACCATGGACATGACGCGCGAGACCTCGGCCGGGGTGTAGAACTGGCCCTTGCTCTTGCCGGACTCGGTGGCGAAGTGGCGCATCAGGTATTCGTAGGCATCGCCCAGCAGGTCGTCGCCCTCGGCGCGGTTGCTGCCGAAGTCGAGCCCCTCGAAGATGGCCACCAGCTTGGTGAGCCGGTCCACCATCTCCTTGCCCTTGCCGAGCTTGTCCTCGTCGTTGAAGTCGGCGACGTTGATGGCGCCCTTCAAGCTGTCGTTGGCATCGGCGAGGCGCCCGATGATCTTGTTTATCTTGTCGCCGATCTCCTTGTCGCCCTTGGCGATCACCATGTCGGCGAAGCCGCCGCCGTAGGGGACCTCGATCAGCGCATCGGGGTCGTTGGCGTATTTGTCGGAGACATATTTGACGAACAGCAGGACCAGGACGTAGTCCTTGTATTGGCTGGCGTCCATGCCGCCGCGCAGTTCGTCGCAGGAGCGCCAGAGGGAGGAATAGAGTGCGGACTTCTTGAGGGCCATGGGCTTATTTCTTAAAGGTGGCCTGGTAACGGGCGATGAACGGGCAAGGGCTGTTCCTGTGGATCGGCGATTCGGCCGAGCGGTCAACGCCGGCACGCAGATAGGAAATTCACGCAGTTTCGCTCGTCAGGCTCGTCACGCCGGGGCAAAAATCAACCCGGTCACTCCGTCGTCGTTCTTGGCATCGATCGCGGCGTCCTGGTGAGCGGCCCCGACCAGCGGGATGCGGTGCAACTCCAGAAAGGTCATGGGGATGGGATTGCGCTCATCGGCCGGGTGGGACCGACAGGCGACCTCCTGCCAGGCGGCCGGCGCCCAAGCCGGGAACCGGGTGTCCCCCGCGGGCCGCGCATGGACCCGCGTGAGATAGAGCCGGTCGGCCTGCGGCAGGGCCTGCGCATAGACACTGGCGCCGCCGACGATCATCAACTGCGCCTCCCCCATTGCCGCGGCGATGGCCTCTGCCAGGGAGCCTACCGGGGTCGCGCCGGCGGACTGGAAGGTCGGGTCCCGGGTCAGGACCAGATGGCGGCGGCGCGGCAGGGGGCCGGGCAGCGATTCCCAGGTACGCCGACCCATGAGGATGGTCTTGTCCAGCGTCAGGCGCCGGAAGTGGGCCAGATCCGCGGGCAGGTGCCAGGGCAGGGCATTGTCCCGGCCGATGACCCCGTTGTCGGCGACCGCGGCCACCAGGCACAGCAGGGGCCGGCGCGTCGGCTCGGACAACCCCGTCACGGTGCGCCGTGCCGCTGCCGCGCGAGCTGCGTGACGATCGCGGCCGCGGTGCGGCGGGCAAGCCCGGGGGCTGCGGACGCCGGGCTCAGGCGCGGGCGGCGGCGGACTGGGCGACCGGTTCGGGGGCCGACCACAGACGTTCCAGGTTGTAGAAGTCGCGCACCTTGGGGAGCATCACATGGACCACGACCCCGTTGAGATCCACCAGGGCCCACTCGCCCTCGTTGAGCCCTTCAGTGCCTAAGGGCACCTCGCCGGCCTCCTTGGAGCGGAAGGCCACCGTCTCGGCGATTGCCTTGACGTGCCGGTCCGAGGTCCCGGAGGCGACGATCATATAGTCCGTGACGGCGGTCTTGCCGCGCACGTCCATTACCTGAACATCCCGGGCCTTCATGTCGTCCAGGGTATCCACCACCAGTTGCCTGAGTTTAGCGAGCTGCATGCGGTCTCCTCTGCTAAGGGTTTGTGTAAGGGTTCATCGATATAGGCCAGCCTGCGCGATGAGCGCAAGGACCGCCTCCGGCACCAGATAGCGGGCACCGCGCCCGGCCCGCAGCAGGGCGCGCACCCGGGTCGAGGCGATCTCCATCTGGGTGACGGCCTGGAACAGGATGCGTCCGCCCGGCACCTCCCGCAACACGTGCGGGTCCTCACAGGTCCGCCCCGCGCACAGGACCTCCAAGCCCGGGGCCAGCGGGCCGCAGACCCCGGGCCGCTGCATCACCACCAGATGGGCCAGATCCAGGATTTCGCGCGGCCGGTGCCAGTCCGCAAAGCCCCGAAAGGCGTCGCCGCCCAACAGCAGGCAGAGGGGCCGGGCCTCACCCAACTCGGCCCGCAGGGATTGCAGCGTGTCATAGGAGAAGGAGCCGCCGGGCCGCCCCAACTCCCGGGTGTCCACCCGAAATCCGGGCTGGCCGGCGATGGCCGCCTCCAGCATGGCCAGTCGCCAGGGCGCCGCGGCCTCCGGCTGGGGGCGGTGGACCGCCACGTTGAGCGGGATGAAGCGCAGTTCTGCAAGTCCCAGGGACTGGAGGCAATCCAAGGCCGGGCGCAGGTGCCCGAGGTGGACGGGGTCGAAGGTACCGCCCAGGACGCCGATCATGGTGAGGCGCCACCGGGGCGCCGGCACCCAGGCGACCGGGGCAGTATGGGGGCGAGACGATCCGGGGGCGGGAACCGGGGCCGGCGCCGCGGTGTCGGCCGGGTCCACTCCCCGTTCGATCTGTGGGTCTGGGCCTGGGGCAAGGTCTCCTGGCTCTTGGACAGTGGTCAGTGCGTTACGGTATTGGTGTAACCATAGCAGAACCCGCGCGGCTTGTCCCGGCTCCCGGTCGTGGGGGGTGCGATTAGAACTGATGTGTTAACGCACATGTCGTAGGGTACGCATCGCGTACCCGCCAAGCTGCCACACCCGCAGGAGCCGGGTACGCGATGCGTACGCTAAAGCCACAGCGACCGGACGTTCTCACGGACCTGGCGTTGTCGTTGTCGTTGTCGTAATCGTGGTCGG
>NZ_CAIKKU010000499.1 GCF_903828115.1 uncultured Thiodictyon sp. | reverse complement strand
TCCCGCGGAGTCAGCGACCATGCCAACACGCAAGCTCATCAGCTTCGACTGGGCCATGAAACGGCTGCTGCGCAGCAAGGCCAACTTCGGCATCCTCGAGGGCTTCCTGAGCGAGCTGCTGCGCGAGGACGTACAGATCATCGAGGTCCTGGAGTCGGAGTCGAACCGCGACACGGCCGACGACCGCGCCAACCGCCTGGATCTGAAGGTGCGCAACCACCGCGGCGAGTTGGTGCTGATCGAGGTCCAATACGAGCGGCAGCACGATTACCTGTCGCGGATGCTCTACGGCAGCGCCCGGACCCTGGTCGAGCACCTGGATGCCGGCCAGCCCTATGCGGACCTGGTCAAGGTCATCTCGGTCAACATCCGGTATTTCGACCTGGGCCACGGCGAGGACTATATCTACCGCGGCACCACCCGCTTCCATGGTCTGCACAAGCACGACGAGTTGGACTTGAGCCTCGCCCAGCGCCAACTGTTTCCGGGGCGCGAGAGTACCCACGAATTGTTCCCCGAGTATTACCTGATCAAGGTCGAGCGGTTCGACGACATCGCCCGCGACACCCTCGACGAGTGGGTCTATTTCTTGAAGCACGAGGCGATTCAGGACGGCTTCTCGGCCAAGGGCCTGCGCGAGGCAAAGGAGAAGCTCGACGTGCTCAAGCTCGCACCGGCGGAGCGCGCCGCCTACGAGCGCTGGCAGGACGATCTGCACCTTCAGGCGAGCCTGGTGGCATCGAACTATGGGCTCGGCAAGATCGAGGGGCGCGAGGAGGGTCGCGAAGAGCGCACACTGGAGATCGCCCGGGCGATGAAGGCCAACGGGGTCGCACCGAGCATCATCGCCGAGACCACCGGACTGGCACTCGAGGTCATTGCGTGCCTTTGATGGTTCTTCTTTTGTCCGTCACCCCGCAAGATGAGAGTTCCTCGGGGGGGCGGCATCCGGTCGCGATGCGGCGCCGCGGCGCGAACGCCGCTGCCGGGTCCCCCGCCCGGTGCGTCGCGGCTAACGGCCATGGAAGGTCGCTCCGGCACCCCGGATGATGAACGGCGTGCGTGGGAGCGGCATCCAGCCACGATGCGGCGCCGCGGCGAACGCCGACGCCGCGTTTTCCGCGCGAGGCTCGTCGCGGCTGAAGCCGCTCCCACAGGGTCACCGCGCGACTTTTACGGTAACGGGCGTCCGGGCGCGTGGGCGGCGGGGGGGAATGGTCCGCACAGCGGACCCGGCGGCCGGGCGCGCGGGTGGTTGCCGAACCCGGGTCGGCGCAGCACAATGACTGGTCTTCGCGCGCCGCGAGCGACCCCCTCGAGCGCCCCCCCCACGAGAACCACATATGTCCGACGATCTGAGACAGGACGCCCTCGCGTACCACTTATACCCCCGCCCCGGCAAGCTGGAGATCAAGGCGACCAAGCCGCTGGCCAATCAGCGCGACCTGGCGCTCGCCTACTCCCCCGGGGTGGCGGTCGCCTGCGAGGAGATCGTGCGCGATCCGCAGGCCGCCGCCCTCTATACCGCCCGCTCCAACCTGGTCGGGGTCATCACCAACGGCACCGCGGTGCTGGGCCTGGGCCCCATCGGCAGTCTCGCGAGCAAGCCGGTGATGGAAGGCAAGGCGGTGCTGTTCAAGAAATTCGCCGATATCGACGTGTTCGACATCGAGATCGAGGAGCGCGACCCGCAGCAGTTCATCGAGACGGTGGCGCGCCTGGAGCCCACCTTCGGCGCCATCAATCTGGAGGACATCAAGGCCCCGGACTGCTTCATCATCGAGCAGGCGCTCCAGGAGCGCATGGGCATCCCGGTCTTCCACGACGATCAGCACGGCACCGCCATCGTGGTCTGCGCGGCGATCCTGAACGGCCTGCGGGTGGTGGGCAAGGACATCGGGTCGGTGCGCCTGGTGACGGCCGGGGCCGGCGCGGCGGCGCTCGCCTGCCTGGGGCTGCTGGTGGAACTGGGGCTCAAGCCCGACAACATCATGGTCACGGACATCGCGGGTGTGGTCTATCGCGGGCGCCCCGAGGTGATGGACCCCTACAAGGACCGCTATGCGGTGGACACCGACCTGCGCACCCTGGAGCAGGCGATCGTCGGCGCCGACCTGTTCCTGGGGCTGTCCGCGGCGGGGGTGCTCAAGCCGGAGTGGCTGGCCCGGATGGCCGAGCGTCCCATCATCATGGCGCTCGCCAACCCGACCCCGGAGATCATGCCGGATCTGGCCCGCGCCGCCCGCCCGGACGCCATCATCGCCACCGGGCGCTCGGATTTTCCGAACCAGGTCAACAATGTCCTGTGCTTCCCCTTCATCTTCCGCGGCGCCCTGGACTGCGGTGCGACCCGGATCAACAAGGCGATGGAGATTGCGTGCGTCCATGCCATCGCGGACTTGGCGATGGCGGAGCCGTCCGACATCGTGCGCGCGGCCTATGGCGGCCAGGGCCTGAGCTTCGGCCCGGAGTACCTGATCCCGCGGCCCTTCGACCCGCGGCTCATGGCCCATCTGGCCCCCGCGGTCGCCCGGGCAGCCATGGAGTCGGGCGTGGCCAGCCGCCCCATCGCGGATCTGGACGCCTATCGCAACACCCTGTCGCTGCGCGCCTTCCGCAGCGGCATGACCATGAAGCCGGTCTTCGATCACGCCCGCGCCGCGCCGCGGCGGCGGGTGGTGTTCGCCGAGGGCGAGCAGGAGAGGGTGCTGCAGGTCGCGCAGCAGGCGGTGAGCGAGGGGATCGCCCGGCCCCTGCTCATCGGACGGCCGGAACAGATCCGTCAGGGGTTGCAGGACCTGGGGCTCTCCATCCGCCCCGGGGAGGACTTCGACCTGATCATCCCGTCGGAGAACCCGCGCTTCGACACCCACTGCACGACCGTTTACGAGCGCGTCAAGCGCCGCGGCTATACCCTCACGGAGGTACGCGAGTATGTGCGCAAGTCCCCGACCGTGCTCGCCGCCGCCGTGCTGCGCTCCGGCGACGCGGACGCCATGATCTGCGGCGTGGTCGGGCGGTACCTGCGCCACCTGGAGCACGTCCAGGCGATCATCGGCTGCGCCCCCGGGGTCCTGCGGCTCACGGCCATGAATGCCGTCATCCTGCCGCAGGGGCCGCTCTTCATCGCCGACACCTATGTGCAGGAGGACCCTAGCGCCGCGGACCTGGCGGAGATTGCGCGGCTGTGCGCGGCGCAGGTCGCCCGCTTCGGGCTCGAGCCCAAGATCGCGCTGTGCTCACACTCCAACTTCGGCACCCGCCACACCCCCTCCGCGGAGAAGATGTGCGAGGCCCTGCGCCTGCTGCGCGCCAGCGACCCGGCGCTCGAGGTGGAGGGCGAGATGCAGCCCAACCTGGCCCTGGACCCGGAACTGCGCGCGCGGCGCTTCCCGGACTCCCGGCTCACCGGGCGCGCCAACCTGCTCATCATGCCCAACCAGGCCGCCGCCAATATCGCACTCAACCTGCTGCGCTCCACGGCCGGGGGCAGCAGTTCCATCAACGTCGGACCCATGCTGCTGGGCGCCGACCGCCCGGCGCACATCGTGAGCACCAGCACCTCGGTGCGGGGCCTGCTCAACATGACCGCGCTGGCGGCCGTGCAGGCGGGCTGAGGACGCAAGCGATGATCGCGCTGACCGGGCGCCCCGCCAGGCACTGCCTGAACACCATGCCGCCGCCGCACCTGCCCGTGCTCGCCTTGCTCGCCGCCCTCTTGGTGCCGGCCGTCGCCGCGCCGGCCGAGCCGGCCGGCCAGACCCACTTCAGTTCCGCACCGGTCGGTGACCAGCGGCGCTTCGACTACCGCTGGGTCGATCAGGACGGCAGCCACACCCTGAGCTTCCAACTCGATGAGGGCGCCATCGCCGCGGCGCGCCGGGAGTTCCGCGCCTATCGCCGGGCCGACCTGGAGACGGCCGCCGCCGCGGAGCTTGACCGGCAACTGACGCGCGCCCTGGATGACCTGGGACGCGCCTACCCGGGGGTGGAACTGAAATTGCGCCCGGACCACAGCATCGCCTGGCAGGTCAACCCGGCGGGGGACCTCGCGGCCCAACATCATGCACGCTTCGAGGAGACCCTCGACCGGGAGTTCGCTGCCATCGAATCAGACTATCCGGGCGCCCGCATCAGTCGGGGCGCGGATGGTGATCTCGAACTCCACGCCAGGTCGAAGGCCGACCTCGCGGCGATCCAGCAGCGTCTGGCTGCCGCCCAGCGCGATGCCAACGCGGCCGCGGCCCGACTCGTCGAGCAGGCGCAGGCGGGGGTCGCGCGCCGGGCGGACCGAGTGGATCAGGACCTCAAGGGCGAGATTGCGGCGATCCAACGGCGTCTGGATGACTTCAAGCTCGCCTATTTCCGCGAGCGGCTCTATCGCCTGGACGAAACCGGGGGACTGCTCCCGGACTATGCGCGGATCGCCGCGCGTGCCCTCCCCGCCCTGGCCCCCCTGGCGCAGGCCCTGCGTCCCCAAATCCAGGGGCTGTCCACCCGCGCCGCCCTGAACCGGGTACTGGCCTTCATTCAGACCATTCCCTATGACCGGCTTGAGGACCGGGCCACGGATGCGGGCTTCCTGCCCCCGCCAGCGATGCTGGCAGACAACCGCGGCGACTGCGACACCAAGTCGGTCGCCTTCGCCGCGCTGGCGCACCTGCTGTTTCCCCGGCTCCCCATTACCCTGATCCTGGTGCCGCGCCACGCACTCCTCGGCCTGGGGCTGGAAGCTGAGCCGGGGGACCGTTACCTCCTGCGCGAGCACCGCACCTGGGTCCTGGCCGAGCCGGTCGGCCCCGGTATCCGGCCGGTGGGCCGCAGCGGCCCCGAGTCCGCCGCCGCCTTGGAGCAGGTCACCGCGGTGGTGCCGCTGTTTCCATGAGCCGTTCGGGATCTTCGCCCCGCCCAGAACCGTTAGGAACGGTTCACTGAGCGCCGTTGTCGTTGTCGTTGTCGTTATCGAGGTTATCGTAACGCCCTGGATTCTCTCGCACCCCAAATTGCATCGTTTCTCCGATTACGACAACGACAACGACAACGACAACGATCATGCCCCGGGGTCTGTCTGCAAACGAACAGCACCCAGGCGCCAGACAGTGCAATCATTCACCTACCCGTTAACCAAGAAATGCCGGACCAACCCATGAGCGACGACACCCAAAGCGACCTCTTTCAGCCCTACCAGCTCGGCACCCTGACACTCGCCAACCGCATCGTGATGGCCCCGCTGACGCGCAGCCGCGCCGCGGCCGGGGATGTGCCCACGCCCTTGATGGCTACCTATTACGCCCAACGCGCGGGCGCCGGTCTGATCATCAGCGAGGCGTCGCAGATCTCACCCCAGGGCAAGGGCTATATCCAGACCCCGGGCATCTACAACGAGGCCCAGGTCGCGGGTTGGCGGCAGGTGACCGAGGCGGTCCATGCCAAGGGCGGCAAGATCGTCATCCAACTCTGGCACGTCGGGCGCATCTCGCACCCCGAGCTGCAGGAGGGCGGCGCCCTGCCGGTGGCCCCCTCGGCGGTGAAGGCGCAGGGACAGGTCTTCACCGGCCGGGGGATGGTGGACATGGTGACGCCGCGCGCCCTGGAGCTCTCGGAGCTTCCCGGCATCATCGACGACTACCGGCGCGCGGCGGAAAACGCACAAGCGGCCGGCTTCGACGGGGTCGAGATCCACTCGGCCAACGGCTACCTGCTCGATCAGTTCCTGCGCGACCAGACCAATCGGCGCACCGACGCCTATGGCGGCAGCATCGCAAACCGCGCCCGCCTGCTGCTGGAGGTGACCGAGGCCGTGGTCGGGGTCTGGCCGCAGGACCAGGTCGGCGTGCGCCTCGCCCCGCTCTCGCCCGCCAACGACATCGCCGACAGCAACCCGGAGCCGCTCTTCACCCAGGTGGTACGGGAACTCTCGGCGCGCGGTATCGGTTTCCTGCATGTCGTGGAGGGGGTGACCGGCGGCCCGCGCGAGACCGGCTCCAGCTTCAAGCTCGGCACCCTGCGCCCGCTCTTCCACGGCACCTATATCGCCAACAACGGCTACACCCGCGAGTTGGCCCTGGCCGCGCGCGCCGCGAACACCGCCGACCTGATCGCCTTCGGCCGCCCCTTCATCGCCAACCCGGACCTGGTGGAGCGCCTGCGGCGCAATGCCCCGCTCACCGAACCCGACCAGGCCACCTTCTACGGCGGCGATGAACAAGGCTATACCGATTATCCCGTCCTGGCGGGCAGTGCCTGAGCAGCGGACGATACGAGGGCGCGCCGTCGCGCGGGCAGCGTAAACAGGGGGATGGGTCGTGCGGGTCATCCCCGAAAAGCAGTCGCCGGGGCCTTGAAGGCCCCGGCGACCGAGTAGTTGCGGGCCTGCCGTAGGGTTTGGGTCGGCAGGTTTTTCTTAAGTGTCCTCCTCGCCCTTTTCATCGGGCTTGGATGCGGGGCCTGTGGCCTGGACCCCGTGGGATCAGTGCCGTGTCACCCTCTGCTTTTCCCGACTCCGATCAAGGCTGCTGGCCAGGCGGGTCGCGATGGGAAGAATCTTAGTGCCTTCCTCCAGGAAAAGCAAATGGTCAGTATTGACGATCGAGCGGATCTCGGACGAACAGGTCGCGAGGCACGCGCCGTTTGCCGCCCCGCCGCCGATACGCTAGGCTGGCCGATCGCCCGGCGCGGACGACAGCGCGCCCCCCCGGTGCCCTCCCCGCCCTGCCCAAGCCACAGGAAGCACCGACTCCCATGCACAGCCCAGGCTCAAAGCTCCTCTTCGCGGGGACCATCTTCTCCAGTTCCTTTCTGCTGTTCCTGGTCCAGCCCCTGATCGCCAAGCAGATCCTGCCCTGGTTCGGCGGCTCGGCGGCGGTCTGGTCGGTCTGCATGGTCTTCTTCCAGGTGACGCTGCTCGGCGGCTATGCCTATGCGGACTGGCTCTCACGGCACCTGAGTCCGCGCCGCCAGGTGCAGGTCCATGTGACCCTGCTGGCGGCGAGCCTGCTGGTGCTGCCGATCCTGGCCGGACCCCAGTGGAAGCCAGCCGGTGAGGCGGACCCGACCCTGTGGATCCTGGGCCTGCTGATCGCCACCATCGGGCTGCCCTACTTCATGCTCTCGACCACCGGCCCGCTGCTCCAGTCCTGGGTCGCGCGCAGCCTGATCGGGACCCACGTCTACCGCTATTTTTCGCTCTCGAACCTGGCCTCCCTGCTGGCCCTGATGAGCTACCCCTTCCTGATCGAGCCGCACGCGCGCATCCTCACCCAGGCCTATGCCTGGTCCGGGGTCTTCGTCCTGTTTGCGCTGTCCTGCGCCGGCTCGGCCTGGTACTTCCTGCACCACACCCGCCGGCTGCCGCCCGCGGCCCATGCCCCCACCCATGAGCCCGAGGGCGATTGGGACCCGCGGCCCCGGGACTACCTGCTGTGGCTCGGCCTCGCGGCCATGGGCTCCTGGCTGCTGCTGGCCATCACCAACCACATCACCCAGAACGTCGCGGCCATCCCCTTCCTGTGGCTGCTGCCGCTCTCGCTGTATCTATTGACCTTCGTGCTCTGTTTCGAGAGCGACCGCTGGTACCGGCGCGCCATCGTCCTGCCGGTCACCGCGCTCCTGCTGCTGGTCTGCGCCTATGGGCTCCAGGACAGCGCCATCGGCGTCAACATCAAGGTCGCCATCCCGCTCTACGCCGCGGGGCTGTTCTTCTTCTGCATGTTCCTGCATGGCGAGCTGGCCCGGCTGCGCCCCGGGCCGCGTTATCTCACCCGCTTCTATCTGATGCTCTCGCTGGGCGGGGCGCTTGGCGGGATCACGGTCGGGCTGATCGCCCCGCGCGTCCTGCCGGCCTACTACGAGTTGGGGATCGGGCTCATCATCACCGCGCTCCTGGCGATGCTCGTGCTGCGCCCGGCCAAAACGGCGAGCGAGCAGCCCCGGGGGACGGCCTCGGCGCCGAGCCATCCGCTGACCAGTCCGCTGGCGAGCGGTGCCGCCGGGGCCCTGGCCGTGCTGTGCGGCTATTTCCTCTATGTGCAGGTCGCCGACGACCTGGCCGACACCCGCCGCATCACACGCAACTTCTACGGCAACCTGCAGAGTGTGGATGTCCATCGCCAGGACCCGCGCGACGACGTGCGCCAGCTCTATCACGGCTCCATCAAGCACGGTGAGCAGTTCTTGGCCCCTGACCGGCAGCGGCTGCCGACCACCTACTATGGTCAGACCTCCGGGATCGGGCGGGCCATCGCCGCCACGGCGGCCAAGAAGGTCGGCCTGATCGGGTTGGGCACCGGGACCCTGGCCGTCTACGGGCGCCCGGGCGATGTCTACCGCTTCTACGAGATCAACCCCCAGGTGCTGGACCTGGCCCGCAGCGAGTTCAGCTTCATGAACGACAGCCAGGCGCAGATCGAGACCGCGCTCGGTGACGCCCGTCTCACGCTGGAGCGCGAGGCGCCCCAGGGGTTCGACGTGCTGGCGGTGGACGCCTTTTCCGGCGACTCGGTGCCGGTCCACCTGATCACGGCGCAGGCCATGGACATCTATCTGCGCCACCTGATCCACGTCACCAACCGCTTCCTGTGGCTGCCGCCGGTGGTGCAGGAGATCGCAAGCACCAAGGGACTCACCACCGCCCTGATCCGCGACGACCCTACCGGCCCCGGCCAGCGCCGCACCGACTGGATCCTGGTCGCCCGCAACCCGGCGGTGCTGGAGCAGGCCGGGATCCGGGCGGCGGCGACGCCGGTTGCTCCGATCTCCGGGCTGGTGGCCTGGACGGATGATTTCAACAACCTGTTTCAGATTCTCAAATGAGCATTTCCTCTAGATCGGGCACCGGCGATGAGAACAATCTGTGGGAGGGGTTGAATGATGGCCGGACGCTCGGCGTGCCTTTGGCATGGTTTCCTCGGCTGCCGGCGGCAGCCCGCACGCAGCGCGACGAATACGCACTCAAGTCCCCAGGGCATCCGCGGCGAACTTGGCGGTTTGGCGTGAGAACTGCTCTTTCTAGGTTTAGTCTTCCGGGGTGGCTGATGTTGCTGCCATGCCCGTTAGGCGGCAAGCTTGCCCCATAACGCACCGACCGGGCAGCCAATCGTGGCGACAGTAACCTGATGACAAACGATATTTCGCTGCGTGCCAAAACGCGCCCGATGGCGCGGAACGCTTTACGAATCCGTGGCGCGGTTACGCGGCGATGCTGCCGCCTAAACCGCTACCAGTGCAACGCACCCGCGCACCCAGGATCTTGACATTCTGCCGGATTTCTGATCCACTTCTTTCTGGCGCAGACTCAGAAGAGCGGAAAAATGCGGAGAAGGGCTCAGACCGAATGGCACTGACTTGAGCCGCAGCATTTATGGATCCGCGACTTACAGGCGGATCGACCAGCAGTTAAGTGAAACAGGCAGTCTCCGCAGCTCGGCGACACCAAGAGAGGTATGGTGATGGCTCTTCAATCGAAACTGTTTCGCGGCGATCCTAAACTTGAGTCCGCGGCCGTGTCTGATCCTGCTCATATCGTACCGGGTGCGACGGGGCCGCACGTTGGCAAAATCCAACTGGCGTTGATCCAATTGGATGGAGCCTCAATCACTCAAGATTCGGTTTTTGGTCCCGCAACTGCCGCCGCGGTACTCGCCTATAAGCAGAAGCGAAAAATCGTCAATACCAGCTACCAGACAGAGGCAGATAACATCGTCGGCAAGATGACGATCGCGGCCTTGGACAGGGAAATGCTCGCAACGGAAAACGGAAGTGTACGCCTTTGCGGCCGCAAGGAAATACCCAACGTTGACCGATTTATGATCCCTCGACTGTGAGATTGCGTTCCTATGACACCTCGAGAAAAAGCCCTGACCAACATCCCGGAAGCGAAAAAGTGGGTAGGGGCAGCCGTTACTGCGCTCAACTTCGTCATTGGATTCAATGGCAAGAGGTCCGAAATCGATAATCTCCCCCACTTCAAAGCGCTGAAGACGCATTTCCACGTTTCCTTGGGACCGCCCCCTGGTGTTGTAGATCGGCTCCTGCGACTACTGCCATTTGTCGATGGCGACCCAACCTTGGCGATTCTGAAAGACATTCGATTCAATTATTTCAGCATCCTTGGGGCGCTTGCTCGAGACTCAATCTTCATTGATGCGCCAGCGGAGGGTGAAGGAGCAAAAGCGACCGCGTTCGTGCCCCAGCGGCGAGACGGGACACTTCGAATCACGCCTCTTTATATGAATGTCGGGCAACTGAACCAGACGCTCGTTCTGGTCCATGAGAGTGCGCATTTCATCGGTGACGCATTCCAGGATTTCGCCTACCGCGACAGGACCGGGATCGACCCGAACGATCCCACGAAGGAGGTGGAGCCAAGGAAATACATAGACCTCCCGGTTCAATTCGCAATCCGGAATGCCGATAGTTACGCTTATTTTGCTGTCCAGATGGGCAAAGGAATCGATCGCATTCTTGGACAGGAGGAGTGATCTAGCTCCGCTCGACAGGGCGAAGACAATAGGATCGTGAAGAGTAAGGGGATGGGGTCAGGTTTCGCATTAGGCATCATAGCATTACGATGAACGCGATAATGCCGAGGAGACGTTGCCTCATCTGGCGCGCTCGAAAGCGAGCGCGCGCCACAGACGTTGTGCTAGTTCGCCAGTTCATCCGGGAAACGGGGCCAGGGGAGAAGGGTACTAAGTTAAGGACGCACTTCGCTATATCAGGAATTGACGCGGAAACCGGCGGAATCTGCAGACCAACCACGGTTTCTCCGATTTGCTCGCGGCGCACGTCGGTTGCGCTGCGACGCGCGCTATGATAAAGGGCTTTGGCGGGAGGTTACGATGGATGATGTTACCAGGGGGAACGCGGGCGCTTTGGCGGACGGGCCGGCGGGCGGGGCGGATCGGTTGAATCAGCTCGCCGACCTCTACCGCGAGTTGCTGCGCTGTCGGCGCTGCCCCGGCATGTTCGGCCCGCCGGTGCATGGACAGGCGGTGTCCTCGCCGGTGATGATGATCGGACAGGCCCCGGGCACCAAAGAGATCGAACAGTGCCGACCCTTTTGCTGGACTGCCGGCAAGACGCTGTTTCGGTGGTTCGCCTCGATCGGGCTGGACGAGGCGCGCGTTCGCGAGCTGGTATTGATGAGCGCCGTGTGCCGCTGCTTTCCCGGTAAGAATCCCAAGGGCGGGGACCGGGTGCCGGACCGGCCCGAAGTGGCGAACTGCGCCCCTTGGTGGCGCACTGAGATGGCGATCAGCCGGCCGCGCCTCATCATCCCGGTCGGCAAACTGGCCATCGCCCAGTTCGCGGACCAACTACCCGCGGGGGCGCGGCTCGCCGGCCTGGTGGGTCAGCAATGGCCCTATCGCTGCGCGAGCGGGTCGGCGGCGGACCTGATCCCCCTGCCCCACCCGTCCGGGGCCTCCACCTGGTTCAAGATGGAACCGGGCAAGACGCTGCTGGCGCTGGGGCTCGGGCTGATCGCCGGGCATCCGGCGTGGCGGGCGTTGCTGGACGGCCGGTAAACTTTAACGTATTGGATGGGTTTGCGGGTCGGACTGGGTATTCGCCCCGTCTGCCAGGTTTTCTGCGGACCCGCGGGACTGCGCCTGAGATCGGCGATTGCAGAAACGCTTGGGACGGGGCGAATGCCCCGTCCCGCGAGGGGGCAGATACAGGTTACAGGGCGCGGGCCTCGGGCGGCCTTGGCCCGCGGGGCCGGCGGCAGACTCAGCTGAAGTAGGACTTGACCTTATCGAAGGAATCCTTGGCGCCGACCTTGAACTCCTCCCACTTCGCCTCGGCCTCGTCCTTGAATTCCTCCCACTTGTCGTCGGCGGCGTCCTTGATCTCCTCGCGCCGGGCATGACCCTCGTCCCACTTGCCCCGCAGCTCGGCGATCTGCTCCTGGATCTTGACCTTGGCGTCGTCGGTGGCGGTTTCCGCCTTGCCGCGCAGGACCTCCAGATCGCCCTGCCACTCGTCGAGTTGGACCTTCAGTTTCGCCAGATACTCTTCTTTCGTCTGCATGATTGTGTGATCCTCGATGGACGGAATTGGGATTGGGAAACCTAACGCCGGCGCCAGGCCGGCGGCCTATTATCCGCGAGGGACCGACACCGGTCCATGCCGCCGCGGCAACCTCTTGGGCCGGGTACGCGATGCGTACCCTACAGCGACCGGACCTTCTCACGGACCGGGCGTCGTTGTCGTTGTCGTTGTCGTGGTCGGATTGTTCGATTACGACAACGATCACGACAACGACAACGACAGCGTACCCGGGATCTCGGTCACCACATCAGTTCTGATCGCACCCCGCCAGCAATTGCAGATAACGCGGCGCGGCGGTCTCGGGCGCGGGCAGGGTGAAGGGGTCCTCCCCGGGGTAGAGGCGGGCGCGCAGCCCGGTGCGCAAGACCCCCGGGTCCAGACTGGCGACGCGGATCGGGTGGCGGCCCCCGGACTCCTGCGCGAGCACCTGCGCCAGCCCTTCGAGGCCGAACTTGGCCGCCGCATAGGCGCCCCAATAGGCGAGCCCGGTACGGGCGACGCGGTCGGAGGTGAAGATCACCACCGGGTCGCGGGAGGCGTGCAACAGCGGCAGGCACGCCTGGGTGAGCAGAAAGGGTGAGGTCAGATTGATCCGCAGCACCCGCTCCCACTCGGCGTGCTCGTAGTCGTCGATCCGGGAGAGATAGGGGGCGAAGGCGGCGCAGTGCACCAGGGCGTCGAGGCGCCCGAAGGTCTCGCCGACCAGCTCGGCCGCACTGCGGCAACCCTTCTCGTCGGTGGTGTCGAGGTTGAGCGGCAGGATCGCGGGTAAGGCCCCCCCACCGGTCTCGATGCGGTCATAGACGGCATTCAGATCGGCTTCGGGCAGGTCGCTCAGGACGAGCGTGGCCCCGGCGGCGGCGGCGGCCAGGGCGACCGCGCGGCCGAGGCCCTCGGCCGCCCCGGTGACCAGGACGACGCGCTCCAGCAGTGGTTTTTCGGTCGCGTCGGTATCCATCAGAGGTCGCGCTCGCAGGTGACCAGATAGTTGACATCCACGTTCGCGGGTTCCAGCCGATAGGTGCGGGTCAGCGGGTTGTAGATCAGGCCGGTCAGGTCGCGCGTGCGCAACCCGGCGGTGCGGACCCAGCGGTCCAGTTCCGCCGGGCGGATGAAGCGGTTGTAGTCGTGGGTGCCCTTGGGCAGCATCCCCAGGAGATACTCGGCGCCGAGGATGGCCAGCGCATAGGCCTTGGGGTTGCGGTTGAGGGTGGAGAAGATCACCTTGCCCCCCGGGCGCACCAGCCGGGCGCAGGCGTCGATCACCGAGGCCGGATCGGGGACGTGCTCCAGCAGTTCCATGCAGGTCACGAGATCGAAGCCCGCCGGGCGCTCCGCTGCCAGGGCCTCCGCCGTGACGCGCCGGTAGTCCACCACCACCCCGGTCTCCAGGGTGTGCAACTCGGCCACCCGCAAGGGCATCGCACCCATGTCGATCCCCAGTACCCGGGCGCCGCGCAGTGCCATGCCCTCGGCGAGCAGTCCACCCCCGCAGCCCACGTCCAGCACCTCGCGGCCCACGAGCCCCGCCGCGCGCTCCACATAATCGAGCCGCAGGGGGTTGATGTCGTGCAGGGTCTTGAACTCGCTCAGCGGGTCCCACCAGCGGGCGGCCAGGGCCTCGAACTTACTGATCTCATCGGGGTCGACATTGGCGTGATAGTCGCCGGGGTGGACGGTGGCGGTCATGGGTGCGCGGACCTGCGTGACTGGTGGTCGGGCCGGGGCGGGACGCCCCGGCTCCCGTGGTCAAGGCCCTACATTCTATAACGGGCGGTTCGGATCGAAACCGATTAAACTACACGGCTTTTCACGCCGGGGAGAACTCCCATGTTTGACCAGACCATGACGATCCGTGACTACGACCCGGAACTCTGGGCGGCGATCCAAGGCGAGGAGCGCCGCCAGGAGGAGCACATCGAGCTGATCGCCTCCGAGAACTATGTCAGCCCGCGGGTCCTGGAGGCCCAGGGCGGGGTCATGACCAACAAGTATGCCGAGGGCTACCCCGGCAAGCGCTACTATGGCGGTTGCGAGTTCGTGGACGTGGCCGAGCGGTTGGCCATCGAGCGGGCCAAACAGCTCTTCGGCGCCGCCTACGCCAACGTGCAGCCCCACTCCGGTTCCCAGGCCAATGCCGCCGTCTACATGGCCCTGTGCGAGCCGGGTGATACCGTGCTCGGGATGAGTCTGGCCCACGGCGGGCACCTGACCCACGGGGCCAAGCCCAATTTCTCCGGCAAGCTCTACCAGGCCGTGCAGTACGGCCTGGACCCGGCCACCGGTGAGATCGACTACGCTCAGGTCGAGCGCCTGGCGCACGAGCACCGGCCGCGCATGATCATCGCCGGCTTCTCCGCCTACTCGCGCGTGATCGACTGGGCGCGCTTCCGGGCGATTGCCGATGCGGTCGGCGCCTGGTTCTTCGTCGACATGGCCCATGTGGCGGGGCTGGTGGCGGCCGGGGTCTACCCGAGTCCGGTGGCCATCGCGGACGTGACCACCACCACCACCCACAAGACGCTGCGCGGCCCCCGCGGCGGGCTGATCCTGGCCCGCGCCAACCCGCAGATCGAGAAGAAGCTTGCCTCGCTGGTCTTCCCCGGCACCCAGGGCGGCCCCCTGATGCACGTCATCGCCGCCAAGGCGGTGGCCTTCAAGGAGGCCCTGGAACCGGCCTTCAAGGAGTACCAGCGCCAGGTGGTCCTCAATGCCCAGACCATGGCGGAGGTCTTTCTGTCCCGGGGCTACGACGTGGTCTCCGGCGGAACCGACGACCACCTGTTCCTGGTCAGCTTCATCGGCCAGGGCTTGACCGGCAAGGACGTGGACGCCTGGCTGGGCGCGGCCAATATCACGGTCAACAAGAACGCGGTCCCCAATGACCCCCAGTCGCCCTTCGTCACCAGCGGCATCCGCGTCGGCTCCCCGGCGATGACCACCCGCGGCTGCGGTCTCAAGGAGGCCGGCGACTTGGCCGGTTGGATGTGCGACGTGATCGACGGGCGCGGCGATCCGGCCGTGATCGCCACCGCCAAGGCGCTGGTGCTGGACCTCTGCAAGCGCTTTCCGGTCTACGCGCGCTAACTGATGCGCTGTCCCTTCTGCGGCGCCGAGGACACCAAGGTCGTGGATTCCCGGCTGGCCGGGGAGGGCGATCAGGTGCGCCGTCGGCGCAAGTGCGAGGTCTGCAAGGAGCGCTTCACCACCTACGAGACGGCCGAGCTGAACCTGCCGCGGGTGGTGAAGCGCGACGGCAGCCGGGTGCCTTTCGACGGGCGCAAGCTGCGCTCCGGCATGATGCGGGCCCTGGAGAAGCGCCCGGTGAGCACTGAGCAGATCGATGCCGCCCAGGCGCGCATCCAGCGGCGCCTGATGTCGAGCGGGGAATCGGAGGTCCAGGCCCGGCGGGTGGGGGAACTCGTGATGGACGAACTGCGCGGTCTCGACCAGGTCGCCTATGTCCGCTTCGCCTCGGTCTACCGCAAGTTCGAGGACGTGGCCGCCTTTCGCGAGGAGATCGACCGCCTCGAGCGCCAACCCACCCCGGAGGTCCGGCGCAAACAACTCGACCTGCTGGACGCACTGGAGATCAAACCCAAGTGAGCGCCCCCCAACCCAGCGCGGCCGACGTCGGCCCCATGGCCCAGGCCATCCGGCTCGCCCGCCGTGGGCTCTACACCACGGACCCCAACCCGCGGGTCGGCTGTGTCCTGGTCCGCGACGGGGTCGTGGTGGGGGAGGGCTGGCACCGGCGCGCCGGGGAGGCCCACGCGGAGCGCATCGCCCTGACCGCGGCCGGTGACCGGGCGCGCGGCGCCACCGCCTATGTGTCCCTGGAGCCCTGCTGCCACCAGGGCCGCACCCCGCCCTGCACGGACGCGCTGATCCAGGCCGGCGTCGCGCGGGTGGTCTGCGCCATGGTGGACCCCGATCCGCGGGTGTCGGGCCGCGGTCTGCGGCTGTTGCGGGCGGCGGGTATCGCGGTCGAGGTCGGGCCGCTGGCGGCGCAGGCACGGGCACTGAACCCTGGTTTCATCAAGCGCATGACCCAGGGCCGGCCCTACTGCCGCTGTAAGCTCGCCGCCAGCCTGGATGGGCGTACCGCCATGGCCAGCGGCGAGAGCCGCTGGATCAGTTCGGAGGCGTCGCGCCGGGACGTGCAGCGCCTGCGGGCGCGCCACTCCGCCATCCTCACCGGCGTGGCGACCGTGCTCGCCGATGACCCGTCGCTCAACGTCCGCCTCGCGCCCGCGGACCTGCCCGGGCTCCAACCGGGTGAGGCGGTGCGTCAACCCTGGCGGGTCGTGGTGGACAGCCGCCTGCGCACCCCCCCGGGGGCGCGTCTGCTCGGCCTGCCCGGGGTCACCGTCATCGCCGCCTGCGCCCGGGTCGATTCGCCGCGCGGGGCCGCCTTGGCGGCCGCCGGGGCGCGGGTGATGCAGTTTGCGGAGCACCACGCCCAGGTCGATCTGCGCGCCCTGATGGCCTGGCTCGCGGTGCAGGAGATGAACGAGGTCCTGTTGGAGACCGGCCCGACGCTGGCCGGGGCGGCGCTGACCGCCGGACTGATCGATGAAATCGTCCTCTACATCGCCCCGCACCTGATGGGCGACGGGGCGCGGGGGCTGTTCCGGCTCCCGGGCCTTGAGCACATGGAGCACCGCATCCCGTTGCGTATCGCCGAGGTGCGGCGCATCGGGCCTGACCTGCGGCTGATCCTGCGCCCGGGTGTATTGTCGCCTGGCGAGGGTCAGTAACGAGTCAGAAATAAGTTAAACCACGAGTACCATCGTTGTCGTCTCGTTGTCGTTGTCGTAATCGTAATCGAAATCGTAATCGAAGAAGCGATGCAATTTGGCGTGCGAGAGAATCCTGGGCGCTACGATAATCTCGATTACGACAACGACAACGACAACGACAACGACAACGTCAACGGCGCAACCTGACACCCAACTTCGCCCCGAAAGGGCCTCACCGCTGCATCGGAATCCCAGCATGTTTACCGGCATCATCCAATCAGTCGGCGAGATCCGCCGTCTGGAACCCCGCGGCGGGGACCTCCGACTCACCATCGGCACCGGCAAGCTCCCGCTGACGGGTGCCTCCCTGGGCGACAGCATCGCGGTCAACGGGGTCTGTCTGACCGCCGTGAGCCTGGCCGCCGACGCCTTCGTGGCCGACGTGTCCCGTGAGACGCTGGCGCACACCACGCTCGGCGATCTCAGCCCCGGCAGCCCGGTGAATCTGGAGCCGGCGCTGACCCTGTCCACGCCGCTGGGCGGCCACCTGGTGAGCGGCCATGTCGATGGGGTAGGGCAGGTCCTGGATCGCAGTGAAGACGCCCGCTCCTGGCGTCTGAGCGTTGCCGCCCCGGCGGAACTGGCCCGCTACATCGCCCACAAAGGATCGATCTGCGTGGACGGGGTGAGCCTCACCGTCAATGCGGTCGACGGCGCCTGCTTCGACCTCAACATCGTCCCCCACACCATCGCGCAGACCATCATCGCCCGCTATCAGACCGGCACCTGGGTCAACCTGGAGGTGGACCTCATCGCCCGCTACCTGGAGCGCCTGCTGCTGGGCGAGCGCGCCGCCGCACCCAGCGCCCGCGGCCTGACCGTGGACTTCCTCGCTGAGCATGGGTTCGCGCGCTGATGGCCCTCAAGGCGACCGTCTTCCGGGCCCAGGTGCAGATCAGCGACATGGACCGTCACTACTATGAGAGCCACGCACTCACCATCGCCCGCCACCCCTCCGAGACCGACGAGCGGATGATGGTGCGCCTGCTCGCCTTCTGTCTCTATGCCGACCCGCGCCTCACCTTCACCAAGGGTGTGAGTGCCGACGATGAGCCGGACCTGTGGCAACACAGCCTGACCGGGGAGATCGAGCGCTGGATCGAACTGGGCCACCCCGACGAGCGCCGCATCCGCCAGGCGTGCGGACGCGCCCGGGAGGTCATCGTCATCAACTACGGCGGCCGCGCGGCGGATCTCTGGTGGGAGCAGAACGGGGAGTCGCTGCGCCGCCAGCGCAACCTGCGGGTCTGGTCGATCGCCGCCCCCGAGGTCCGCGCCCTGGCCGCCCTGGCCGAGCGCTCTATGGGGCTCAATTGCACCATCGACGGCGGCCAGGTCTGGATCGGCACCGACCAGGTCACCGTCGCCGTGACCCCGAGCGACCGGCTGGCCTGATCCCCATCCCGCTCGGGCGCGGTGCTGGGAGCACCGAGTACCTGTCCGGAATTCGCAGCTTCTGAATCCGTCAGCGGTCTGGCCTGCGCTGCGGATCGGGCTTGGGCTGGTTCCATGAGGGCCCCATGGCGTCCTGGCCGCGCCGCCCTCGGGACCTCCGACGGTGTGCGCGCAGGAGCAGCAAGCCACCCAGCAGCAGACCACCAGCGCACAGCAGCAGCCCGATCAGCGGCGCGCCCCCGCCCACTGTCAAGGGCGGCGCGTCGCTTTGGCGGATGCGGTAGATGTTGCGGTCGGTGCGGCTCAGGATCAGCAGGCTTCCGTTCGCGTCCACCGCCAGCCGGGTCTCGACCCGACCGCTCCCCAGGGATTGGGCCAAGGTTTTGCCGTTCAGGCGCAGTTCCTCGAAATTCCCGTCAGCCAAGGGATGTAGCAAGGCGCCGGAGTTGAGGTCGACCACCAAGACGGCACCCTCCAGATCAGGGATGCCGCACCCGGTGCAGACCGCGACCCCGCTCACGGCCAGTCGCGGGAGCCGGTCGATGAGTCCTTGCCCATGGCCATAGGCCGCGATCGGGTCCGTGAAGCCGCGCAGCGGCCGGCAGGTCGCCAGGACCTTCTCATCTCGCGCAATGACACAGTACTGGCCCTCGCGCAGCGGCCAACCATAGTTGCCGCCGCGCACCACGCGATTTAATTCCTCCACGATCGCCTGTCCCATATCGATCCAATACAGGGTCCCATCCGCCGCGCGATAGCCGCGCTGCGGGTTCCTGAACCCATACGCAAAGATCTCCGCCAGGGTGCCGGGGTTGTCGTCCTGGGCAAAGGGATTGTCGGCCGGTATCGCGTAGGTGCCGTCCCCGTTGGGCGTGATGCGCAACAGGGTGCCAAGCGGGCTGTCGAGCCGCTGGCCGAACCCGTTTGCGCCCACGGTGCCGGTCGCTGCCGTGTTGCCCCCGTCCCCGACCGGGATCAGACAACTGGCATCGGGCAGGCACAGGGGTTCGTTGGCATTATGGTCTGTGCGCGGTTTGGCGATCACCAGCAGGACCTGTCGCCGGCCGGTCACCGGGTCCCACTCGCAGACCACGTCATAATGCTCGATGGGCAATCCCTGCTCCATCGGCAGGGCAAAGAACCGGGCCTCGGTATCCGGATTGGCCGACTCCGTGGTCACCGTCAGCAGCAGCCCCGGCCGCTTGGGATGAGGGACGGCGGCTTGCAATCCCTGCTCCTTGCCATCGGTCAGCGTCGGCACCAGGGCGCGCGCGTCCAGGAGCGAGGTCAGGGTACCGTCGGGGCTCAGGCGGTAGGCGACTCCCTTCAGATCCGTCACGACGGCCGCGCCGCTGCCGTCGCGGTAGGGTACGATCGCGTTGGGGCGGGCAGGCCCGTAGCGGCTATCCGGAACCCGCGCAACCAACTCCAGTGACAGCCCCAACTCCCGCGGTTGGGGGTCAGGGTAGGGTTGGCTCACGCGCTCGGCGCAGGCTGGTACCTGGCAGCAGCACAGAACCGCGCAGAGAACGATGGAACGTGGCTGGGGTGCTGGCATAGGTCGTTGCGTGAGGATGTGTAAGTTCGCGGGGGCTTAAGTGTACCCTCGCGGTGGAGCGCTGCAACCGCGACCTGCCCGTACCGCCGAGGTATCTAACTTGACGGTCTTGAGCGAATGATCCGTCCGGCATGTGCACGAATACCGCGTCTGCCTTGAGACATAAAGATCACAAAGATTTTCAACGCGATATGCAGTTCGAGGTGGTCACCCGCGCGGTAATCGGCCCAACGCCTTCAATGATTTGTTCTTCTTTGTGTTCTTTTGTGTCTTTGTGAGAACAATTCCCGGATTCAGGGTGATGGGCTTCGCTGCGCTCTACCCATCCTGCGCCTACGCCTACGCGGCAATCCCCGAATGTCGCAGCAGCGCATCGGTCGTCGGCTCGCGTCCGCGGAAGTCGACATAGAGGACCATGGCGTCGCGGGAGCCGCCCTGTTCCAGGATCGTCTGCTTGAAGGCGCGCCCGGTGGCAGCGTCGAAGACCCCGCGCTCCTCGAAGAGCGAGAAGGCGTCTGCGGACAGGACCTCGGCCCACTTGTAGCTGTAATAGCCGGCGGCATAGCCCCCGGCGAAAACGTGGGAGAAACTGTGGGCGAAGCGGTTGAAGGCCGGCGGGCGGATGACCGCCACTTGGTCGCGGACCTCCTCCAGGATCTCATAGATACGCCCGCCGCGGGCCGGGTCGTATTCCAGGTGCAGGCGAAAATCAAAGAGCGCGAACTCGAGCTGACGCACCATCTGCATCGCGGACTGGAAGTTCCGGGCGGCCGTCATGCGCCCATACAGGTCCTCCGGGAGCCGCTCACCGGTCTGCCAGTGGGCGGCGAACAGATCCAGGGGCTCGCGCTCCCAGCACCAGTTTTCCATGAACTGGCTGGGCAGTTCCACCGCGTCCCAGGCGACCCCATTGATGCCGGCCACCGCCGGATAGTCGACCCGGGTCAGCAGGTGGTGCAGCCCGTGGCCGAACTCGTGGAACAGGGTCTCGACCTCGTTGTGGGTCAGGAGCGACGGTTGATCCCCGACCGGCGGGCTGAAGTTGCACACCAGATAGGCGACCGGGATCTGGTCGTAGCGGGCGGTATGCAGCCGGTTGGTGCATACATCCATCCAGGCCCCGCCGCGCTTGTCGGGGCGGGCGAAGGGGTCGAGATAGAACTGGCCGCGCAACTGGCCGGTCGCGGTGTCGCGGATCTCAAAGAAGCGCACCTGCGGGTGGTAGGTCTCGAAGCCCTGGGCCTCCTCGATGGCGACGCCGAAGAGGCGTTGTGCCACCCCGAAGAGCCCGCTCAAGACCCGGGAGACCGGGAAGTAGGGCCGCAACTCCTCCTGGCTGATCTGGTAGCGGTGCACGCGCAGCTTCTCGGAGTAGTAGCCCAGGTCCCACGGCTCCAGTTGCCCCTGACCGTGGTGCTCCGAGGCAAAGGCGCGGACCTCCTCCAGTTCGCCGCGCGCCTGGGCGACGGAGCGCTGCGCCAGGTCGTTGAGGAAGGCCAGCACCTGTTGCGGCGAGCGCGCCATCTTGGTGGCGAGTGAGCGCTCGGCGTAGTTGGCGAAACCCAGGAGTTGGGCGAGCTCGTGGCGCAGCGCCAGGATGCGCTCCATGAGGTCGCCATTGTCCCACTGGCCGGCGTGGGGACCCTGGTCGGAGGCGCGGGTGCCGAAGGCCTGATAGACCTCGAAGCGCAGGTCGCGGTCGTCGGCGTAGGTCATGACCGGGATATAGGAGGGCATGTCGAGCGTCAGGAGCCAGCCGTCCTGGCCGCGCTGCTGCGCACTCTGGCGGGCCAGGCCCAAGGCGGACTCGGGCAGCCCGGCGAGCCGTGACGGATCGGTCACCAGCTTGTTCCAGGCGTTGGTGGCGTCGAGCAGGTTCTCCGAATACTTGGCGGTGAGCTGCGAGAGTTCCTGGCTGATCGCCTTGTAGCGCGCCTTGTGCTCCGCGGGCAGGTCGACGCCGGAGAGGTGGAAGTCGCGCAGGGCATTGTCCAGGAGCTTGCGCTGGGTGGCGTCCAGGTGCTCCTGGGCCGCGACCGCCTGGTAGGCGCGGAACAGGTCCTCGTTCTGGCCCACCTCGGTGGCGTAGTCGCTGAGCTTGGGCAGGCAGGCGTTGTAGGCGGCGCGCAGGACCTCGCTGTTCATGACGGCGTTCAAGTGTCCCACCGGAGACCAGGTGCGGCTCAGCGTGTCGTCCGACTCCTCCAAGGGCTCGACGAAGGTCTCCCAGGTCGGCACCCCCGGCGCCCCGGTCAGACGGGCGATCTCGGCCCGGCAGGAGGCGAGGCGCGCATCCAGGGCCGGCTCCACATGTTCGGGCAGGATGCGGGCGAAGGCGGGGAGACCGGCCTGGTCTAAGAGCGGGTTGGACATGCGGCTAGCCTTGTAGATGAGTTGGATTGGGCCTTGGGGTGCGGCAGGCCGCCCCGGAAGGCCCTGGAATGGCGGCGGCGGGTGGGGTCTTCAAGTTAGAGCTATTTTCGTTGTCGTTGTCGTTGTCGTTGTCGTAATCG
>NZ_CAIKKU010000498.1 GCF_903828115.1 uncultured Thiodictyon sp. | reverse complement strand
GATCTGCGACCTCGGGCCTCGGCGGCAGCCTCCTGCGCGGTGAGGCACCGGGATCTGCCTGTCCCGGCGGCGCGCTCCTTGCGATCAGTGGCCGGCCGCGCCCTCGGCGCCGATCCCGGTCTCGCACCGGACCCGCTGGGCCGCGAAGGCGGCCCGATCGATCTTGGCCCGCTCGGAGCGGTCGGTGATCGAGAACAGCCAGATGCAGATGAAGGCCACCGGGATCGAGATGATCGCCGGGTTGTCCAGCCCGATCAGCCCCACCGGTACCATCTTGCCGGTGGCATCCGCGACCGTGTGACCGAGCGTCTCGCCCCACACCGCCTTGGTCATCACGGTCATGCTCACCGCGGTGATCAGCCCGACAAAGCCGCCGATGAAGGCACCGCGTGTCGTCATCCCCTTCCAGAAGATGGAGGCCGCCAGCACCGGGAAATTGGCGCTGGCCGCGATGGCGAAGGCGAGACCGACCATGAAGGCGACGTTCTGCTGCTCGAACGCGATCCCCAGCCCGATGGCCACCAGGCCGAGGACAAAGGTCGCATAGCGGCCCACCTTCAGTTCGGTGGTCTCGTTCACCCGGCCGCGGGCGATGGCGCTGGCGTAGAGGTCATGGGAGATCGCCGAGGCGCCGGCCAGCGTCAGACCCGACACCACCGCGAGGATGGTGGCGAAGGCCACGGCCGAGATGAAGCCCAGGAACAGGTTGCCGCCGACCGCCTCCGCAAGCTTGATGGCGACCATGTTGGTACCGCCGAGCAGGCCCTTGGGGTCCGTGACGACACCATCGACCAGGATGCCGGCCTTGAAGAACTCCGGATGCTGGGCCAGCAGGGTGATGGCGGAGAACCCGATGATGAAGGTCAGGATGTAGAAATAGCCGATGAAGCCGGTGGCGTAGAAGACCGACTTGCGCGCCTCCTTGGCGTTCGGCACGGTGAAGAAGCGCATCAGGATGTGGGGCAGACCCGCGGTACCGAACATCAGTGCCAGGCCCAGTGATATCGCGTTGATCGGGTCCTTGATCAGGGTGCCGGGACCCATGATGGCCAGGCCCTTGGCGCTGTGGGTGGTGGCCTGCCGGAACATCTCCTCGGGGGAGAACCCGAAGTGGTACAGGGCGGCCAGGGCCATGAAGGTCGCACCGGTGAGCAGCAGGCCCGCCTTGATGATCTGCACCCAGGTGGTCGCGGTCATGCCGCCGAAGATGACATAGATCATCATCAGGACCCCGACGATCACCACCGCCATCCAATACTCCAGGCCGAACAGGAGCTGGATCAGCTTGCCGGCACCGACCATCTGGGCGATGAGATAGAAGGCGACGACGACCAGGGAGGAGACGGCCGCCATGGTCCGGATGGGCACCTGACTGAAGCGGTAGGAGGCCACGTCGGCGAAGGTGAACTTGCCCAGGTTGCGCAACTGCTCGGCGATCAGGAACATGATCACCGGCCAGCCGACCAGCCAGCCGATGGAGTAGATCAGACCGTCATAGCCGGACGCGAAGACCAGGCCGGAGATACCGAGGAACGAGGCCGCCGACATGTAGTCGCCGGCGATCGCCAGACCGTTCTGGAACCCGGTGATGCCGCCGCCCGCGGTGTAGAAATCGCTGGCGGTGCGGGTGCGCAGGGAGGCCCAGTAGGTGATGCCGAGCGTCGCACCGACGAAGATCGTGAACATGACCACTGCGGTGATGTTGAGCGACTGCTTCGTCACGTTGCCGGTCAGGGCGTCGGCCGAGACGATGGCGAAGGGCACCAGCAGCGCGGCGAGGATGAGCCAGGGGGAATAGGCGAAACGCTTCATTGCAGGTCCTCCCTGATCGCCTTGGTCAGGTCGTCGAACTCACCGTTGGCACGGTAGACATAGATCCCGGTGAGGGCGAAGGCGGAGATGATGACCGCCAGGCCCACCGGGATGCCGACGGTGGTGATCGAACCGTCGAACAGGGGCTGTGCCAGCCACTCCTTCTTGAAGGCGACGATCAGGATGAAGCCATAATAGAAGAGCATCATCAGAAAGGTCAGGGTCCAGCCGAAGCGTTTGCGCTTCGACACGAGTTCCGCATAGAGCGGATGCCGGGTTATGGCGTCGATCGACTCAATTGTCATGGGCGTACCTTATGGTGGGGGAAAAAAGTTAATTACCTGCTCAGTGTCCCGCCCGGGCGATGCCTCCTCGTCCCGTGGGCAGCACATCAGGGCCCGCGCGCGGCCGGACCCGCTCGCAACCGGGCCTCCCCCGCGACCGGCGCGGGCGCGAGGAGACTGACGTGGCGAACCGGGCGAATCCGCTCGGGGGCCGCAGACGGCGGCAAGCCGGACCGATTGTGTTGCCCTACCGCAAGGCGTGTCAACGCTCCCGACGATTTTTTTCGATTTTGAGGATTGCGTAAGCCCACGGGCCGATGGACGGACACCCGGGTTGCCTGCCCCCGCGCCGCGCGCGGCCGGGTTTTGCCAAGCCCGCGGGTGCCCCTTACACTGCCTGGATTGGCCGGACCGCTCAGAGCGATCAGTGTACGCCGGCGCTTCCTTGGGGATCGACAGACATGCATTATGTAAGTACACGCGGCTGTGTCGCCCCGGTCGGCTTCGCGCAGGCGGTGATGATGGGGCTCGCCACCGACGGCGGTCTCCTGGTGCCGGCCGTGATCCCGCGGGTGACGCCGGAGCGGCTGCGCGCCTGGTCCGGGCTGCGCTTCCAGGACCTGGCCCTGGAGGTGCTCGACCTCTACGTGGATGGGGAAATCCCGCGCGCGGACCTGCGCGCCCTGATCGAGCGCTCCTACGCCTCCTTCACCCACCCGCAGGTGACGCCGCTCATCGAGACCGGCGGGCTGCGCGTCCTGGAACTCTTCCACGGACCCACGGCCGCCTTCAAGGACGTGGCCCTGCAACTGCTGGGGAACCTGTTCGAGTACCTGCTCGCGCGCGACGGCGGGCACCTCAATATCGTCGGCGCCACCTCCGGTGACACCGGCTCGGCGGCCATCTACGGGGTCCGCGGCAAGGCGCGCATCCATGTCTTCATCCTCCACCCCAAGGGCCGGGTCTCGCCGATCCAGGAGCGGCAGATGACCACGGTGCTGGACGCCAATGTCCACAACATCGCCATCCGCGGCACCTTCGACGACGGCCAGCGCATCGTCAAGGACCTGTTCAACGACCTGCCCTTCAAGTCCGAGTTCCACCTGGGCGCGGTCAACTCCATCAACTGGGCGCGCATCCTGGCCCAGATGGTCTACTACTTCTACGCCTGGGGCCGGGTCAGCGGCGGCGACCCCGAGCGCCGCGTGAGCTTCTCGGTACCCACCGGCAACTTCGGCGATGTCTGCGCCGGCTTCATCGCCGGCCGCATGGGCCTGCCGATCGAACGGCTCATCATCGCGACCAACCGCAACGCGATCCTCAGCCGCTTTGTCCACACAGGCGTCTATGAGGCCGGCCCGGTCTACCAGACCCTGAGTCCTGCCATGGACATCCAGCTCGCCTCCAACTTCGAGCGCTATCTGTATTTTCTGCACGACGGTGACACCGCGGCCGTCTGCCGACTCCTGGAAGACTTGCAACGCGATGGTCGCCTGGCGGTCGACGGGGACCGGTTCGCCCAGGTCCAGGCCGATTTCCATGCCGCCGCCGTGTCCGATGCCGAAACCCTGGAGCAGATCCGCGCGACCTTCGACGCCTGCGGCTATATCCTCTGCCCCCACACGGCCACCGGGGTGTGGGCCGCGCGGGACCGGGGGGACGCCATCTGCCTGGCCACCGCCCATCCGGCCAAGTTCAACGAGGTGGTCCGCGCGGCGATCGGCCGGGAGGCCCCGGCGCCGCCGTCCCTGCAGGGTCTGCTGGAGCGGGCGGCGCGGTGCACCGAGTTGGACGCCACGACCGCGGCGGTCAAGGACCTGGTGCGGTCGACCCTGCGGGAAGATCGGCACTAGTACCCCGTTTCAGCTATTCTTGCGCCTGCTCAAGCCCCGCAGGGGCGTGATATACCAGCCCAGGGCAACGCCCTGGGACAGCGTCATTTATATCGGCCTAGCCCTGAAAGGGCGTGACATCAGGAGTCATGCCGATATGTCACGCCCTTTCAGGGCTAAGCTCTGCGATAACCCATACCCAGGGCGTTGCCCTGGGCTGGTATGCTCGACCCCGTTGGGGTCGATACGCAAGATAAGCTTAAACCGGGTACTAGTACCACCTGACGCAATTGCTCGGACCATTGGCGTCGAAACACTCGGGAGTGCCGACGATGAACCGCGAACACCTGACCGGGACCGGCATCGATCCGGCCGAAGTCGCCTATTTCGAGCGCCTCGCCCACCGCTGGTGGGACACCGCGGGGCCCTTCTGGCCCCTGCATCGTCTCAACGCCTTGCGCCTGGATTATCTGCGCGACCGGGCGGCCGCGGCGCTGGGGCGCGACCCCCGGGCGGACTTGCCGTTCGCCGGCCTGGCGGTGCTCGATATCGGCTGCGGCGGCGGCCTCTTGAGCGAAGCGGTCGCGCGCCTGGGCGCCGCACTGGTCGGGATCGACGTGACCGAGAAAAATCTCCGGGTGGCCCGTCTGCACGCGCAGGGGAGCGGACTCGCGATCGATTACCGGCTGGCCGAGGCGGGGCAACTGGCCGCGGCGGGCGAGCAGTTCGACTTGGTGCTGAACATGGAGGTGGTGGAGCATGTGGAGCAGCGCGGGCTGTTCCTGGAGCAGTGCGCGCGCCTGGTGCGCCCGGGCGGGGTCATGGTGGTGTCCACCATCAACCGGACCTGGGCGGCGGGGCTGATGGCGATCCTCGGGGCCGAGTACCTGCTGCGCTGGTTGCCGCGGGGCACCCATCACTACCGCAAACTGGTGCGGCCTGAGGAGGTCACCGCCGGCCTGGGCGCGGAGTTTCGCTGCCTGCATCGCACCGGGGTGCGGGTCAATCCGTTCAATCGTCATTTCTCCTTTACCCCTTGGATGGGGGTGAACTACATGCTGGTTATGCAGCGCATGGCGGTCTGATCTGTCAACTCGCCGGGCCGTTGGGGGTGCGATCAGAACTGATGTGGTGACCGAGATCCCGGGTACGCTGTCGTTGTCGTTGTCGTTGTCGTTGTCGTAATCG
>NZ_CAIKKU010000497.1 GCF_903828115.1 uncultured Thiodictyon sp. | reverse complement strand
TTGGGCTGCGGCGCTTAACTCAATGGCAGTGACGCTGGAGCGCGGGAGGCAGCCGCGCCGGCCCCTGGAAGGCGCAAACTGCCCCGTACTAACGCACCAACGCGCCAACGTACCAACGTACTAACGTACTAACGTACTAACGTACTCTTCCTGGACCACCCGCCGCGGGTCGTCCATCGCCCCGGCCAGATCGCGCAGCGTCATGTCCCCCAGGGCCGCGGCCATGGCCTCATCGAGCCGTTGTTCGACCGCCGCGATCCCCCGATCCGGGGCCGTGCCGTGGCAGCCGTTCTCATGCTCCTCGAAGCAGCGCACGGCATCGAGCAGTGACTTGATCCGGATGGCCTCGGGGGCCCGGGCCGGGACAAAGCAGGGCGGATCGGCGGCGGTGCGCAGCAGGAACCCCTCCTGCTCCAGGATCGTGAGGATGCGCGCGGTATTGCTGTTGGGGATGCCGAGGGTGGTGGAGAGCCCATCGCTGGTCCAGGCGGCGGTGCCGGCCTCGTAGTTGCGGGCGCAATGGCCCGCCACCAGCAGGGCCAGGCGCTCGCGCAGCCGATTGCTCAGGCGCAGGTCGCGCACCCGGCTCAGGAGATATTCCGGGTGCTGGTGATAGAAGGCGACACTGGCGCCGGTCAGCACGATGAGCCAGGCGATATAGAGCCACAGCATGAACAGGATCAGGATCGCCAGGCCGGAATAGATGGCGGTGTACTGGGTGGAACTGGCCATGAAGTGGCGGAACGACCAGCCCACCGCCTCCCACAGCACCCCGGCCACCAGGGCGCCGAGCAGGGCCGAGCGGAACCGCACCCGCGCATTCGGCACAAAGACATAGAGAAAGGTGAAGGTGAAGACGATCAGCAGGAAGGGGACCAGACTGCCGCCCGCGTCGATCAGGGTCCCCATGGGCTCGACCGCCAGGAGGGACTCCACCATGGCGGTACCGCGCACCGAGGTGGAGAGGCCCACGGCGGTAAAAAACAGCACCGGGCCGATCAGGAGCACACTCAGATACTGGCTGATCCGCTGGGCCAGGGGCCTGGTCTCGGTCACCCGCCAGGTGTCGTTGAAGACCTGCTCGATCTTCTGGATCATCGAGATGACGGTATAGATCAGCACCGCCAGCCCTACCGAGCCCAGGACCCCCACCTGCATCTTGTCCACGAAGCCCAGGATGATCTGCGCGACCTCCGCGGCCTGATCGCCGAGCGGCTCCAGGACGTGCAGCAGCAGCGGCTCCAGTGCATTGTGGGCACCGAAGCCCTTGAGCACGGAGAAGCTCACCGCCAGCAGCGGGATCATCGACAGCAGCGTCGTATAGACCAGGCTCATGGCCTGGAGCGACAGATAGCCCTCGGTCGCATCCCGGTACAGGGCATAGATCAGGCGGGCGAGCCACACCAGGCGCACCTGCCACGGGGGCAGGCCGGCGAGCGGGGTGGACCAGATCAGGGTGTCCAGGCGCTCCCAGGGGGATCGGTCGGTTGGGTTCATAGGGGAAGCCTAGGCCGGACGGGACCTTGGGGTCAAGGCGGTTGCGTCGGGCGGGTGCGATCAGAACTGATGTGGTGACCGAGATCCCGGGTACGCTGTCGTTGTCGTTGTCGTTGTCGTTGTCGTAATCG
>NZ_CAIKKU010000496.1 GCF_903828115.1 uncultured Thiodictyon sp. | reverse complement strand
CGCAGCGTTGCAGGTTACCGCGGCGCCGCATCGCGGCCGGAGGCCGCTCCCACAAGGACTTTTCATGTTCCGCGGCGGCGGACAGGTCTTCATGGCCGTTAGCTGATCTCCGTGAGGCGCCTCGACTATGACCACGACCTGACTGCCTGGTCCCGCGAGCAGGCGCACCTGCTGCGGGCCGGCGCCTTTTCACAACTCGACATCACCCCCCACTGACTGTCCCTGGGACCAGACGCAGGTCCTCAGCGACTATTGGCCTTCCACCACGGAGCCCCTCGAATGCTCAGTATCCAAGGATTGAACCAGTTCTACGGCGAGAGCCACACCCTCTGGGACCTGGATATCCAGGTCCCAGAGGGTGAATGCACCTGTGTCATGGGCCGCAACGGCGTCGGCAAGACCACGCTGATGCAGTGCATCATGGGCCTCTTGCCGCTGCGCTCCGGTACCATGCAGTATCAGGGGCAGGACCTGGCCCGGCTCCCCGCCGAGCGGCGCGCCGACCTGGGCCTGGGCTATGTGCCTCAGGGCCGGCAGATCTTTCCGTTGCTGACGGTGGAGGAGAACCTGCGCATCGGGCTGCCCGCCCGGCACGACGGTCTGCGTCAGGTCCCGGACTTCATCTACGAACTCTTTCCGGTGTTGAAACAAATGCTGGGGCGGCGCGGCGGCGACCTCTCCGGCGGTCAGCAGCAGCAGCTCGCCATCGGCCGGGCGCTGGTGATCGACCCCAAGCTGCTGATCCTGGATGAGCCGACCGAGGGCATACAGCCGAACATCGTGCATGAGATCGGCAGCATCATCCGCCGCCTGATCGCCGAGTTCGGGCTCACCGTCATCCTGGTGGAGCAGAAACTCCCCTTCGCTCGCCGGGTCGCCGACGGCTTCGTGATCCTGGACCGGGGACGGCTGGCGGCGCGCGGGGCAATGAACGAATTGGGCGATGACCTGGTGCGGCAGTATCTCAACGTGTGAGCCCAGAAAAAGCAGTTTAGCCGCAAATGAACGCAAATAATCAGATACTTGGCCTTCACTGCATCTTCACCGTCCGGGTGACGCCCGCGACGATCCCAACCAGCCGATTTATTTGCGCTTATTCGCGTTCATTTGCGGCCAAATACTCTTTTTAGGGTGAGTCAGTTGCCGGGCCGCGCACTTCGATCCTGGCGATCATGCCGTTCTTGATGCTGATGCGCGCCACCGGTCGGTCGGGTCCGTCGTTGTAGACCCAGACCTCGTAGGGCTGGGGTATTGACTGGATCACATAGTGGCCCAGGTTCATGTCATAGACCGGGGTGGCGATGGGGCGGTCCTGCGCCTGTTCCACGGCGGTGGGTTGGCCGCAGCGCTGCGTCAGGTCAAAGCTGCTGTCGCCCTCGGTGACGCTAGGGGTCCCGCAATACAGGATCTGGGCCGGTTCCGGAGTGCAGCCGCCGAGCAACAGGACGCCGGCGGCGAGCAACGGCAGTAGTGGGTAATGCATGGCGGGTCTCCGCTTCGGCGAGTGACGGGGTGCGAGCAAAACTGATGTGGTCTCGGGGACGATGTAGGGTGGATAAGCGCAGCGCATCCACCCGCGCCGCCGATACCTTGGCTGCCTATAGAACCATTTTCGTTGTCGTTGTCGTTGTCGAGGTTGTCGTAGCGCCCCGGATTCTCTCGCACTCCAAAGTGCATCGCTTCTCCGATTGCGATTACGACAACGACAACGACAACGACAACGACGCGGTACTTAGGGACATGATCCCCCGCCCCGGGTCTTGTCAATGGCCGGCCTCCACCAGACTCGCCCGCGGCACCGGCGCCAGTGCTGGGCGCGCGTCGCCGAACCAGCGCACCAGGGCCGAGTCACCGGGCGGCCACTGGCCCTTGGTCCGGTTGTCCGGGGCCGCCCCGGTGAAGATCAGATAGCCGTATTTGCCGTAGTGCGGGAGCTTGCGGGCGAGCCCGGGCAGGGCGGCAGCGTCGCCGGCCGCGATCCAGCCCAGGGCCTGACCGTCGCGCTCGCGCGTGAGGACCAGGCCGGCCCCCAGGGTATCTACATCTGCCCCGGCAATGCGCAGGGTCCGCCCCTGCGGGTCCAGACTGAAGTCCCGGCTGTCGGCGGCAAAGGCCGGGCTGAACCGGTTTTCCCAGCCCAGCAGCCAGACCGGACGGTCCTTCGGCAGTTCCGCCTGATCGCTGTCCAGCGCGACCCGCCAGCCCGGCTGGCCCACGGTCCAGGCCGTCGCCAGGTCGCGGTAGCCGGCGAGCAGTGAGGGTTCTGCCCCGCTCGGGAGCAGGATCAGACCCTGGGCGGCGCCAAAGAGCGCGCCTAAAGACACCGCCGCCTCGCCCGGCTCCAGGGTGCGGAAGCTGTCGAACGCCGGGTCCAGGGCCAGGCGGAGCGGTGCCGCGGGCAGGTCGATGGCGAAGCGCCCCT
Source organism: uncultured Thiodictyon sp. (assembly GCF_903828115.1). GTDB lineage: Bacteria > Pseudomonadota > Gammaproteobacteria > Chromatiales > Chromatiaceae > Thiodictyon. The sequence continues at coordinate 4,034 of NZ_CAIKKU010000496.1, read as the reverse complement.
CGCGCCCATCGAGGTTCACCAGCACCCGTTGCGGCGGCCCCGTCACCGGATGGACCACCACCGGCACCACCAGCGGGAAGGGCGCCTCGCGCTGGGTCTGCATGATCCGGCCGCTGACCCGATACCCGGTCTTGGTCGGCTCGGTCTTGACCTCGGTCAGGGCGAGACGCACCGCCCCGGTGCGGGTGGTCCAGGCGGTGAAATAGTCCTTCAGGTCCCGGCCGCTGACGGTCTCGAAGGCGCGGCGCAGATCCGCATAGCCGGCGGCCCGAAAGCGGTTGTCGGTGTAGAAGCGTTGCAGCCCCTCGGTAAACAGGGCGTCACCCAGTTGGAGGCGCAGGTTGTGAAAGAACATGGCCGCCTTGCCATAGCCGATCGCCTGGCTCGCCTCGCCGTGGCGCCCGCGGAACGCGGTGAGGGCAAAGTCCTGGTCGGTACTCACATAGTCCGCGTAGGCCTGGAGGCTGTCGCGGCGGTAGGCGGCCCCCTGGCCGTCGCGTTCCTTCATCAGGTGGTCGGCCAGATAGGCGGTCAGGCCCTCGCTCCAGTTACCGGTGCGCTGCTCGACATAGACACCGTTGCCCCACCAGTTGTGCAGGACCTCATGGGGGTAGGACGAGCCGATGATGAAGGGCAGGCGGATGACCCGGGGGCCGAGCAGGGTGAAGGAGGGCATGCCCAGTCCGCTCTCCCAGGAGTTCTCGACCAGGGCGAACTTGGCATAGGCGTAGGGGCCGATCAGGCGGCTGTAGAGGTCCAGATACTCACGGGTGGCCGCCAGATAGCTCGCCGCCAGGGGCTCGTCGGGGGTGCGCAGCCACACCTGCGCCTCCGCCCCCTTGGCCCCCCCCGGGTTCCCGGGTTCGCGATAGAGGGTGAAGGGGGCGGCGATGAGATAGATGTCGTCCTGGGGTTGGGTCTCGATCCAGGCCGAACCCGCGAACCCCGCGCGCTCGGGCCCCGCCCCCTGGGACAGTGCCTGCCAACCCGGCGGCAGCGTCACCAACAAATCAAAACGTTGCAGGGTACCGGGCACGCGCGGATACCAGCCGCTGCCCCCGTCCAGGAAGACCCCGTCCGGGGCGATGGTCCCGGTGCTCTCCTGGCGCTCCCGGCCCATGCCCTCCGGCACCGCGGTCAGTCCATGGCGGATCTGGCCGCCATAGGCCAGGGTGACGGCACCCTTGGCCGCGGGCGACAGATGCAGCCGCAGGGCTTCCAGGTGTTCATCCCGACCCAGGGGTTCCAGGGTCGCGTCCCCGGACAGGACGCGCGGGGCCAGGCCCGTATGCAGGACAAGGTCGACGCTGTCGCGCCCCGGCGGCAGGGTCAGCTTGTCCACCACATTAATCTCCCCGGCCGCGGGGTCGAGCCGGACCTCCATGTGGTGTCCGACGACCGGTGTCTCGGCCGGCAGGGCGCGGGGCATGAACAGGGCCAGCGGCAGGGCGGCGATCAGGGCCAGGACGGGGGCGGGCTTCAGAAAGTGGTGCATGGGGGTCGGTCCGGCGCTTGCTTGGGTTGGCGGGAATCGGCCGCATTAGGCCATAATCGGGGAAAGAGCAGTTATCCACAGATGAACACAGATGAACACAGATTATTCATTGATTTACGCTTGGCTGGAGGGCTCACCTTGCCGGTGATTGTGACAATATCGATAAACTTATGATAATTAAAATAAAATATGTCGTCATCTGTGTTCATCTGTGTTCATCTGTGGATTTTAGGATAATCCGATGGGATTGACCGCGGTGCTTGTCGAATAATGCGGCCCGGCGCGGGCCAACACCAGCCAGATGCCGGCAGCGAGGGCTACCGTGACCTTTGATCGTTCCCTTCTCCCCACCGTCCTGGCCGTCTCGCTGGGTCTCCTGCCCGTGGCGGCGCTGCCGGGGGCCGACGTGACCGCCGCCGCCCCGCCCCTACCGGCGGACTCGCTACCCATCGAAACCGCCGGGGTTCCCGATGGCCGCGTCGTCTCGGACCTGGAGCAGGTCCTGGATGCCATCGCGCCGCACCGGGTCGTCTTCGTCGGCGAAAACCACGACCGCTACGCGGACCACCTGAACCAACTCAAGGTGATCGAGGGCCTGCGGCGCCGCGGCAAGGACCTCGCCATCGGCGTCGAATTCTTCCAGCAGCCCTATCAGGCGGCCCTGGACGATTACATTGCGGGCGTGATCGAGGAGCCCGAGTTCCTGCGCCGCAGCCAATACTTCGATCGCTGGCGCTTCGACTACCGGCTCTATCGCCCTATCCTGAGCTACGCCCGCGAGCACCGGATCCCGGTCATCGCACTCAACCTGGAGTCCGAGTTGACCCGCCGGGTGGGCGAGGTCGGCATCGCGGGCCTGACCGACGCGCAGCGTGCGCGCCTGCCGGACCGGATCGACCGCTCGGACCCCGCCTATGAGGCGCGGATCAAAGGGGTCTTCGCCCAGCACCCCGGGGCGGACAAGAAGTCATTTGAACACTTTATCGAGGTCCAACTGCTGTGGGACGAGGGCATGGCCGAGCGCGCCGCCGGCTATCTGCGCGCAAACCCTGACCGGACCCTGGTGGTCCTGGCCGGCGGCGGGCACATCGAATACGGTCAGGGCATCCCCCAGCGGCTGTTACGGCGCGTGCAGGTAACCTCCACCACCCTGTTGAACGTCGGCGATCAGGAACTGGACCCGGCGGCGGCCGACTATCTGCTCGACCCGCAACCCGTGGAACTGCCCCCCGGGGGCTTGCTCGGCGTCCAACTCGCGGAGCACGGCGAGGGCCGCGGGGCCCAGGTGCAGGGTTTCGGTGCGGGTAGCGGCGCCAAGGCTGCCGGGCTCCAGGATGGCGACTTCATCGTGCGGATCGGCGAGCAGCAGATCGAGGGCTACGCGGACATCCGCATCGCCCTGCTCGACCGCCAGCCCGGGGAGCGCCTCCCGGTCGAGGTGCGGCGCAAGGGCGGCGGCGGGGAGGACGAGAGGCTCCGCTTCGAGGTCGAACTGCATTGACCGTCGGTTCCGCCCGGCGGGCGCCGCATCTCGACCCCCGGCGGCGGAACTGCTACTGTCGCCCGCCATCGACAACACTGCGGGAATTTGCGTATGAGCGAGATCAGATGTGCGGTCACCGGTGCCGCCGGCCGCATGGGGCGCACCCTGGTGCAGGCGGTCACGGAGTCGGCGGGCCTGGTGCTGAGGGCGGCGACCGAGCGGCCGGGGTCCAGCCTGATCGGGGCGGACGCGGGTGAACTGGCGGGGGTCGGCCGTTTGGGGGTCGCCATCACCACGGACCTGGCCGCGGTCACGGAGTCATTCGACGTCCTGATCGATTTCACCGCCCCATCGGCGACCCTGGCGCACCTGGCACTGTGCCGCGCCGCCGGCCGGGCCATGGTCATCGGCACCACCGGTCTGGATGCCGAACAGCGGGCGGCCGTGGCCGCGGCCGGCGCCGACCTCGGCATCGTCTTCGCGCCCAACATGAGCGTGGGCGTCAACCTGTGCTTCAAGCTGCTGGACATCGCCGCCCGGGTGCTGGGCGACGAGGTGGACATCGAGATCATCGAGGCCCATCACCGCCACAAGGTCGACGCCCCCTCCGGGACGGCCCTGCGGATGGGCGAGGTGGTGGCCGCGGCCCTGGGCCGGGACCTCGGCGAGGTCGCGGTCTACGGACGCCAGGGCCATACCGGGGCGCGGGAGCGGCGTACCATCGGCTTCGAGACCATCCGGGCCGGGGATGTGGTGGGCGAGCACAGCGTCTGGTTCGCCGCGGACGGGGAGCGGGTGGAGATCGCCCACAAGGCGTCCAGCCGGATGACCTTCGCCCGCGGCGCTGCGCGGGCGGCGTGCTGGCTCGGCGGCCGGGGTCCCGGGGTTTACGACATGCAGGACGTGCTGGGACTGCGGGACCTTTGAGCGTGGCGAGTGGCTAGTGGTCAGTGGGGCCTGAGCCCGACGGGTCGACCGGGTGCGATCAGAACTGATGTGGTGACCGAGATCCCGGGTACGCTATCGTTGTCGTTGTCGTTGTCGTTGTCGTAATCG
>NZ_CAIKKU010000495.1 GCF_903828115.1 uncultured Thiodictyon sp. | reverse complement strand
CGATTACGACAACGACAACGACGCCCGCTCCGCGCAGCGGACCCTACGGACTGGGAGCGCCGCACCCCAGTGCGGCGCGGCCTCTGGTCAATCCGTACCGCCGGGGTTATCCGCGAGATCGTGCCGCACTGGGGTGCGGCGCTCCCAGGCCGGGTGCGGCTGGGCTCAATACCAGCCGGGCCCGGGACCCCAACCCCCCCAACCGCCCCAGGCGCCCCAGTTCATGGACGCCTGTTGGTTCATCGCCGCGGCCTCCAGGTTGTCGTTGCTGATCTGCCTGGCCAGGCGCAGTTGCTGATAGCTCTGATACTGCTTGGGTCCGCCGACCCAGGCCTGGTTGTTGGCCAGGTCCGGCAGGACATAGTAGACCTTACCGTCCTGTTTGACCTGGGTGACCTGGTTCGCGGGCAGGCTCTTCAAGAGCGCCGCCTGCTCCGGCTTGGTGGGGGTGATGACCTTGAAGCCGGCGGCCGCCGCCAGGTTCTCTTTCTCCTTCAGATCGCCGGCGCAACCCGCGGCGAGTGCCGCGAGCGCGAGGACCGCAAGGACCTTCAATGACGTGTAGAGATAGTGCATGGTGCTCTCGATGTGTACGTGGCTGAGACGCGCGGGGGCCTGACCCGCCGCCGGGGCGGGTCATCGGGCAGTCTAGGCCCGCGCCGTGCCTTGTCAACGGCGGATGAGTGGAAAAGGGGGCGCGGGCTTGATCCGTCACCAGCCTGCACCAGTATTCGGGGACCGCGGTCCGCCATCGCATCTGGGTCGTGCCCGTTGGGCTGGCTGCACTCTTTCAACGATCGCCGACGAGGACACATTGATGGACCTTCAACTGCAAGGCAAACGGGCACTGGTCACCGGCTCCACGCTCGGTATCGGCTTCGCCGCGGCCCTGGGGCTCGCCCGCGAGGGGGCCCAGGTGGTAATCAATGGCCGCACCCGGGCACGGGTCGATCAGGCGGCGGACCAGATCCGCGCCCAGGTGCCGGGCGCCATCGTGACCGCCGTCGCTGCCGACCTGTCGGGCGCCGCGGGGTGTGCGGCCCTGATCCGCGACCTGCCGGACCTGGACGTGCTGGTCAATAGTCTCGGCATCTTTGAACCGAAGTCCTTCGGTGAGATCAGCGACGCCGACTGGCTGCGCTTCTTCGAGACCAATGTCATGAGCGGGGTGCGTCTGGCGCGGCACTACCTTCCGGGCATGCGCGGGCGCGACTGGGGCCGGATCATCTTCGTCTCCAGCGAATCGGCGGTGCAGATCCCGGCGGAGATGATCCACTGCGGGCGCCTCCGCGACCAACGGTGCGGCCCTGCGGGTGGACGGCGGCGTGGTGCGCGCGATTCTCTGAGTCCCGGCGGCACCCGTGATTGCCCAGACTCGTGGGCGGGGGGTGTCGACGCAAGTTTCAGATGTCCGCTGTGTAACGCGAACCGACGGATGGCCCTAAGTGTATGGCTGACCGACGGCTCACGGCCAAGAGCAGCCGGTCGCCCAGTGGCCCTGAACGACCGCATCACCGAAAGAGCGGCCATTCTCCGATCATACAGGCCGCGCCGGCGCGGACTCATGGACGCCTGACGCCTTGCCGAACTGATACCATCGGCCATGCTTGAGCCCCAAGAGCGCGGCTGGTCTCCTGCACCCGCGATCACCGACCCCTCGCGTAGTCCGATCGCTTCGCCTATGCTAGCGCCTATGCCTTTCGCTCCGGATCGATGACCTATGCAGACTGAACGCCATGTCCGCCTGTTTCGCAACGGGCGCAATCAAGCCCTGCGCATCCCGCGGGAGTTCGAGCTCGATGCAGACGAGGCGATCGTCAGCAAGGACGGCGAGCGCTTGGTGGTCGAACCGGTGAAGCGCCGTCCGGACCTCGCCACCCTGCTGGCCGGATGGAAACCGCTCGACGAGTCCCTCCCCGCGGTGGACGAGGGCTTGTTGCCACTGGACGACATCTGCCTCTAGCCATGGAGGGGCTGCGCTACCTGCTCGACACCAACATCCTCTCGGCGCTGATCCGCCAGCCGCAGGGGTCGGTCGCGGCAATGCTCGCCCGGCGCGGCTACGCAAGGGTCTGCACCAGCATCATCGTGGCCGCGGAACTACGCTTCGGCGCCCGCAAGCTCGGCTCCGACACCCTGAGCAAGAAGGTTGAGTCCCTGCTGGCTTCCATGCCGGTGCTGCCCCTGGAGGCCGGGGCCGATCGAGCCTATGCCAAGGCCCGCCTTCAGTTGGAGCAGGCCGGGACGCCCATCGGACCCAACGACCTGCTGATCGCCGCGCACGCCCTGGCCGGCGGGCTTACCGTCGTCACGGATAATGTAGACGAATTCTCGCGGGTCGCCGAGTTGCGGGTGGAGAACTGGCTGGACAATCCAACGCCCGCGCCGAAATGATCGGTCTCAGGGCCACCGCGCTCAACTTACCGTGGCGTCCGCTTGCCGGTCGGATTCCTTTGTCGAGACACCGCGACCGATTCACGGAGTAAAGCATGCTCGAAGCCTTCATCGAAGATCTTTGCCAACGCCGTTTGAAGACATACGGAACGATGCCGGAGGATATCGGAGATCATTGCAAGACCGAAGAGTCGGTGTTGGGAGGGGGGTATGAATATCGGCAGATCGTCGAGTTGGTCCAGAACGGCGCCGACGCGATCTCGGAGGCGGACGCATTGCCGTTCAATCGCGGCGTCCCAGCGGGCGACCAGGAGCCACGGATTCACGTCCTGCTGAGCGGGGATCGGATCTATGTCGCCAATACCGGCGCGCCGCTCAGCCAGGACGGCATCAAGGCACTGCTGCTGGCGAATTCATCGCCCAAACGCGGCAACCAGATCGGCCGCTTCGGCATCGGCTTCAAGTCACTGCTGGGGCTCGGCGGCATCATCGACATCTTCAGCCGCGGTGTTTCGCTCAGATTCGACCCCGACCGTTGCCGCCGGGAGATCCGCGAGGCGTGCGGCCTGGCGCCGGACCATGACGCGCCCGCACTGCGTCTCGCCTGGCCGCGGGATCGCGAGAAGGAAGAACAGGCCGACCCCCTACTCAATGGCTTCCGGTGGGCCACGACCGTCGTGCGTGCGGAGATCCGCGAACCCAGGATGCTGCCCCATATCGAGGAGGAGATTCGACGCTTTCCGACCCAGTTTCTGCTGTTCCTGCCGGTCCCGGTGACCCTGGATCTGGATGCCGGGAGCGACGAGGCACGGCGACTCACCCGCCAACCAGAGGGTGAGCATATCGTACTTGCCGATGGCGAGGGCTCATCGCGTTGGCGTGTCATCGAACGGCAGATTCGAATTACCGACTCGGATGCGCGAAGCGACGCGACCCATCTACACCAACGCGATACCGTGCCGCTGGCCTGGGCCATCCCACTGGACGCCAAGCGCGAAGATGCCGGGCGGCGGTTCTGGGCCTTCTTTCCCACCGAGACCGAGAGCCGGATTCCCGGCATCCTCAATGCCCCCTGGAAGCTCAACACCGACCGCAAGTCCATCAGCGGCGGCGAGTGGAACCAGGCCCTGATGCGCGAGGCCGCCCGACTCATCGCCGAGACCCTGCCCAGCTTGGCGGACACCTCGGACCCAGGACGGATTCTCGACTATTTCCCGCGTCAACTGAGCCGACAGGACGAACCGGCGGCGACCTTGGTTGAGGCCCTGTGGGAGCGGATCGCGGACAGCGCGGTGATCCCGGACGGGGCTGGGACGCTGCACTCGGGCCATGACCTGTGGCGCCCCCCTGTGGACAACAAGGATCTACTGGTGCGTTGGAGTGGGCTCGCGAGTGATGACGCGCTCGTCCGGTGGGTACACCCGACCTGTATCGAGGGCAAACGCAAGTCGCGCTTGGTCGAATTGGCCAAGCGTCTTCCCAAGGTCGGCGTCGCTCATGCTTTGTCGTTGCCAATGTCATCCGATGCCGAGGACCAGAGGCCGCGCCTCGCGCCTGGAACTGCCGAGCAATGGTTCGGAGAGGTCGCATCCACCGATATCGATACGGCCAAGTTGGTGCTCACCCTTGCCCGGGATTTTCCTCAATCATGTAATGAAGACGAATGGAATCGGATACGGCCAAGACTGAAGATTATACCGAGCCGCGATGAATGTCTTTGCAACCCAGAGCAGATTGTCGTTGCCAGGCAAGATCAAGTCGTCCCCGATCAGCCATGCGTCGAGGATGCCTTGGTTTCCGACCAGGTTACCTCAGATATCTTGGTCCAAGTGCTTCGTGTGAAGAGCATTCTGGATGATGACTGGCGGCTCGTGATCGAGCAGGCGCTGAGCGCGGCTACCGGTGCAGGATTGGAAGCATCGGATGAACCATGGCGCCGCTTCTGGCGAACCCTGAGGTGCGCGGCCGAGGGTGATCGCAAAGCCTTTGCCGAGGAACACCGCGAGCTAATTCGCGTGCGGCGGGAAGATGGGGCCTGGCAATACCCGAATGCAGTGCTGCTGCCGGGACGTATCGTCAACGAGACCGACCCGGACCAGTGCAACCGCGACGTGCTGGTCGACCCGAAGCAGCATCATTCAGACGCGGTCATCCTTAAGGCACTCGGCGTTGCCGACGTGCCCGCCGGGAAACAGGATATTAACGGGGAGGAACTGTTGTCGCGTAAACCCGCCCAGACGGATATCTGCGAAGTCCTTGAACCGTGGACTCGCTCAGCGATTTCAAAGTACCATGGGGATAATCCCCAAGTGTCCCGGGATAGCTTCTTTCCGTCTTCCATCTCTATGCCGGTAGGATTTGTCCTGGTTCCCGGGCTTGCCGGCCTCGCGAGGGCGCGTCTGACCCGGGAGTTCCTGCGTACCCTGGGCAACTTTCCTGAGACCCTGACATTCGAGCACCACAAGCGGCGGAAAGACTTCAAGCCGGTCTCCATCGAGCATCCCTTGCGCTGGCTGCTCCGTGAGAATGGTTCCCTCCAGATCGGCGAACAGATTGTACAGGTCAAGACCGTCCTCGCCCGCATCGATTCGCTCGCTCTGAGGCAAGTCAAGGAGCTTCGGGAGGTCATATCGACCCTGCAAAGAATGCGAACCCCATCATCGGCTGGGCGAGGTGGCGACGAATTGCGGGCCCCGATCAGAATTTTGCCAAGAATCGCGCCCCTGAAGGCACCCGCTTCCGGGCGCGCGGTCGTGAATACGTTCAAGGTCGAGTTGCGCAACTTCTGGGAAGGACTATTCGAGTGCCTCGCCACCCCCGAGCGCATACGCACCGGCACTCTGACGGACCTGTGGAACGAAGCGGCGGCAGACGGCTGGGTTCCGGAAAGCTTGCCTGACACGGACGGAGATGTGTCGCTTGGTAAGGTCTACGTCACCGGCTCCGCGGACCTTGCCCGACGTGCCCGGGACCGCGGTTGGGTCGCGGTTGAGCTGGATGAGGTCGCCCGCAAGCTGTGGCTGGGGCAGGGGGCGCAGAGTCTTGACGATGCCTTCAAGGTTAGTTGGGCCGAGGCACTGGCGCCGGTCGGTCTGCTCCAGGACGCGATCCCTGACATCGCCGTGGTCTTGGCCGAGGATCAGAGGGATCAGACTTATAGCCAATCGGTCCAGGGACTTCATCTGAGTATTGAGGATCATCCCGACCCCGTGTCCTGTATTCACTGGCAGGGCGTGCTGTATCTCGATCCCGGGCAATTGGACGCCCTGCCACGCCAAAATCGCTTGCTTCGCGTCCTGCGGGAGGCATCGACGGCCGGTTGGCTCAACTGTGGTCCCGATGAGGCGATTCGCCGTATCACCGATGCAACCCTGGATGCCCGTCGGGCGGAGGTTGCGGCGGCGGCAACCCTTGCCGAGCGTCTATCGCAGGCGGTCGGCGGGGATGTGGATGCCCTCATGGCTGCCCTGGGCGAGCGGGCCTGTTCCGCCTTGCCGCCGGACGCCAAGCCATTGCAGGTGGCCGAGCTCGCGTTGGCCTTGTTGGGTCCGACCGTGCTGCAAGCGTTGCGCGAGGCGCTGGAGGCGGCCGACCTGCGCCCGCCCAAGTACTGGGGCACGGAGGAGGCGCGGGCCTTTGTGTTGGAGTTGGGGTTCCCTGAGGCGTTCGCGGTCGCCCAGACCGCGCGCCGGGATCCGGAGTTTTGGGTCTCGGGGCCGATCCCACTACCGCCGTTGCACGATTTTCAGGAGGAGGTCGCCGATGGGCTCCGGGCCTTGATCGAGGGCGGCACCGGTCGGCGCCGCGCCGTTGTGAGCCTGCCGACCGGCGGCGGTAAGACCCGCGTCACGGTGCAAGCCGCCGTGGACCTGGTGCTGTGTCCGCCCGGCCCGCGGCGCACGGTCCTGTGGATCGCCCAGACCGACGAGCTATGCGAGCAGGCGGTGCAGTCATTCCGCCAAGTCTGGCTGAATCGCGGGGCGCAGGCGACCGACTTGCGGGTGGTTCGGTTCTGGGGCGG
>NZ_CAIKKU010000494.1 GCF_903828115.1 uncultured Thiodictyon sp. | reverse complement strand
GGAAAAGGAACTCGCGCTCAAGAGCCAGCGGCTGGACGTGCTGATTATCGAACGCTTACCCGGCGCCGCGGCGGCCACTGAGGCAGCCCTGGCCGACCTGCCCGACGGGTTGGAGAACCTCACCGCCCACAATGTCTTGACCTACAAGTCCAAACAGGAGCCGCTGGACGGCTGGGCACTCGAAGAGCTGATCGGCCACTACGTCACCTATCGCAAACTCGCCTCCATCCAGGCCGCCACGGGCCGACCGCCGGCCGCCGACACCGACGCCGCCGTGGAACCGCCGGCCGCGGGCTATCGGCTCCTGCCGGAGGCGGATTTCCGTCTCTATGCCGTCGCCACCCGCCATCCTGGGAAGCTGTTCCGGCAACTCCCCGCCGCGGCCCGGACCCCCAGCGCCTGGCCCGGTATCTACGACCTCGGCTGGGGCAGCCGCCGGATCCGGCTGATCGTCCTGAACGCCTTGGCCCAGCATCCGCGCAATGCCCCCTGGGAACTGTTCGCCAGCGAGATGGATCGAATCCGCTATGGACTGGCCCATTACCGGCCGCACAGCCCCGCGGCGCAGTTGCTGCGCTACCATCTTGCCAACGTCCACCGTCTGGAGTTTCCCGACATGGCTTACACACTCGACGACTTCAAACGCGACACCTACCGTATGGTCATCGATGACCTGCATGAACTCAGCGCGCAAGAGCGCCAAGCACTGCTGGAGCGGATGGATGTCGAAGACCGCTTGCGCGGGCTGGCCCCCGAAGACCGCTTGCGCGGGCTGGCCACCGAGGACCGCTTGCGCGGGCTGGCCGCCGAGGACCGCTTACGCGGGCTGGCCGCCGAGGACCGCTTGCGCGGGCTGGCCGCCGAGGACCGCTTGCGCGGCTTGGCCGCCGAAGACCGCTTGCGCGGGCTGGCCGCCGAAGACCGCTTGCGCGGGCTCGCCACCGAAGACCGCTTACGCGGGCTGGACCCCGAACAAGTCAAGGCTTGGCTCAAACGCACCGGGCATTAAACGCACGCCGGAGCGGTTTCGCTGACGCCCACGGTTACGACCGTCCCGGCCTGGATCATCGTTGCAGCCACCGCGGGTCACCGTGCGGTCGTCGGTCCGCACAGCGGACCCGACGGGCGCGCGGCCTCGATCAACATTCCGGCCACCCCACCGATCACGGACGCCGCGCCAACGCCGTAGGAGCGGCCCCCCGGCCGCGACGGGTGACCGCAAGGGCCGGGTGCCCGAAGTAATGATCAAAAAAGCGCCACCAAGCGGCCGCCATCGCAACTCCCGCCCCGGCGTCATCACGCCCAGCCCCGCCACCAATACACCCACCAGCCCAAATACTCCTTCAGCGCGCGCGTACTGCCCGCCAGGGCCCCCGCATCCGGCAGCCAGCGCAGTGCTTGGGCCGGCTGGGGCATCACCTCGAAATCGGTCGGCGCCGGCATCGCCGCCACCCCCGCCGCACGGAAACTCGCCAGCGCGCGCGGCATGTGCAGGGCCGAGGTCACCAGCAGCACGCGCTCGATCCCCAGCGTCCGGATCAGCTCCGCGCTGTAGAGCGCATTCTCGCGGGTGCTGCGGCTGCGCTCCTCCAACACCAACGCGGCGGCCGGCACCCCCAGATCGGCCAGCAACCGACCCATGGCCTGCGCCTCCGGCAGTCGCTCCCCCTGCCAGGCCAGGCGCCCGCCGGACAGGATCAACCGCTTGGCCTTGCCGGCGTGAAAGATCCGCGCCGCCTGCCAGACCCGGTCAGCCGCCGGACCCAGGTCCGGATACGGCCAGCCGGGCGGCCCAGCATCGATCGCACCCCCCAGCACCACCGCCGCCTCGGCGACCGGCAATTCCGCGACGGGCAGATTGGCAAAACGTCCCTCCAGCGACTGCCGCAGCGCATCCGAGACGGCGGGCAGCGACCAGACCCCCAACCAAACGACCGCCGCCAGGATCACCCCCGCACCCCAGCGTCGCCGCCCCAACGCCGGCAAAAGCAGTCCCAGCAGGCACAGGGTCAACGACAAACCCAGCGGAGACGCCAGTTGCCACAGTAGCTTGTCGATACGCAAGGTACCCCGGTAGCTTGTCGAGGTAGCCCTACACCGCAGCGGACACGGCGCGGTCTATCAGTCGCCTCTTGAAACGGCTCAGCCAGCCACCGGACGGTTGCACGCAGATCGCCACAGGCTTTTCTAACTCGTCAAATTCGGCTTCAATCATCCGTGCCAGATCATACATGGCTGGCGTGGGATTCGCGGCATAGATTGTCACCCAAGCCTCACCGTTCGGGAGGGCCGCGACCCGCCCAGTCAGCCCTTCCACGCCGAGGTTGCTCTCGAAGTAGCCCATCACATAGTCCAGAATCTGGTTCGGCATATTCCCTCCACGCTCGATGACCTGTTGCCCCATGATACCGCGATAAAGGGTCGCAGCCCTTCAGGGGTGACGAACAGCAAGTCTATCTTTCAAGATCGGCGCTGCTCCGGCGCGGTTGCCCGCGCCCCGCATGCCAAACCCGGCCTTGACCACTATTCCGGCCACCTCTTGGGTGATATCCGTCGCGGCCGGGG
>NZ_CAIKKU010000493.1 GCF_903828115.1 uncultured Thiodictyon sp. | reverse complement strand
CCCCGGCCGCGACGGATATCGCCCTCGAGGTGGCCGGAATAATGGTCAAGGCCGCGACCGGGTACGCCCCCGCTCCCCTGGTACCAGGTATTAACGAAATCCCCAAAGTCCGACAGGCAGAATGTACTGGGGCGGGACGGGGCATTCGCCCCGTCCCCAACGTTTATTCCGTCGCCGAACGCTAATACGGGTCGGCCGGTCCGGGGAAAACGTTTCGGACGGGGCGAATGCCCCGTCCGGCATTGGAGCCGCGATTTCCAATTGGCGACACGCAACGTCTCAGACTTCAATTTTCTCAGCGGCCTCGCGCTCGTCAATCCGTGGTTACAGGGTAGTCCCAGGGGCGCACGCTAACCCCAAACGCCGCCCCGGGCACCCAACCTCCGGAGTACAAAGTTTGAGCCATCGATGACTCCAGGTGGAGCCGGGCGTCCCGACCGGCGGATGCGCTTGCCGTCAAGCCGCGCCGCGATCCATTTCCACAACCCGCGGCCCGCAGACCAAAGCGCAAACATTGCCATTGCATAGATCACCGGCCGCATTGGAATCGAGTAACGCGCCAGCGGATTGAGTATGCTGTGCAACACCACGAAATAGGCCATCAGGGCGGCCACCGTGCGCGCCATGAAGCACTGTTCCTCGCTAAGATGCACCCAGGATCGCGGCAGCCAGGCCCCAATGCTGCCGAGGATCGCAAGTATGACCAGCGCGTTATGCAAGACGTGCATGAGCGCGTGGGTCGCCGTGAACAGGCGCAGCGTGCCATAGGGGGTCCGCAGCACGGGGTAGATGTAAACATCCCCCATCCCCTCGAATAAGTCCCAGGAAAACAGAAAAGTCGGCTTGCCGAACAGATACCAGCCGAGATAATTCACCGGATGCTCCCGCAATCTTCGCAGAAACTCCGCCACGACCGAGGCCAGGGAGGAGGAGATCTCCGCCACCCGCGGGTCGAAACGATAGGCATAAGCGAGCGTCTCCGGGCGGTTGTCATACAGCAATCCCGGATAGGTTCCCTGATAGAGATTGGAGAGCAAATAGGAATCGTCGGAAAAGACGCCGAGCGTCATGAGATTGCGACCGATCCAGCACAGCATCGGCAGGAGAAATCCGACGCTGAACAGCACGGCGGCGCGGCGGGTTCGGATAATGGGAGAATAATAGAAAATCAAGGGGATCATCACCAGGATGAAGCCCTGAGTCCATGGCCGGGTCAGCGATCCCAGGGCCAGCAGCGCACCGGATGCCAGGATGAGCCAGGGTGACGGGTTGGCCTTCCAGCGCGACAAGGACCACAGAAAGAGCATCAGGAGAAAACACGCCAGGGACTCGGTCAAGATAAAGACATTCGCAAAAACCAGGTGCGGGCTGATGGCCGTGAGCAGCGCCGCGAGCATGGCAGGCAGGCAGGCGACCGAGGAAGCCCGCGAAGGTCGCATAAGCCAGCAGGATCGTAAGCGTACTGAGCAGCGCCTGGGCGAGTTCGATCCGGTAGAGTGTCGCCCCGGGAAAACGCTCACCGATGAACAGGCGCAAGAACAGCGGATAACCGGGCGTGCGGACCGCATCCGGGGCCGGCGCCGTGGTCTCTCCCCGCAGTGCCCCATCCGACCCGGAGAAAACGTTAAATAGTTTCAGGTTGATAGCATACGACAAGTAGCCCCTGGCGTCCGCCCGTATCGGCGTATCCACCTCGGTATAGCGAACAGCCTGTAGCCGCAACTGCAATCCCAAGAGTACGATCAGCGCCACGACCCAGAAAACCCAGGTTCTCGGTAACTTATTCATCAGTCGACCCCTATTGCGACGACGAGGCACAGTCCGGCAGGGCTGTACCGGCCCCGGAAGATTGGGCCTCGATCATAACCCGGATATGACACCAGAGGGAGTCGCAGCGAGGCCCCGTTCTGCACCTGACGGCTTTGCGCGCAAGAGGTTCTGTGCCGATGAGGGGCGCACCAGCGATGAAGGGGTCTGATCCACCCGGCGCGACCTTGGGCAAACCATGGCCGCGAGGCTCGAACCTGCAACCCGGTTCACAGTTTCGATAATTTCCGCCCCACAGGGCCCGCGGCCGGCGCCCGGGAACGCCATGCGACCCCTGTCCGCAGCATCCGGATCGCCCATGTGCGTCAATATGTGACACTTTTTGTCACCTTTTGCCGCATTTGAATGGGGGTCCCGGGGCCGCCGAACCAGCCGACCGGGCACCGACCCGCGGCGAGCGTTAACCAATCTTTACATCACAACCGCTTAGCGGGGCAGCCGCGGCCCGCCCCCCGCCCCCCCGGACACTGGTCCGGAACATGCTTCGGGAGAACCGGGAGACGGTGAGAACGCGGCTGCACGGCGACCGCGACAGACTCCCGGCCCAGCCGGTTCCACCCCTCTACACACGAGAACAGTCATGAAAAAATTCCAGCAAGGCTTCACCTTGATAGAACTGATGATCGTCGTCGCGATCATCGGCATCTTGGCGGCCATCGCTATTCCTGCGTACCAAGACTTCACCACCCGCGCCCGCGTGTCTGAAGGTCTGTCGTTGACCAGCGCCGCGAAGGCTGGCGTAGCCGAGTTCTTTCAAAGTAACAGCCGCTTTCCCACGGCAAATGCTTCGCTCGGTCTGCCAACAGCAGCCAGCATCTCCGGCGTGGGTGTGACAAGCGTGACTGTCGGTGCTCTCGGAGTTATTGTTGTCGACTTCAACGCCAAGGTCACGCCTGCTGGCACCGCCACGATCACTTTGACCCCGACGAGTAATGTCGGTTCGATCACTTGGGTATGCACTAAGACCAATCTCACCGATGGTCAAGTCCCGGCAACTTGTCGGTAGTAGCAGACAGCTACTAATGTGCTGAACCGAGGGGCCGCAAGGCCCCTGGTTTTTTCTCACTAGGAATATGCTCATGGCCTTACCGCGCGCCATCATAGGCTTCGGCACACCCCTAGCCTTATTCCTGGCAGCCATCGTGATCGCGTGGCCTGGAATCCATGGCGATCTCTTTTTCGACAGCATCCCAAATATCGCCGCCAACCAGGCAATCCAGATCACGGATCTGAGCCCGGCATCGCTCTTGGCCGCCGCAGTCTCCTTCAGCCAGGGTCCCTTCGGTCGCCCCATACCGATGCTGAGCTTCGCCTTGGATTGGTATCTCGCGGGCGCGAATCCAACCTGGTTCAAGCTGGTCAACCTGCTGATCCATGCCGCGAACACCGTCCTGGTGTTCTTCCTGGTGCGGCGCCTCTTACGTCTGCACCGTCGGCTCGATGAACGGGAATCGGGCGACACCCAACCACAGACGGTCGCGCTTCTAGCGGCATTACTGTGGGCCATCGCGCCCATCCACGGCTTCACCGTGGTCTATGTGGTTCAGCGTATGGTGCTCTTGGGCGGGCTCTTTACCCTGGTCGCGCTCCATGCCTGGCTCAGCCTCCGGGAGGCTGCCGGCCGCAACGCGACCGCACCGATGGTGGGCTTTGCCAGCCTCCTGGGTATCGCCTCCCTGCTCGCCCTGGCCTGTAAGGAGACGGCCGTCCTGATCCCCTTCTATATCGCGGTCACCGAGGTCTTTCTGTTCCAGTCCCGGGGGCTCGGCCGGCTGCGGCGGCCCATCATCGCCGCCATCTGGCTCGCCGTACTGACGCCCATCCTCGCGCTGGCCTATACCGTCTGGTCGAACCCGGAGGGTATCCACGCGGGCTATGCCCTGCGCCCCTTCACCGCGGAAGAACGGATGCTGACCCAGGCGCGGGTGTTGGTGATGTACCTGCGCAACATCATCATCCCGGACTACGGCCAACTCCATTTCTTTTTCGACAATCTGCCCATCTCGCACTCACTCACTGAACCGATCACCACCGGCCTCAGTATCGCCTTTCTGAGCACGCTCGCCGCCGCCGGGCTGCTCTTGCGCCGCCGTCTGCCGCTATTCGGTTTCGCGATCTGGTGGTTTCTGGCGGGTCAGGCCCTTGAGGCCAGTTTCTGGTCCCTGGAACTGGTGTTCTGGCATCGCAACTACCTCCCGGCAGTCGGCCCACTGGTCGCCATCGCCGCCGGTCTGGTCTGGCTGACCCGGCAGCCCGGGCTGGCGCGGGCCGCGGGGATCGGTGGGACGGTCTTGCTGCTCGCGCTGTCCGGCATCCAGAGTTGGATGATCGCCACCGACTGGGGCGACCGGGTCAGCATCGCGCGGGCCGAGGTCATCAAGAATCCCGGGTCCGCCCGGGCCAACCACTATTACGGCCGCACGGCACTCTTGGCTTACACCGGGGACCGGGACCCCGCACTGCTCGCGGAGGCCCAGCGGTCCTTTTCCCGCGCCCTCGACCTGAACCCCCGGACCCTGCTGCCGGCCTACGGCTTGCTGTTCAGCGCGGTCAAGTACCAGTCCGGCCCCGTGACAGGACCATTGAACGAGGTCAAACGGCGTGCCGCAACCCAGCCGCTGGAGATGAGCGACCTCTCGGCCTTCGACGGCGTCGTGGGCCTGCGCGCGGAGCGCCCCGAGTCACTCGACCTCTTCGATGTCCTGGAGGTACTGGACGCCGCGGCCGAAAACCCCGCCCTGGTCCCCGAGCAACGGGCCTTTGCGCTGAGCAAGAAGGCCCAGCTCCTGGCGAAGGAAGGCTTCCCGGCCAGTGTCTATATGCCCGTCCTGCGTCACGCCGTGTGTCTGATGTCCTGGTCTCCCGACTATCGATTCCTGCTCTTCCGAACCTTGGTGGAACATGGCGAGATCGATGAGGCGCAGACGCTGCTCAGCCCGCCGTTCTCACGGCTCGAACGCATCAAAGAGCCCCGTATCGACCAGTATGAGGCGGCCCTGCGGACACTCACGGAACTGCGCCGCAAGGGGGAGCCCAGTCTCGCCCCGTCCGGCCCGACGCCGCCCCCCAACCCCGCCCCATGAGCAAGACTGCCTGACGCGTCGCCGTTGCCCGGGAGGCCCGCCCGTGCAACACGCTGGAGCGGGCCGCCCGCAGGCAGCCGAAGGCCCGGGGCGCTCCGCCCGATCCCGCGTCCACTCCGGCGCCGAGCGCTGATACGGGTCGGCCGGTCCGGGGAAAACGTTTAAACCCGGGCCGGACCGGGCATGCGCCCCGTCCGGAACCTTTTTAAGTCCGAGCCTTGATCGTAATCCCGGGCAGCGGCGTGCGTAGTCAGGGCTTCCAGCCCTGACAGTGTCAGGCCAAGATGGCCTGACTACGCACCCGGCAAGCCCAAGTGGCCGGAATCTTGATCGAGGCTGAAGTCCGCGTGTAACCCTATCGGTCAGGTTTCCCGATAGGCCCCCAAAGGCGCTGAATTTCAGCATCGCCGCCGTTGCCCGGTGGACCCGCCCGTGCAACACTGTGATCACACCCCCAGCTAGCCGAACGGCCGGTGCGCCCAACCGCCATGCCCCGCCCCCCACGCCAGCGTCCCCGTGCGCGCCGGTCCGCACAGCGGGCTCGGGCGCCGCAGGACGGCTCCTACAAACACCTGTTCTCCCATCCCGAGATGGTCGAGGGCCTGCTGCGCGACTTCGTGCAAGAGGACTGGCTGGCGCTGATCGACTTCAGCACCCTGGAGAAGCAGGGCGGCAGCTATGTCACCGACGATCTGCGCGAGCGTGAGGACGACATTATCTGGCGGGTGCGGGTGGCCGGGGAATGGCTCTATGTGTATCTGCTGATCGAGTTCCAAAGCCAGATCGACCCCTGGATGGCGGTGCGGATCATGGTGTACACCGGGCTGCTGTATCAGGACCTGATCAAGAGCGGGGCCGTGGCGGCGGGTCAGCGCCTGCCGCCGGTGTTTCCGCTGGTGCTCTACAACGGCAGCGGGCGGTGGACGGCCGCGCGTGACATCGCCGAGTTGATCGTCCCGCTGCCCACCGCCCTGGCCCGCTATCGGCCCCAGCAACGCTATCATTTGATCGATGAGGGCCGCATTGGGGAGGAAACGCTGGAACAGGCGACCAGTGTGGCGGCCGAACTGGTGCGGCTGGAAACCCTGGCCGCCGAGGGCCCTGAGGCGCTCCGCCCGATCCTGAGCCGACTCGGCGCCCGGTTGCAGGGTCCGCGCTACGCCAGCCTGCGGCGCGCGCTGACGGTCTGGTTTGCACGGGTCTTGCTACGGCGCCTGCTGCCGGGCGAGAATTTGCCGCAACTGCACGATTTAGGGGAGGTCGAGACGATGCTTTCAGAACACGTTGACGAGTGGACGCAGAAGTGGAAGCGGGAAGGCTTGCGGGAAGGTGAGCGGAAAGGCAAGCGGGAAGGCAAGCTGGAAGGCGAGCAGACGGGCAAGCTGGAAGGCAAAACCGATGCGCTGAAACGCCTGCTCCGGATCCGTTTTGGTGATCTGCCGCCTTGGGCGCAGTCACGTATCGACGCCGCGACCCTCGGCCAACTGGACACCTGGCTGGACGGCATATTCCAGGCCGCGACCCTGGATGCGCTGCTCGGCGGCCAGCCTCCACAGTCCCGCCCGCCCGCGTCTTGAACGGTAGTGGCCCGGCGTGGCTTAGTGCCTCACCCCCAGCGCGGACGGGGCATTCGCCCCGCCCTGACTGTTTCGACGCCCCCCTGAACCAGGATCGCGCAGCCGCTATGATCGACGCCCCCAAGCCCCGCCTCCTGGTCCTCACCTCGACCTTCCCACGCTGGCGCGACGACCATGAGCCGCCCTTTGTCTACGAGTTGTCCCGCCGTCTGACTGACCGCTTCGCCGTCACCGTGTTGGCCCCGCGGGCGCCCGGCAGTCTGGAGCATGAGTGCATGGATGCCTTGCAGGTCATTCGCTTTCCCTATTTCATTGCGCGCTGGGAGCGCCTGGCGACCCATGGCGGCGGCATACTCAATCGGCTGCGCACCAACCCCTTCAACTATTTTCTGGTGCCGCCCTTCCTTCTCGGCCAATGGTGGGCACTGCACCGCCTGCTGCGGCGACAGGAATTCGACGTGATTCATGCCCATTGGCTGATCCCCCAGGGTCTGACCGCGGTGCTGGCCCGCTGGTCCGCGCGCCGCCGGCTGCCCCTGGTCTGCACCTCCCATGGCGGAGACCTCTTTGCACTGCGGGGTCCGGTGTTCGCTTGGGTAAAGCGGATCGCGATGAACGCCAGCGCCATGGTCAGCGTGGTCAGCGCGGCGATGCGCGCGCAAGTGCTGGCTATGGGGATCAGCGCCGCGAAGGTGGCGGTCATCCCCATGGGCGTGGACATGCAGCGGCGTTTCACGCCGGACCCGCGGATTGAGCGGCAGGCGTACGAATTGCTGTTTGTCGGCCGCCTGGTGGAAAAAAAGGGCCTGCCGCTCCTGTTACAGGCACTGCCGGCGGTATTGGCGCGCCATCCGCAAACCCGCCTGATCATCGCCGGCGGCGGCCCGCTGGAAGGCAAGATCAGACACCTGTGCGCCGTGGCCGGCATCGGCGGCCAGGTGGACCTGCTCGGCATGGTCGCGCAGTCGGACCTGCCCCCACTCTATCGCCGCGCCGCCCTGTTCGTCGCGCCCTTCATCGTCGCCGCCGGCGGCGACCAGGAGGGCTTTCCGCTGGTCCCCCTGGAGGCCATCGGCTGCGGCTGCCCGATCGTCTGCGGCGAGGTCGCGGCCTTTGGCGAGGTCATCCGCAACGACGTGGAGGCCTTGCTGGTGCCCCCGGGCGATCCGATCGCCCTGGCGAACGCCATCATCGCGCTGCTGGATGATCCGCAGCGCCGCCATCGGCTGGCCGCGGCCGCCCGACAACGCTGCCTGCAGGCATTCGACTGGGAATCGATCGCCGGGCGTTACGAGCGGCTCTTGCTTGACACGGCGGCAGAGGGGACGGCACCTTGAACGCGCAAGGCCATTGGCGCAGAAACGCAACCCTGGTGATGCGCGCCGGGCTTGATCATAGGGGTGATATCCGTCGCGGCCGGGGGG
>NZ_CAIKKU010000492.1 GCF_903828115.1 uncultured Thiodictyon sp. | reverse complement strand
GTACCGATTGTGCGGACCAGTCGACCCTTCTCCGAGCCACGGGTGCTAGACCGCGTCGTCTGCTCTGGGGCCGGCGAGTTCCCGACGTAGATCGCCGAAGAGGTCCTCCTGGGCGATGGTTCGCCCCTGGGCGCAATCGGCCTCGCCCTGGACCAGCAGCTTGAGCATCAGTTGGTGAATACCCGTGCAGTCTCGCCGCGGTGACAGCGGATTCCGCCTGGCGGGAGACCCAGCTAGCCGGGCGGCCCGGACGCCCTCAATGCGCGTGTGGGCTGGTTACTTTCCCTTATCACATCGGTTACCCTTGTTCTTCACTTGGTCGCCGAGCGCATCGACCGAACCAGCCATGACGACATCCATTCAAGCCGATATCCCCGATCGCTTGGCACAGCAGGCGGCGATCCTGATCCGCGACGGCTGGGCGAACGACCTCGACGAGATCCTCATCGACGCACTGCGTCGCTACTTGAGTTCGCACAGCGCGGAGCTGAGCGAGGCGTTCGTTCGTGAGGATCTCGAGTGGGGTCTGCGTGGCGACGGATAGCCGCATCGCCCGTGTGGTCGTTTGCGATGCCGGACCCTTGATTCACCTGGACGAGCTGGACTCGCTCCGCCTGCTCTGCGACTTCCCGTCGGTGCTGGTGCCCGAGGTGGTGTGGGCCGAGGCGCAGCGGGGCCTTGATCATCGTTCCGGCCAGCGCTTGCTCATTTGGAGTCCAAGGCTTCAGCCTTGGCCTGCCGATCCAAGGCTGAAGCCTTGGACTCCAGCCGGCCGGTGCCTCGGCTGGCCGGAGCGATGATCAAGGCCTGCGCGAAGTCATTGGGCAATTCCGGGGACAGTTTACTTATTTCATACTCTGCGGCAGACGCAATTGAGTAAACTATCCCCGGAACTGGCGCCGTAAACTGTCCCCAGAACCGGCGCTAGACGAACGGCGCCACCCGCAGGGGCAACCGGTAGCGCAGGAGGTCGAACAGCGCCGGCGGCACGATGCAGCCCGACCGCTCGTATTGGTCGGCAGGGTGATCGAGCATCACCGAATAGTAAGCGGAGTGATTCGGCGATGCCGCCCGGGTACGCACATAGGTGCCGCGGACCTCGTGGACTACGACCTGGAAATAGATGCCCTCCAGGGCATCCACATAGAAGGCGGTAGCGCCCGGACGCGGCTGCCAGTCCCGGTAGGCGGGGACGACGAAGCCCGCCAGAAGCCGCGCCGTGTCTCGGTCGAGCCGTTCCAGGCGCCGCGCCAATTCCTCGATCTGCTGCCGCAACTCTGTCGCCTGCCGGCGATTGCTCCCCAGGCGCTCCAAACGCTCCTGGTCCTGCATCGTGGGTGGTCCGTCAGTCGTTGCCATCGCGTGCTGTGGTCTTTGCCATTGAGACGGGAAATAGGTGACGTACCAGGGTTCAATGTCCGTACCGGCCCGTGGGATCATGCTACCTTGCGGTCAAGCTCACGGATGTCAGCCAGACCTGCCAGCAATCCCTCGACTGAAATGTCCTCGTCCAACACATCCCAGTGGATGCCCCGCGGACTGATCTCATAGGCTGCCCGCTCTGCCGGACTCGCGGCAAGCAGGCGCGGGAACCAGGCCAGGGGGACGCCGAGCGTACGCCCGTCGTTCAACTCGACCCACAGGTTGTTTTCGTCGCAGTTGACGCTCTTAGGCGAAATGTTCATTCCAGGCTTTCTCCAGGAGTTCACGATGGTCTCCGACCATGCCGGCGATCTGGCGAAGTGTCCGGGCATCGAACCCGTCATTGCGTGCGAGCTGGACCTGGGGCAAGAGCCAGAACTTGGCCTCCGCTCCACCGCTCCTGACATGGACGTGCGCTTGTTCGCGCGGACGGCCCTCATTGGTGTAAAAGAAGAACTTGATTCCATCGAGTCGCAAGGCAACAGGCATGATGCGCTCCAAGGCTGGCGAAGCGGCTGATCCCGGCATCCCGCATGACGACTAAGTTGCAATAGTCGAGTTACACCGTCAAGCAGATGCTCGGCAGGGCGTTACGGGCCTTGGTCAGGATTCCGGCCACCAGGCTCACCGCGAGGCCGTTGGTCCGCACAGCGGACCCTACGGAGCGCCGGTTTACCGTTGGGTCCGCTGTGCGGACCGAGCGCCGCTGGCCGGAGTTATGATCATGGCCGGCGTTACGGATGTCCGCCCGGCCTGTGTTCGCGCTCGCATCCGATCACGTCGCAGCCGCGGACTTGAGGGGCACCTCGGCCGTCGCTGCATTGGTGGAAGTGCCGACACGACTATCGCTAAAGAGCTTAACACGGACGGGGTCGCTACGGCCAAGCGGCGAGAACACCCCTTCCCGGCAGCACATGCAATCTCCGGGCTTGGCGTGACACCGGGCGCCACGGCGCCGGCTCTCAGGCACTAGGCCGCGGCCCTCCCGGGGTCGCCACCCACCGCACCACGGCCTTCTCCAACTCGACCACCAGGAAGATGGCGACGCCGATGCCGACCGGCAACAACCAGTCGCGCGGGGCCAGGGGCGCGGTGTGGAACCAGCGATTCAGGAACGGGGCATAGACGAACAGGAGTTGCAACAGGACCAATACGCCGACGGCCAGCCAGACCACGCGGTTGGTGAACCACAGACCGACCCGCAGGCTGGAGGCGTGCAGGAAGCGGCTGTTGAACAGGAAGAACAACTGCCCGAATGCAAGCGTATTGACGGCCATGGTCTGCGCCGCCGCCACCGAATAGCCGCGCCCCTCCTCGAAGAGAAAGACGGCGGTGGTGGCCACACCGATCAGCACCGAGACGAGCGCGATGCGCCAGATGAAATACCAGCCCAGGATGGGCGCGCCCGGGCGCCGCGGCGGTCGGCTCATGACCCCGGGTTCGGCGGGCTCGAAGGCCAGGGCCAGGGACAGGGTCACCGCGGTCACCATGTTGACCCAGAGGATCTGCACCGGCGCCAGCGGCAGGGTGAAGCCGAACAGGACCGCGGCCAGGATGACCAGGGCCTGGGCGCCGTTGGTCGGCAGCAGGAACAGGATCGATTTCTGAAGGTTGTCGTAGATGGTGCGGCCTTCCTCGATGGCGCGTTCGATCGAGGCGAAGTTGTCGTCCGCCAGCACGATCTCGGCCGCCTCCTTGGTCGCCTCGGTCCCCTTGATGCCCATGGCGATGCCCACATCGGCGCGCTTGAGCGCCGGGGCGTCGTTGACCCCGTCGCCGGTCATCGCCACCACCTCGCCATTGGCCTGCAGGGCCTGGACCAGCCGCAGCTTATGCTCGGGGCTGGTGCGGGCGAAGATGGCGTACTCAGCGACGATGGTTTGCAGTTGCGCGTCGCTGGCGGCCTCCAGTTCGGCCCCGGTGATGGCGCGATCGTCCGTGGTGATGCCCATCTCGCGGCCGATGGCGCTGGCGGTGCCGGCGTGGTCGCCGGTGATCATCTTCACCGCGATGCCGGCCTGGCGGCAGGCGGCGATGGCCGTGATCGCCTCGGGTCGCGGCGGGTCGATGATGCCGACCAGGCCCAGCAACACCATCCCCTGCTCCACATCGGCGACGCCCAGGTCGTCCTGGTCCGCCTCGACCTCGCGGCTCGCGGCGGCCAGCACCCGCAGCCCTTGGGCGCTGAGTCGGTCGATCCAGCCCTCCCAGAAGGCGCGGTCCAGCGGCTCCACGGCGCCGTCAGCGCCGCGTTGGCCGGCGCAGCGATCGAGCAGCCGGTCGGGCGCGCCCTTCATCAGGATGCGCCGGCCGCCCCCGGGCAAGCGGTTCAGCGTGGCCATGAACTTCAGATCGGAGTCGAAGGGCACGACGGCCAGGCGCGGGTAGTCCGCGGCGGCGAAATCGGCCTTGTGGGCCAGGGTGCGCAGGGCCCCCTCGGTCGGCTCGCCGATGACCCGCCAGTGACCGTCCTCCTCGGCGATCTCGGCGTCGTTGCAGACCGCCATGACCTCGATCAGTGCCCGCAGGTCCGGGTGGGCCGCGACCGCGATCGGCTGCCCGTGGAGCGACAGGTGCCCTTCCGGGGCATAGCCGATCCCGGCCGCGTCATACTGGTCCACCGGGGTGACGACATGGCGGGCCGTCATCTCGTTGCGGGTGAGGGTGCCGGTCTTGTCCGAGCACACCACGGTGACCGAACCTAAGGTCTCGACCGCCGGGAGTTTGCGGGTGATGGCGTTGCGCCGCACCATCTCCTGGACGCCGAGCGCGAGCGTAATGGTCATGATCGCCGGCAGGCCCTCCGGGATGGCGGCCACGGCGAAGCCGATGGTCGCCATCATCAGTTCTTCGACCCCGAAGCTGTGCAGGAACCAGCCGATCAGGACCATCGCCACGGCCATCCCCAGGATGATCACCGAGAGCACCCGGCCGAAGGCGGTCATCTGCCGGGTCAGCGGGGTGTCCAGGGTTTCGACCTCCGCGATCATCCGGTTGATCCGGCCCAACTCGGTGTGGGGTCCGGTGGCGGTCACCACCCCGGTGCCCTGCCCGGCCGCCACCAGGGTGCCCGAGTAGGCCATCCCGTGCCGATCGCCGATCCCGGCCGCGTCGTCCACCGGGTCGCTGCCCTTGGTGCTCGGCACCGACTCGCCGGTCAGGGCGGATTCCTCGATGCGCAGATTCACCGCCTCGAGCAGGCGCAGGTCCGCCGGCACCCGGTCGCCGGCGCGCAGGCGCACGATGTCGCCGGGGACCAGGTCGGCCGACTCGACCTCCACCCAGTGCCCGCCGCGGCGGCTGTGGGCGTGCAGCGAGAGCATCTTGCGGATGCCCTCCAGGGCGTCCTCGGCCCGCCCCTCCTGGATGAAGCCGATGATGGCGTTGATGACCACCACCGCGAGGATCACCCAGGTGTCGATCCAGTAACCCTTGAGCGCCGTCGCGGCGGCGGCGGCGATCAGGATATAGATCAGGATATCGTTGAAGTGCTTTAAGAATCGCTTGATCGGTCCGTCCTTCGGCGGGCTCGGCAGCCGATTCGGACCGACGGCCGCGAGCCGCTTCGCCGCCTCGGCGGTACTCAGGCCGTCCACCGTGCTGTGCAGGGCGTGCAGGACCGCGTCGCCCTGCAGGGCGAAGGGGTCGCCGAGGTCGAATGCACCGGGGGCCGCCGCCGCCCGCGCGGGCTCACCGTCGACCAGAAAGTCGAAGCGATACAACAGCACCAGGCAGACGGCGACACCGGCCAGAAACCAGTCCGGCCCGATCAGCCAGAGCACGAACGGGATCGCCAGCAGAAAGCCGCGGGTACCGAGGTGGTAGTGGCCGCCGGCACGATTGAGGGTGTCGGCAACCTGGTCGACACCGGAGCCGGTGAAGTGCTCCGGTGCCAGGTTGATCAGAAAGCCGGTGTGGTTGTAATAGCGCAGCGCCAGGGCGAAATGCAGGAAGGCGCCGGCGAAGATGGCCGCGAGCACCAGCAGCTTGAAGCGCACCAGGTCCGGACCGCTCGGCGCCAGGCTCAGCGACTGCGACAGGCCGCCCAGGTCGAGCCGGTCGAAGGCCACCCCGACGACACCGAGCGCGATCACGATGGCGGTGGAGGCGAAAAGGGTCGCGGACATCACCCAATTGCGCAGGGTCTGGACGGCCAGGATATCCCGGTCGCCGGCGCGCACCGTCGCGACCCAGGCCCGGCGCAGCCGGTTGGAGCGGCCGCGATAGGTCCGCTCCGGCTCCCGTTGAAAGACGCGCCGCAGATACAGGTGGTAGGCGATCAGCAGCGTGAGGCCCAGGCCATCGACGGCCCAGGCCAGGGCCGGCCGATCGAGCCCGGCGAGCAGGGTGGCGAATTGCATCGGTCGCTCCGTTCAGTGGTGCCGGATCGAGGCCCGGCGTTGAGTGGGGTCACTTCACCGTACAAAGTCCCGCAGCGACGCTGTGGGAGCGGCTTTACCGTGAAAGTGCGTAGTCAGGCCATCCTGGCCTGACGGTGTCGGGGCTGAAACAGTCAGGGCTGGAAGCCCTGACTACGCCGCCCCGCACGC
>NZ_CAIKKU010000491.1 GCF_903828115.1 uncultured Thiodictyon sp. | reverse complement strand
TGTCGAGTTTATCGTCGTGCCCCGGATTCTCTCACACGCCACGTTGCATCGCTTCTCCGATTACGATTACGACAACGACAACGACAACGACAACGACAACGACAACGATTGTGTTTAACTTGTTCCTGACTCGTTACTTAAGCAGGGTCCGGCGGCGGTGTTGACCCATCGGCGGCAGGTGCGGCCTCGTGAAAGCAGCAGTAGCGATTGCGCCCCTGGCGCTTGGCCTCGTACATGGCCTGGTCGGCATTGGCGAGCAGGGCCTCGATCCCGCTGCCGTCATGCGCATAATAGGCGATGCCGATGCTGGCAGAGATCTGAACCGAGGCCACCCCCAATTCAAAGGGCTCCGCCAGTTCCCGCAGGATGGCCGCCGCGGTGCGGTCGGCCCCGTCCAGGTCATTCAAGCGGCCCAGGATGGCGGTGAACTAATCCCCGCCCAGGCGCGCCACGGTATCGACCTCGCGCACACAAGAGCGCAGGCGCCGTGCGGCCTCTGTGAGCAGCAGGTCACCCATCTCGTGGCCCAAGGTATCATTGATTTCCTTGAAGCGGTCCAGATCGATGAACAACAGGGCCAGCGGTACCTTGGTGCGGGCGGCCGTTTTGATCTCCTGCGCCAGCCGGTCAGCGAACAGGCGGCGGTTCGGCAACTGGGTCAGGTGGTCGAAATTGGCCTGGTGCCAGATCAGCTGCTCGGCCTGCTTTTTCTCGGTGATGTCCGAAAACTGCGCCACCCGGCGATAGGGCGCGCCAGCCGCGTCGCCAATGGTGTTGATGGTCAGCCAGCCGACATAGACCTCGCCGTTCTTGCGCTTGTTCCAGATCTCGCCCTGCCAGTGCCCGGTGGTAGTGAGTGCCCGCCACAGCGCCTGATAGAAGCCCGGATCGTGGCGCCCGGACTGGAGCACCCGGGGATTCTTGCCGATGACCTCGGCGGCCGGGTAACCGGTGATTCGGGTGAAGGCCGGATTGACATCGAGGATGGTGCCGTCAGCGTCGCTAACCGTGACGCCCTCGGTGCTGTTCTGATACAAGAGCGCGGCCAGTTTCAGCTCCTCTTCGGTACGTTTACGCTCGTTGATGTCCAGCAACCCGGCCACCAGGAACTGGACGCGGCCGGCGTTGCGATGGCAGGCGACGGTGAGTCGGGCATGGGTGATCGCGCCGTCCTTGCGGATGAAACGTTTGTCCAACTCATAGCGGTCGATGGCACCGCTCAGCAGGCGCTGGTAGTACGGCAGGTCGGCGGCCACATCGTCGGGGTGGGTCAGTTCAACCCAGGTGCGTTGCTGCAACTCGTCCGCACTATAGCCCAGCATCTCACAACACTTCGGATTGGCAAAAAACAAGCTGGTATCGGGGGCCGCGACGGCGATACCGATATTGCCCAATTCAAATTGCAGGCCAAAGAGATAGCGCAACCGATACAGGTCGGCGAAGACCTTGACCTTGGCGCGCAGGATCTCGGGCAACACCGGGCTCAGGATGTAATCCACCGCGCCGAGCGCATAGCCCTGAAGACGCGCCTCATCGGTCAGCCGCTCGGCGGTAATGAAGATGATCGGCAGTTGCTCGGAGCGGGGCCGGGAACGGATCATGACGGCGGTCTCGAAGCCGTCCAGGATCGGCATGTTCACGTCCAGCAACACGACGGCGAAATCCTGCCGCAGCAAGTGGCGCAGGGCCTCGGTACCCGAGGGGGCCGTGACGATCTCCAGGTTCAGACCGATGAGCACCGCCTCCAGGGCCGTGAGCTTGGCCGGATTGTCGTCCACCAGCAGAATGCTGACGGGGATGTCGAGGTCAATCACTTGCGTCACCCCCCCCCCCCGCGGGACGGGGTTTGCAACCCCGTCCCGAACGTTGGGAGCCGGTCGGCAATCGTTGGCGTTGCAGCAACGTCGAGAGGTTCCGGACGGGGCGAATGCCCCATCCGGCATGAAGCCGGGATGGGGATGTCAGTCATCGCGCCAAACACACCCGCATCAGCGCCGTGAGGTTCTCGACATTGACCGGTTTACTGAGATAGACCGAGGCACCGGCCGCGATACAGCGGTCGCGGTCGCCGGGCATGGCCTTGGCGGTCAAGGCGATGATCGGCAGGTCTTTGAATGGCTCCAGGGTGCGGATCTCGCGCATGGTCGCGTACCCGTCCATGTCCGGCATCATGATGTCCATCAGGACGATGTCCACCTCGGGCCGGGCCTGGAGGAGATCGATGGCGGCACGCCCGCCCTCCACCGACAGCACCTTCATGTCATGGCGCTCCAGGGCGGCGGTGAGTGCGAAGATGTTGCGCACGTCGTCATCGACGATCAGCACCGTCTTGCCGGCCAGGGTGACCGCCGGTCCGCCCTCCTCCAGCAACTGGCGCTTCTCCGTCGGCAGGGCCGCGAGCACCCGGTGCAGGAAGAGCGCGGTCTGGTCGAGCAGACGCCCGGGTGTGGCGACGGCCTTCACCGGGCCGGTGCCGGCGAGCCGCTCCAGCGCGGCGCGCTCGGCCTCGCTCAACGGCTCACTGCTGTAGATCACCGCCGGCACGCCGGCCAGGGTCTTGTTCTTGTTCTTGCGCACCGCCGCGATGAACTCGGGACCGCTCATGTCAGGGAGCTGGGCCCCCACCACCACACAGTCGAAGTTCTTCTTGCGCATCGCCGTGAGGCCCGCCTTGCCGGTGGCGGCCTCCTGAATGATCACGTCGTCGTTGCCGAGCAGCTCGGCGATGACCTTCTGCTGGGCCAGGTCGGCGACCACCAGCAGCAGGTTTTTCACCTTTTTGCTCAGCAGCGTGCGGATGGCTTCCAGGGCCGCGTCGAGTTGCGCGCGGTCCACCGGTTTGGTCAGGAACTGGAAGGCGCCCAGTTGCAGGCCGCGCTGCACATCCTCCTCCACCGTGATCACGTCCACCGGGATGTGGCGCAGCTCCGGGTCGTGCTTGAGCAGGTCGAGTATGGTCCAGCCGTACATGTCCGGGATGCGGATATCCAGCGTGATGGCATCGGGTTTGTAGTGCCGTGCCAGGTCCATGGCCTGGGCGCCGCGCGTCGCGACGATTCCCTTGAACCCATGCTCATGCGCCAACTCGAGGAGGATCTGGGCGAAGGCCGGGGCGTCCTCGACGATCAGCAGGACCCGGTCGCCCGGCTGGAGCGTGGCCAGATCGTCCGCCACCTCTGCGTCACGCAGCGCCTGCACGGCCGAACTCGTCCCTTCGACTGGGCTCAGGGCTGACGCTGCGGCATGGCTCAGGGCGGGCCCTTCGACTTGACTCATCGCGGCCACCGGCCGCGCCCACTGAGGCTCACCCCGACTGCCGGCGCCGTGGTGTTGCGGGACATAGAGCACGAACACGCTGCCCTCGCCCACGTGGCTACGCACCAGCCGCAGTTCGCCGCCCAGCAAGAGTGCGATCTCGCGGCTGATGGAGAGCCCCAGCCCGGTGCCGCCGTACTTGCGGGCGGTGGAACCATCGGCCTGCTGGAAGGCCTCGAAGACGATGCGCTGCCGGTCGGGCGGGATGCCGATGCCGGTGTCCGCCACGGTGAAGGCAAAGACCGCGGCCGCGTGGTTCAGCAGGTCGCGGTCGGCGCTCCAGCCGGCGGTGGCGTGCGCCACCTGGACCGTCACCTGCCCCCGCTCGGTGAACTTGAAGGCGTTGGAGAGCAGGTTCTTCATGACCTGCAGCAACCGCTGGTCGTCCGTGTCCAGCGTTGGGGGCAGGTCGGGCGCCAGGGTGACCGCGAAGCCGAGCCCCTTGCCCTGCGCCACATGGCGGAAGGTCCGGTCGAGCTGGTCGCGCAGGGCCGCGAAGGCGACGGGCGCGAGATCCAGCGAGACGGTGCCGGACTCGATCTTGGACAGGTCCAGTATCTCGTTGATCAGGGCCAGCAGGTCATCCCCAGCGGAGTGGATGGTGCGGGCGTACTCCACCTCGCGCGGGTCCAGGTGCTGGTGGGGGTTGTCGCTGAGCTGCTGGGCGAGAATCAGCAGGCTGTTGAGCGGCGTGCGCAGCTCGTGCGACATGTTGGAGAGGAACTCGGACTTGTATTTCGACGACAGGGCAAGTTGCTCGGCCTTTTCCTCGACCGCCGCCTTGGCCTGCTCCACCTCGCGGTTCTTGGTCTCGACCTCCACCTTCTGCTCCTCCAGCAGGCGCGCCTTGTCCCCCAGCGCGTCGTTGGTGTGGCGCAACTCCTCCTGCTGGCTCTGCAGCTCGTTGGCGAGCGACTGCGACTGCTTGAGCAGTTCCTCCGTGCGCATGTTGGCCTCGATGGTGTTCAGCACGATGCCGATAGACTCGGCGAGCTGATCGAGGAAGGCCTGGTGGGTGGCGGAGTAGCGCTCGAAGGAGGCGAGTTCGATGATGGCCTTGACCCGGCCCTCGAACACGACCGGCAGGACCACGATGTTGAGCGGCAGGGCCTGACCCAGCCCCGAGGTGATCTGGACATAGTCGTCCGGGACATTGGTGAGCAGGATGCGCTGCTTCTCGTAGGCGCACTGCCCGATCAACCCCTCGCCGATCCGCCATTCCTTGGCGATGTTCTTGCGCTCCTTATAGGCATAGGAGGACAGCATCTTGAGCCGGGCCTCGCCGCCCTCGGGCTCGTCGAAGATATAGAAGACCCCGTGCTGGGCGCTCACCAGCGGGGCGAGTTCGGAGAGCACGGC
This sequence comes from uncultured Thiodictyon sp., assembly GCF_903828115.1. Classification (GTDB taxonomy): domain Bacteria; phylum Pseudomonadota; class Gammaproteobacteria; order Chromatiales; family Chromatiaceae; genus Thiodictyon. The sequence continues at coordinate 1,860 of NZ_CAIKKU010000491.1, read as the reverse complement.
CTTGGAGACGGTGATGAGGTCGCGCTGACCCTGCAGGACGCGGGTGAACTTGGCCAGATTGGTCTTGAGCCAGTCCTGCTCGGAGTTCTGGTTGGTGGTCTCGCGCAGGTTGCGGATCATCTCGTTGACATTGTCCTTGAGCTCCGCCACCTCGCCCTTGGCCTCCACCATGACCGAACGGGTGAGGTCGCCCTTGGTCACGGCGGTGGCCACACCGGCGATGGCGCGCACCTGGCTGGTGAGATTGGCCGCCAGGCCGTTGACGTTGTCGGTCAGGTCCTTCCAGGTACCGGCGGCACCCGGCACATTGGCCTGGCCGCCGAGCTTGCCCTCGACCCCCACCTCGCGCGCCACCGAGGTGACCTGGTCGGCGAAGAGCGCCAGGGTCTCGGTCATGCCGTTGATGGTGTCCGCCAGGTCCGCGATCTCGCCCTTGGCCTCCACCGTGAGCCGCTTCTTCAGATCCCCGTTGGCCACGGCGGTCACCACCTTGGCGATGCCGCGGACCTGGCCGGTCAAGTTGGCGGCCATGAAGTTCACGTTGTCGGTCAGGTCCTTCCAGGTACCGGACACGCCGCGCACCTGCGCCTGGCCGCCCAGCTTGCCCTCGGTGCCCACCTCGCGCGCCACGCGCGTGACCTCGGCGGCGAATGAGTTGAGCTGGTCCACCATGGTGTTGACGGTGTTCTTCAGCTCCAGGATCTCGCCCTTCACGTCCACTGTCACCTTCTTGCCGAGGTCGCCGTTGGCCACCGCGGTGGTCACCTGGGCGATGTTGCGCACCTGGCTGGTGAGGTTGGCGGCGAGCATGTTCACGCTCTCGGTCAGGTCCTTCCAGGTGCCGGAGACGCCGGTCACATAGGCCTGGCCGCCCAGGCGACCCTCCATGCCGACCTCGCGCGCCACGCGCGTGACCTCCGAGGCGAATGAGCGCAACTGGTCCACCATGGTGTTGATGGTCTCTTTCAGTTGCAGGAACTCGCCGCGCACGTCGACCATGATCTTGCGCGACAGGTCGCCGTTGGCCACGGCCACCGTCACCTCGGCGATGTTGCGGACCTGGCCGGTGAGGTTGGAGGCCATGGAATTCACGTTGTCGGTCAGGTCCTTCCAGGTGCCCGCCACGCCCGGCACCGCGGCCTGGCCGCCGAGCTTGCCGTCGGTGCCCACCTCGCGCGCCACGCGCGTCACCTCCGAGGCAAAGGTGGAAAGCTGGTCCACCATGGTGTTGATGGTGCTCTTGAGCTCCAGGATCTCGCCCATCGCCTCGACCGTGATCTTCTTGCCCAGGTCACCGCGCGCCACCGCGGTGGTCACATCGGCGATGTTGCGCACCTGGCCGGTGAGGTTGGCGGCCAGCATGTTCACATTTTGGGTCAGGTCTTTCCAGGTGCCGGCCACCCCGGGCACCGCCGCCTGACCGCCGAGCTTGCCGTCCACGCCCACCTCGCGCGCCACGCGCGTGACCTCCGAGGCGAAGGTGGAGAGCTGATCGACCATGATGTTGACGGTGTTCTTCACGTCGAGGATCTCGCCGCGCGCCTCGACCGTGATCTTCTTACCAAGGTCGCCCTGGGCCACCGCGGTGGTCACCTCGGCGATGTTGCGGACCTGGCCGGTGAGGTTGGCGGCCAGCATGTTGACGTTCTCGGTCAGGTCCTTCCAGGTGCCGGCCACCCCCTTGACCTCGGCCTGGCCGCCGAGCTTGCCGTCGGTGCCCACCTCACGCGCGACGCGCGTGACCTCCGAGGCGAAGGTGGACAGTTGATCCACCATGATGTTGATGGTGTTCTTGAGTTCCAGGATCTCGCCCTTGGCGTCGACGGTGATCTTCTTACCCAGATCGCCGCCCGCCACCGC
>NZ_CAIKKU010000490.1 GCF_903828115.1 uncultured Thiodictyon sp. | reverse complement strand
TGAGCAGCCCCAGCGCCGTCATGAGGATCGGGAAGAGGAAGGGCGTGATGGTGAGCAGGATGGCAATGATCATCGCGCCGCTCATCATGTTGCCGAACAGACGCACCGCCAGGGCCAGGGTCCGTGAGACCTCGCTGATGATGTTGAATGGCAGCATCATGAAGGTCGGCTCCATGTAGGATTTCAGATAGCCGGCCAGTCCCTGGTCGGCGATGCCGAAGGCGGGCACGGCCACGAGGACACAGAGCGCCAGTGCCGTCGTGGTCGAGAGCGAGCCCGTCGGCGGTTCATAGCCGGGGATGACCGTGGCCAGGGCCGCTGCGGCGACGAACAGGAAGAGGGTGCCGAGAAAGCCGAGATACTGCCTTGGTTGGCGCAGCCCGACCTCCTCGATCTGCCGTTCGATGCCCGTGACGAGGATCTCCAGCAGGTTCTGCCAGCGCGAGCGGGTCAGCTCGGTGGAGAGCTTGCGCGTGATGAGCTTGGAGCCCAGGGCGAGCACGAACATCAAGCCCCAAGTGAACGCAATGGTGGCATTGAGCTTGATGAACCCGTAGTGCCAGAAGATCGTCTGATCAGGACTCAAGTCCACGGTTTGCCTCCTGGGTGCTTGCCGCGCGAATGACCGCAGCGGGGCGCGCGGCCACCCGGGTCAGGGCCAGGCGGGCGATCACGAATCCGAGCAGACACGCAAGCATCCGCTCCCAATGACCCGCGCCGACCAGATAAAACCCGGCCAGTACGATACCAGTGCGCAGCACCAGGCTGCCCAAGAGCCACCGACCCGGTCGCGGGGACTGAAGGCCCTTGTGCAGCGTCCACCACAGACCGCCGAAAAAGACCGCCCCGAGCAGCAGCCCCGCGACCACCGCCAACCCGAGCGCCAGCGGCTCATTCATCGCGCCCCTCCTGCTCTTCCCGCATGGCCCGCTCCTCCTTGGCCACCCAATGCCAGGCGTTGAAGCAGCCGAGCGTCAATCCGCCCACCAGGAGCGCCAGCGCCCAGGAGTGGGTGCCCGGGAACTGCTTGTCGATCCAGAGTCCAAGCGCCGCGCCGAGCAGTGTCGGCACGACCACCGACCAACCGATCAATCCCATCATGCCGAGCCCGAACCAGACCCCCGGCGTCGGGTTGCGTTGTGCCTTGAGCTTGCGCGCGGCCTTGGCGCCGACCGTGTCGGCGAGGTCTGGACCGGTGTGCGAGCGTCTACCGAGCGGATCGTCATTCATGTTGAAGGCTCATAAACCGGCGCAGAACGCCCGTTTCCAGTTTTGCCATGACCGCGCGCAGGCCCTGCTCCTGCGCGTCCAGGGTCAGAAACTCCTGCTCAACCGCCGCGCGCAATTGGCCGAGGTCAGTGCCGCCGATCGCCCGGCGGACCGAGACCAGTACGTTAGGACCGGTCTTGACCAGCACCCCTTCGTCCACGGCGAGATAGACCTCGCCATCGGCGTCGGTGGCGTAGGTCAGGATGCCGGGGGCCAGCGCCGCGACGCAGTCGAGCCGGTGCGGCAAGAGCCCGAAGGAACCCTCGCGCGTCTCCGCGACGATGCGCGTCACGCCGCTCCGATCGGCGAACACCTGGAATGGCAGGAGCACCTTGAGATTCATGGCGCCTTCTCCCGCATCTGCGCCTTTGCCTTGGCCTCATTCACGGACCCGATCATATACAGGGCGGCCTCCGGCAGGTCCTTGAACTCATCGTTCAAGATGCGTTCGCAGCCGTCCAGCGCGTCCGCGAGGCTCACGAGCTTGCCGGGGAGGCCGGTGAATTGCTCGGTGGTAAAAAAGGGCTGGGTCAGGAAGCGCTCCAGGCGGCGCGCACGGGCGACCAGATTGCGGTCCGCGGGCGAGAGTTGCTCCAGGCCGAGCATCGCAATGATGTCTTTGAGCTCCGCGTATTGGGCCAAGGTACGGCGGATCGCCCGCGCCAAGGCATAGTGGCGTTCGCCTACGATGCCCGGCGTCGTCATCTTGGAGCTGGATTGGAGCGGGTCGATGGCGGGGAACAGTCCCTCGCTCGCCCGCTTGCGCGACAACACGATAGAGGCGGAGAGATGGGAGAAGGTATGCACCGCGGCCGGGTCGGTAAAATCGTCCGCCGGCACATAGACCGCCTGGATCGAGGTGATGGCGCCGGTATCGGTGTTGGCGATGCGCTCTTCCAACCCGGCCAGCTCGGTGCCCATGGTGGGCTGATAGCCGAGGCGCGAGGGCATCTGGCCCATCAGCCCGGAGACCTCCATACCGGCCTGAATGAAGCGGAAGATATTGTCGATGAGCAGCAGCACGTCGCGATGCTCCTCGTCGCGGAAATACTCGGCCATGGTGAGCGCCGCGTGCCCGATCCGGAATCGGCTGCCGGGCGGCTCGTTCATCTGGCCGAAGACCATGACCATGTTCGGCAGTACGCCGGCGCCCTGCATCTCGCGGTACAGTTCCTCGCCCTCGCGACAGCGCTCGCCGATGCCGCAAAAGAGGCTGACGCCTTCCTGATGCCCGATCATGTTGTGGATCATCTCGGTCAAGAGCACCGTCTTGCCCACCCCCGCCCCGCCGAACAGCCCCGCCTTGCCGCCGCGCTCCAGCGGCATCAGCACGTCGATGACCTTGATGCCCGTTGCAAAGACCTCGGACTTGGAGGAGCGACGTGCCAGGGGCGGCGGGGCGCGATGCACGGAACGCCACTGGATCCGGGTCGGCGGCGGCTGGCGGTCGATCGCGTTACCGAAGACATCGAACATCCGACCGAGTATCCCTTTGCCCACCGGCGCCTTCAGGGGTCCGCCCGTGTCCTCGACGACCATGCCGCGGGCCAGACCCTGGGTCGGCGTCAGGGCGATCCCGCGTACCTGATGGGCATCGCGCTGGGCCAGCACCTCGATGACGATCTGCCGCTGCGGCCCCGCGCGCAGTAGGGTGTAGATCGGCGGCAGCCGCGCCGCGAAGTGCACATCCACGACGCTGCCGCGCACCGCGACCACCAGGCCGGTATTGGGTGACACGTCGGCGAGCGGCGGGCGGCGATCCGGCTCAGGCGCGCTCAATTCTCCATAAAACGCTTCAGCAATGCCTTCTTCAGCTCTTCATACTCCTTCCTGTCGATCAGCCCGCCCTTGTAGAGTTCTTCCGCCTCCTTCAATTTGCCCTTGAGTCCATCTCGGGTCGACGGGCCGGCACTGGGTTCCTTGGCGGGCGCGACGGCGCCAGCCGCGGGCGCGGGCGAGGGGATCTTGAGCTCCAGGCCGACATTGAGGACATTGGCGTATTTCACCGTATCGCGGTTGGCGGCATAGATGATCGGCCAGCGTGTGGGATCGCCGTAGAACTGCAGCGCGATCCGCGACAGGGTATCGCCCGGCTTGACCACATAGGACGCCAGGGTGCCGCCCTTGATCGCTTCAGGCTCCAGGCTTGGATCGAACTTGGAGTATTTGCCGATCAGGCGGGCGAGCTTGCCGTCCGCCTTCATCCGGGAAAGAAAGTCATTGACAAAGATGAGCAACCCGTGATCCCCCTTGGCTACCCCGATCCCGTACTGATCCGCGGACAGGGTGCCGTCCAGGACATAGAGATCGGGGCTCTGCGCGGCCGCGTGGTCGAGAAAGACCTTATCGTTGATCAGTGCATCCGCCTTGCCGCTGCGCAGGGCTCCGTAGGTCTCGGCCGTCCCCGTCACGAAGAAAAAACTGGCGTCCGGCACCAGTTCGCTGATGAGCCGCTCGCCGGTGCTGCCGCGCGTCGCAGTCACGGTTTTGCCGGCCAGGTCCGTATAGCTCTGGATCTTGGCCTGGTCGCCGGCCTTGATCATGACGGCTAGGCCGGTCGTAAAATAGGGATTGGAAAAATCGATGACCTCAAGCCGCTCCCTGGTGATGGAAAAGCTGGAAATCACGAGATCCACTTTCCGCTGAAGGAGCACCTCTTCCCGGAACTTCGGGCCGGCCAGCATCACCCACTCCGGCTTGACACCAAGCGCATCGGCCAGGGCCCTCCCGAGATCCGGATCGATACCGACCAACTCCCCCTTCTGGTCCCGGTATTGGATGGGCGGGATGTCCTCCCGGATACCGATCTTGATCACCCCGCTATCCCTGATCTCCGCCAGACTGCGCGCCTGAGCGCCGTTGCCGCAGAGCAGGACCGGCACCAGCGTCAATGCCGTCAGCAACCACACGAATCGGTTCAGCGGTCTCATCGTCTTGCGCCCCTCACGGTGATGTCGGGCCCGCATCGCGACAGGTCCGAAATCCGATGTAGTGTTGGTAATTCCGTTTGGTGCCGAGCCGGTTCACGCGCTTCAGATCGGCGGCGGCGTGGTCGGCCTTGATCCAATACCAGTAGCCGCCCGCGAACGCCGCCTCGTCGGCTCCCGAGTCAACCCATTCGCTGACGTTGCCGACCATATTGAGAAGCCCATGGCTGTTACGGTCGCGCTCATCGCTGACCGGCCGGGGGCTGTCCATGGTATCGCCGCTGAGATTGGCGGCAGAGGGGTCGCGCACCTGCCCCAAGGCAAAGAGCCACTCCCCTTCTTTGCACAGTCGCTTCCCGCCACTCTCGGCAAATCGCTTGGCATCCTCCCAGGTGACATCCACCACCGGCATGTCATTGGTGAAACCCTTGGGCGTCTTGTAGCCGGGGGCCCAGGCCTTGAATGCCGCGATGCTGACCTCGGTCTTGTCGATCCAGAAATCGGCGACCTTCACCATCCCCTCGTAAAGCGGTGGCGCCGGGGCCGGCACCGGCACCGGCACCGGGGGACCAGGTTCCACCCTGGCCGCGGGGGGCGACGGCGGTGCGGCAAGGTCCACGGGTTCGGCGGGAGCCAGTGTCACCGGCGTGTCGGCAGGCGCCGGCTTGCTCCCCAACAATTTCATCCCGCCGTAGCCGAGGGCGCCAAGCACCAGCAGGGCGATCACCGCCAAGGCAATCACGCCACCGATCGGTCGGGCGCGGCCGGCTCCCTGGTCGCTCACCAAGAGCTCCCTGCCGCATTCGGGGCAGAGGGCGTCGGCACCGTCGGGAATCGTTATCGCGGCCCCCGTATCGGCCTTGGAGCAATTTCCGAATCTGGTGCATTTGCCTATTCGCTCGGCCATGGCTCATCTCCCCACCCGCAAAGATGGTGGCAATTGTACTTGAGTTCCGTCGAAAAACGGCCGGGGAACGGCAACCAGGACGGATAGCCCTCCATCCACTCAACTGCCCGCGACCGCCACTGCCGCCGATCTTAGCCCCGCGCGGGGCGAGCGGCAAGGGCGTTCGCGGCGCCCGACCGAGGCCTCGCGAGACAGTCGGATGCGCCGCGAGGGCGGGCGCTGGGCTGGCGGGAGCGGCACGGTTGCTCGATAATGAGGCACCGTTTCGTTCCCGTCCCTGAGGCCGGACCCAACTTGCCGACGCGGTGCCGGTGGCGGCCGCGGCCGACCGGCACACCGCGGCTCGCCGCTCCAGCCCCCGCGCTACCCCGGATGCGCACTCGGCCCCGGGCCGCCTGACGGCCGTCGGTCGCCACCGCCGGGGCCGCCCGGCCACCTCACACTGTTCAACCCTGAGAATCGGACATGAAGAACCACTTGGTCATCGGTCTGGGCGGCACCGGGGGCAAGATCCTCCGCGCCCTGCGCAAGAACGTCTTTCAGGAATGGCGCGGCGGCGAACCCGACCAGGTGCGGCTGCGCTATCTCTATGTCGACTCCAGCAAAGAGATGATGGCCATCGACGACGCCACCTGGCGGATTCTCGGGGAGAGCGTACAACTCGCCACCCGCAGCCAGCTCTTGATTACCGGCGGCAATCTCAATCAGATTCTCGACAATATCAGCGGACATCCGAACATCCAGCCCTGGATCGGCAGCCGGGACCAATGGAAGGACATTCTCAATAGCATCGTCGGGGAGACCCTGGGCGGCCAGAAGCGCCGGCTCGGGCGCTTTCTGTTCGCCTGCAAGGCGCGCCAGTTCAAAGACCAGATCAAACAGTTGGCCGGCGAACTCACCACCGGCGGTGACGCCAGTGTGACCTTCCACCTGTGCTGCGGCCTGGCGGGCGGTACCGGCAGTGGCGCGGTGATCGATGCGGTGGCGCAGATTCGGGCGCTCTACCGCGACCCCAAGATGTATCGCATCGTCGTTTACGCCCTGTTACCCGAGGAGATTCCCAATCCGAATTGGGATACGGGCAATTATCACGCCAACGGCTATGCCGCACTGGTCGAGCTGAACGCGCTCAGCGTCGGCGCCTATCAACCCCACGACCTTGCGGAGCGCGGCGAGCGCCTCGCACTCAGCGATCCGTTCAACGGCTGTTACATCTTTTGTAACCGCAACGAAAACGGCCTGCAGGTCGATGTCGACAAGACGCTGCCCGGCATCCTGGCCGATTTCCTGTTTCAGAAGCTGATGGCCGTGCGCAACGCCGAGGCGATGAAGCTCTTGGAAAAGATGGAGAACGCCGAGAACGGCGACGGCACCCCGGAGACGCGCACGGGCGGCACCACTCCCCTGCGCTCAAAGCGGTTTCTTACTTTCGGCATCAAGCGTCTGGCCGTGCCCGAGGGCGAAATCCGCGAATATCTCACCTATCAATTCGCCCGCCAGGCCGCCCTGCAACTGCGTTACAACAACTGGGACGATACCTTCGGCTTTCGGGATGAACCACGTAATCAGGATTTCGGCGAGTTCGTGCGCGACCAGCAAACGCTGGAGCGCTGGTCGCTGACCGACGAACACCTGACCCTGTCGCGCGGTATCCTGCCTGAGGAAATCAATAACAAAAAATGGAAGCCCATCGTCAAGGAGTGGCTCGATCTGCTGCCGCAGCTCATGGGTCTGGTGCAGACCCTGGACGACGAGGTCTGGATCAACGAGATCGATAAGCTGATGGCGCAGGGGTTCGACGACAACTTCCGCGGGCTGGGGGTACGCAAGTTCTACGAAACCAAGCTGCAGGCACGCAAGGACCATGTCCGCGAATTGCGCCGGCGGGTCGAAGGCGAATTGTTCGACGAATGGAAGAACGGCGTCAAGTCGATGCACGACATTGCCCGCTGCCTGAGCGCGCTGAGCGCCGCGTTGCAAGAGCGGCTGGTGGCCTCCGACGATCGGATCAGCCGTGCCAAGAGCGTGAGCGCCGACGCCGAGCAGAAGGTCGCGGCCAACCGCGTCGCCTATGCCAACGTCGGTCTGGTCTCGCAGCTGCTCGGCAAGCGCCGCGGCCTGCTCGACGCCGAGGGCGAGGCCCTGCGCGAACTCTATACCGCCCGCACCCAGGTGGAGGCCTGGGCTTACGCCAAGCGTCTGCTCCAGGAGGCGATCAGCGAGTTCAATGCCCTGGCGAGCGATGTCGCCGCCTGCACCAGGCTGGTGGACGATTCGATCAAGGAATTCCAGGAGCGGATCGACGCGCGCTGCAACGATGGCGCAACGCCGGATCTGCGCCAACCGCTGGTGCGCTTCTACAATGCGGAAAACGTTCGGCTCTTCGGTCGCGAACTGGAGAAGGACCGCGGCGAGCAGACGCGGCAGGCCCAGGCGGTGCGCGTCGCCCTGATCGAGCAGTTCGCGGCCGATCCGACCTTTTCCGCCTTCCAGGCGCGGATCAGCCGCCAGCGCTTCTTCGACGTCTTGGAACAGCAATGCGCGGCCAGTTCTCAGAGCGCGCACGACGCCCTGGTTTCATCCAACCGCGAGCGGCGCCCCCTGCTCGGGGTCAACATCATCGGCCAACTGGAGCGGGAGTATTCCGGGCGCACCGACGAATTGAAGAAGTTCATCCACGACCTGGTCAACCAAGCCGGTAACTTCCTCGAATTCGACCCCCAGGCCGTGGTGCTGGGCGCGGCCAAGACCAAGGTCTCCCAGTTCCTGGTCATACTCCCCAAGGCGCCCGATCTGGCGCAGTTCGGCGAGGCGCTGGAGGCCCTGTTCCGCGACAACTTCCGGGGTGACGTGCCGGTGGACATCATCCGTAGCGAGACCAATCTGAACGAGATCACCCTGCTCGGGCTGACCAATCTGTTCCCCTTGCGCTACGCCAAGGCCACCCGCTTTCTCAAGGAGCAATACGAGCGGCGTATCGCCCAGGGCGGCAATCCGGAGCGCATCCGGCTGGAATTGAACGGCGAAGGCGACGGTACCCAGTGGCCCGCCATCCTGTTGGCCGATGAACGCGCCCAGCGCGACCAGGCGCTGCCGGCCCTGCTGCTGGCCAAGGCCCTGGGTCTGATTGCCGCGGTCACCAGCCCGACGACCGGTATCAGCGAACTCTACCTGATCGGCGAGGACGCCGAGGGTCTGCCGGTGCGGACCCGCCTGGGAAAGGGATTGCCGGAGGTCTTCGAGGGCATCGACCTCACCGCCGCCCAGGGCCTTGTCGATGCAGTCCAGGCACGGTTGAGTCAGGACGCCTTTCGCCATGTGGACCAGCGGACCGCGCTCCAAGCGGCCGTGCGCGACGAGCTCAAAGGGGTTCTCGCCGAGCGGCGCAATGACTTCGAAGACCCGGTTTACCGCCGCTTCGAGACCGCCGCACGGGCCGCGATTCAAGCCCTCAAGAACGATTGATCGATACCTTTGACGCGGGACACCAGAGACGATGAAGATAGGATCGGCAATACTCGGGTTGGCACTGGTACTCGGTATCCGGGGCGCGGCGGCGCTGGACCCGAGCGGCACCGTGCAGGTCACACCACTGCTGAAGGCCACGACCAGTTGGAACGGGCAACCACTGACCTATCCGACCGAGCCGGCGGAGGTCACCGGACTGCTGGTAGAGATAGCGCCGGGCGGCGAGACCGGCTGGCATAGGCACCCGGTCCCCTCCTTTGCGCTGGTGTTGGCAGGGACCCTGGAGGTCACGCTGCAAGACGGTTCGGTGAACCATCTGGAGGCCGGCGAGGCGCTCGCGGAAGTGGTCGACACCCTGCACAACGGGCGCAATGTCGGCACGGTACCGGCTAAATTGGCAGTGTTTTACGCCGGGGTCCGCGGGCAGCCGGTAACTGAGAAGGCCCTGCCCGCGCAGTGACCAAAGGAGCGCGGGCGTCCCGCCCGCGCGCGTGGCGCCGGGCCGTGGGGCGCCCGGCTCCTCAACCCCGCTTGCGGTGCCACAGGATATAGCCGCCCAAGGTGAGCCCGACGAAGACCAGGACGGCGCCCGTGACCAGGGGCAGGTTATCCCGCAACAGGTTCTCGTTGCCGCCGATGAACCAACCCATGGCGATCAGGACCAGGGTCCACAGGCCCGCGCCCAGGCTGGTATAGAGGCTGAAGGTCACCAGATTCATGCGCGTCAGCCCGGCCGGCAATGAGATCAGGTGACGGATGCCCGGGATGAGGCGCCCGGTAAAGGTGGAGATGGCCCCATGGCGGGCGAAGAAGGCGTCGGTCTTGTGCAGCAGCGGCGGCCGCACGAAGAAATAGCGCCCATAGCGCTCCAGGAAGGGCCGCCCGACCAGCAGGGCAAAACCGTAGTTGATAAAGGCCCCGGCCAGGCTTCCGAGGGTGGAAGCGAGGAAGATCAGGGGCACGCTCATCTGTCCCTGATAGGCGAGATAGCCCGCCGGGATCACCACCAACTCGCTCGGCACCGGCAGGACGGTGGACTCCATGGCCATGAGGATGAAGATGCCCGCATAGCCCCAGTCGTGGACGGTGAGCAACAACCAATTGATCAATTCGTGCAGCATAGTCGTGGGCCCCCTGGCCCGAAATGGTTAACCCGAAATCCGGGAACTCTCCAAGCCAGCCCGTGAAGGCCGTGCGAGTCGGCTGGAAATAGACAGGGCCTTCCGCGTTACGGCTGCCAAGTCGCTGCGCCTCCTGTGCAATTGGCGCTGCGCCGGCTAGGCCGGCACCGCCAACGCACTGTGGTGCCGCGAATAGGTGAAGTAGATGAGGAGCCCCAACGCCAGCCAGACGCCGAAGCGCAGCCAGGTCACCAGCGGCAGGCTGGCCATCAGATAGAGGCAGGAGGCGGCCCCCAGGAGCGGGATCAGGGGCGAGAACGGGGTGCGGAAGGGGCGCGGCAGATCCGGATGCGTATAGCGCAGGACGAGCACACCGACCGACACCAGGAAAAAGGCGGCCAGGGTTCCGATGTTCACCAACTCCGCCACGTCCCCGATGGGGGTGAGCCCGGCAATGGCGGCCATCAGGAGCCCGCTCGCCGCGATGACCCGAACCGGGGTCTGGGTGCGGGGGTTGACCCGGGCGAAGAGCGGCGGCAGCAGACCGTCCCGGGCGATGGCGAGGAACACCCGGGTAAGCCCGTAATACAGGACCAACATGACCGTGGTCAGGCCGGCGATGGCCCCCGCGGCGACCAATCCGGCGCCCCAGGGATAGCCCAGACGCAGCACCACGTCCGCCACCGGTGAGCCGACGTTGAGCGTGGCATAGGGCACCACGCCAGTCAGGAGCCCGGCCACCAGGATATAGATCAGGGTGCAGACCGCAAGCGACACCAGGATGCCGATGGGCAGGTCGCGCTGCGGGTTGCGCGCCTCCTCCGCCGCGGTAGAAACCGCGTCGAAGCCGACATAGGCGAAGAAGATCAGGGCCGCCCCGCCCATCACGCCGCTCCAGCCGAAGGGCATGAAGGGGCTCCAGTTGGCCGGATTCACATGGGAGACGGCGATGGCGATGAAGACCCCGATCGCCAGGAGCTTGATCAGGACCATGGCGGCATTGAAGCGCGCACTCTGGCGTACCCCGAGCGTCAGCAGCAGGCCCAGGATCAGGACGATGGCGGCGGCCGGTAGATTGATCAGCCCGCCCTCCAGCGGGCCCTTGAGCAGCTCCGCGGGGAGCGCCAGCCCCATCGCCTGGAGTGCGTTGTTCATATAAGCCGACCAGCCAATGGCCACCGCTGAAACCGCGACAGAATACTCCAGGATCAGGTCCCAGCCGATGATCCAGGCGACCAGTTCCCCCAGTCCGGCATAGCTGTAGCCGTAGGCACTGCCGCAGCCGCCGATGGCCGCGGCCAGTTCCGCATAGGCCAGGGCGGCGAAGGCACAGGCAAACCCGGCGACCACGTAGGACAGGACAATGGCTGGGCCCGCGTAGGTGGCCGCCGCGACCCCGGTTAGGACGAAGATCCCGGCGCCGATGATGGCCCCGACGCCAAGCAGGGTCAGGTCCACCGGCCCCAGGACCCGCCGCAGGCCGGTGTCGACCAGGTGATGGTCGGCGTTGATCGTCTTGGTACGCAGCAGTCCGGTCATGTGCGCCTCCGATGGCGAGTGGAATAAGGTGCGGATCACGCCAGGTCGTCGGGCGGGCGAGCACGCGTCCAGGGGGCGCGCAGGCCGTCCTGAGTCGGCAGGCGCGCCCGTCGCCCCCCAATCCACTAGCGTATCAGTGTTGGCCCCCTGCAAACTACAGAAAGTGACAGGGCCAGGTCGCAGGCCCGCGCCGCCGGTCGACCCGCAACCACACTTCCACCTCATGAAAAAGCCGCGCGATAGGGGCCTTGCGGTCGGGGTTGCCGACGGCGTGAGGTAGGAACCGGACCCCGCAGCGCTGCCCGAAGTGGTTGATGGGCACGGCGCTCGCTGCCCCCGGTCCACCGCGGGAGGCCACCAGGACGGTCGTTGGCTGGGTCTAGCGTACCAGCACGATCAGTTCCTTGGGGCCGTGGACGCCATAGGTCAGGGTCTGCTCGATATCGGCCGACTTGGAGGGTCCGGTGATCAGGAGCGCGTTGGTCGGCATACCCTGCGCCCAGTCCTGGGCCGCGAGCAGTTCGGCGAAGGTGCTGTAGATACTGTCGGCGTCCAGCAGGACCACATGGATCGGCGGCACCAGGGAGAGCAGGCGGGGCTCGTGCGCGTCGGGCCACAGCACCAGGCTGCCGGTTTGCGCCACCGCGCCGCGGCAGCCGCTGAAGCCCGCCAGGGCGGCCTCGAAGAGCGCGTTTCGGCACTGTTCGACCGGCTCCAGGTAAGGACGCAGGCGCACGGCGGGTTCGTCCGGCCACCCCTGGGCAAGGGCCGCGCCGTGGCACCCGCCGGGACCGAACAGCAGGTCGCGCACCTGGCGTCGGCGCAGCAGGTCATGCAGAAACCGCGGCCATTGGGTAGCGACCCGATGCACCTCCCCATGGACGGCCGTGAGCCGCTCCTGAAAGCGCGCCAGCCGTTCCGCGCTACCCCAGGGGAAGCGGCGCGGCGGCCCGGCTGCCGCAGCGCCGACAGGGTCGCGACGGGTCGCACGCAGTCGCTCAAGGATCAATCGTCGGGCATCACACATTGAAATTGTCCTCTACGCGCTCGCGCCGGGCCACGGGACGCGGCCAGGGGCCGTGTTCGGCCGTGGCGGTTGGTCGACCGAGGTAATAACCCTGGGCGCAGTCCACCCCGAGCTCGCCCAACACGGTATAGATCGCGGCACTCTCGACGAATTCAGCGGTCACCTGCTTACCCATCCCATGGGCCATATCGGTGATGGCCTTGACGAAGATCCGGTCCTCCCGGTTGGTGGCCAGCTCGCGGATGAAGGCCCCGTCGATCTTCACATCGTCCACCGGGAGTCGGCGCAGATAGGCATAGGAGGCATAGCCGCTGCCGAAGTCGTCCAGGGCGAAGCGGCAGCCGAGCCGCTGAATCCCCTGCATCAGTTCGGTCGCCCGCGCGATACTCGCCACGGCAGCGGTCTCCGTGACCTCGAAGGTCAGGCGCGTCGGGGCCACCCGGTGCTCCTGGAGCATCCGCTCGATGTCCGGCAGGAGCGAGGGGTCGTCCATCGCGCTGCCGGACAAATTGACCGCCAGGCGCAGGCGTAGGTCCCGACCGAGGATGCCGACCGCACGGGCCATGACCCAGTGATCGATGGCCTGGATCTGACCGGTCTTCTCCGCCACCGGGATGAAGCGGTCCGGATAGACCAACTCCCCGCGGGCGTCGCGCAGCCGCAGCAGGGCCTCCCAATGGTCGATGGTGCCGGTGGCGATGGTGACGATGGGTTGGAAATGCAGCTCAAAGCGCTCATCGCGCAGGCCCTCCGTGATCTTGTCCCGCCAGGTGACCCGCGCGTCCGCCTGCTCGCGCGCCTGATCCGCGGCGGCAAACAGGTGCCAGCGCCCGCGGCCCTTCTCCTTGGCCTGGAACATGGCCAGATCGGCATTGGCCAGGAGCTCCTGGGGCTCCTGGCCCTGGTCCGGAAACAGGGCGATGCCGATGCTGGCGGTCACCCGGTGGACGCGGCCGTGCTCGCGGACCTGGATGGAGCGCACCGCGGCCTGGATGCGCTCGGCACACGCCAGGGCCGCCGCATCGGTACATTCCGGGACGACCAGGGAGAATTCGTCGCCCCCCAGGCGGGCCAGGATGTCGCTCGGATGGGTCAGCTTGCTCAACTCGTCGGCGACCCGCTGCAGCATCACGTCTCCCACTTGGTGGCCACTCAAGTCATTGACGTCCTTGAATTGATCCAAATCCAGGAACAACAGGGCGCCGCGATGGCCGAAGCGCTGTGCCTGATCGAGGACCCGCCCGAAGTCATCGTTGAAGCGCCGCCGGTTGTAGAGCCGCGTCAGGGGGTCATGGTCAGCCAGCCACACCAGGCGGGTCTCGGCCTCCTCGCGGTCACGCTGGAGCATCTCCATGCGGTCGGTCAGGGCCTGGGCGGTTTCACTGAGCCGGTCCAACTCATCCGCGGGGGTCAGCCGCCCGCCGACCGGCGGCAGACTGGCGCGCAGTTCCGCGTAGCGGTTCTCCGCCAGGAGGGGCAGCGCGGCGGCGACACGGCGCAGCCGTCCCACCGAGGATTGGGCCAGCCAAAACAGCAGGGAGCCGGACAAGACCAAGCCGCCCAGGCCCAGCATGATGCTGTTGCGGGTCGCCTCCTGGATCGCCCGACGCTCGGCCGTCACCTCATCGACCACGAGGGCACTGACCCCGGGGGCCAGACCATCGACGCGGAAGACCTCGAACCACTGGCCGCCAAGCTCCCCCAGCACCGGTTGCCCCACCCCCGCGGCCGGGCCGGGGTTGCGGGTGGAGGCGGCCGCCAGGTCGGGCGCCAGGGCGCGAATGATCGGCGCGGTGCGGCTCGGATGGGTCATGGCCGGAAACCGCGGCGGCGGCGCCCCGCCGTGCGCGTCGGTCGCGGTGAACACCGCCACCTCGGCCCCGGTCAAGACGTTGAAGGCGAGCAGGGCATCGGCCAGGGAGCGTCCGAGGACCAGGGTCCCTGCGGGCTTGCCCTGCCACAGGACGGGCGCGGCAAGAAACTGGAGACATTCGGGCTGGCACGCGAGCAACTGCGTGGCGGCGTCGTTCTTCCTGGTAAGCGCGGTCAGCAGTTCCGCCCCCGGGGCTGTTACGTCCGCCGGCCAGACCAACGACAGGCGCCCATCCGGGGTGATCCAGAAGACCGAGCGGACATCCCACTCCAGGCCCAGCAGGGCGCCCTCAGTCTCCAGGCCCCGCCGCAGGCGGGAGCCGAAGTCCTGCACCGTATCGGCGCCGCCGTCCGGTCCCAACGTCGGCACCACGCTCACCAGGCGGGTCATCTCCTCGTAGTTGCGCCCCAGCAGACCGCGCAGCTGACGGACCTGATTCTCCCGTACACCCGACTGCTGGAGCTCGAACTGGGCCGTTGAATGCCGGTAGGCCATGAGCGCGAGCGCACCATTGACCACCAGCAGGACCAACGACAGCGCGATCAAGGCCTGCCAGCGCAGGCTCATGAATTCCAGTCGGGTCCATTGTCGGCGCGGACTGTCCACGATGTCTCCCGCTAGAAACGCACGGCGAGTTGCAGTGCAAAGAGGTCCCAGTCCTCCACCAAGGTCGCCGGGTCGTTCTCGCGGGCGGCAATCGTGTAGGTACCCTGGTGGCGCTCGTATTGGGCCCGCAACATGACGTGGGGGTTCAGGTCCCAACGGACCCCGAGGCTCCAGATCTTGGCAAAATAGTCGCTGGGCGGGACCGCGCCGCCCAGCGACGCGGACGCGCGCGTGCCATCGCGATCCTTGCGGTCGGTGAAGCCTTCCTCATAGCGCAGCATCAGTTCCAGCCCCGGCCGCACGCGGTAGGCCCCTTGCAGGTAATAGCCTTCACCGGAGGTTTTGCGATAGGGAAAATCTACACCGTAGTCCTGCCACTCCAGGGGTAATCGCGAGTACTCAGAGGTGAGAGTCCAATGTTCCGTGTTGTACTGCGCCGACAGGATCAGGTAGTTGATTGCCGTCTCGCCAGCACCAAGGTCCAACCCCACACCGGGCCGGTAGCCGAGCACGGAGGTGAATCCACTCAGTCCGAGCCGCAACCGTTCTTGAAAGGCCGAGTACCAGAGACTGCCGACCCAAGCGACCCCCCGCGGTATGAACTTGCCGGGCAGGTCATCACCCAGAAAAGCCCATTCGAGATTCTCATCGACCACCGGCTGACCGCCACCCAAAGTGAACGAAAGGTCGCCGTACCCGGTGGACGTTTCGCCGTACACCATCACCCCATCGGTCGAGAGGACCAGATTTCGCACCTTGTCGAAATAGATGACCTGGGGCAGGAAGATGCTCGGGCGGGTAAAGGGGACATCGCGTGTCTCGTTGTAGAGCCCCAGCGGGTTCTTGAGGCGCCCCAGGCGCACCCCCAGACGCCGGGTGGGCGTCTCATCCAGCGTCACGTCGGCCAGCCCATAATCCAGGGCGGGCGTGCCGTCATACATGTCCCCGGCGCGCCGCGCCAGGACCTGCCCGGCGAACAGGACGCGCCCATTGAGCTGATAGGAGGCGTTGAGCGCGACCTCGATGAAGTTCCACGACAGGTCCGGACTGTCGCCGAAGAAGCGGTTCGCGCTCGTCTTGACCGCGGTCAGGCTGGCAAAGCCGTGGATCTGCAGGCGCTCCCCCTGCAATTGCTCCCACCACGCCGACGCGCGGCCCTCGTCGGCGGCCGCGGCGCCGGCGGCCAGGGCCAGGAGCCAGGGGACCAAACGGGATGTCACGGCCATGATCAGCGGACCTCCAGGGAGCGCACGGGCGCGTCGGCGGGCACTGACCCGACATAGCCCAAGGCGCCGGGGGTGGCGGCAACACGCCGCATCATCTCGGCCTCGCTCGCGACGGTGGTCGGGGCCTGACCGGTACCGGAGAACAGTTGGCGATCCCAGACCCGGCGCAGTTGGTAGGGATAGAGCCCCAACACGGCAGTGGCGAAGCGGCGGTGCAGCGGGTCCTCGTCGGGCAACACGAAGACCTTGACCGGTACACCGTTCGGCCAGGTCTTCAGCCGCATCGTGAGGTACAGGCGCGCTTCATTGGTTGTTATCGCCGTCACCCCGACCCCGGGGTGGACAATCATCTCTTGGGCGGACAGGGCGCACGCACACGCGAGCAGGACCAGGCACAGGCCCCCGACAGCGGCGCTGCGCGGCCGCCGCCAAGGTGCGCCGCTCAATCGAAGACCCCAAGCCCGTCACGGGGAAAGCCGCCTGGGGTGCCGCGGTCCGCGCAAATCGTGTGCCGAGTGGGCATTGCTGTTCGCCTGGTTGCGATTGGGTTCGACGCAACGGCGACGGGGCCACTGCCGCCGCGCCGTCGGCCCGCCAAGCCCGCGGGGACCGCCCCTGGGGCCCGCCCCGCGCGCCGCCGCGGGGCTGGACAGGACGCCAGGATAGCCGGGATCGACCCCGACGTGTAGTGGTTTAGAGGTGGGGAGGCGGTTGCGCGAAGATTGCACGGCGCGCCCGGAGCGATTAGTGTTGCGCGGCACGAAAATCAGCAACACCGCGGGGCCGTCCGGGACCGCGGTCACCCCTACCGGAGGAGATGTTATGGGCTACAAGGCCACCTACGATCGCTCGATGAACGAGCGCGACGCGTTTTGGGCGGAAGCCGCCAGTCTGATCGACTGGATCAAACCCTGGGACCGGGTCCTGGACGACTCCACCCCCCCCTTCTACCACTGGTTCAGCGGGGCCGAGCTCAACACCTGCTACAACGCCGTGGACCGCCATGTGGCCACCCGCGGCGACCAGCCGGCGGTTATCCACGACAGCCCGGTGACGAACTCCAAGGAGATCATCACCTACCGGCAGTTGCAGGAGCGGGTCTCCCGGTTTGCCGGCGCGCTCAAGGACCTTGGCGTGACCAAGGGCGACCGGGTTATCGTGTACATGCCGATGGTGCCGGAGGCGCTGATCGCCATGCTCGGCTGCGCCCGCATCGGGGCCATCCATTCGGTGGTCTTCGGCGGCTTCTCCGCCCGCGAACTGGCCACCCGCATCGACGACGCCAAGCCCAAGGTCATGGTCGCCGGCTCCTGCGGCATCGAGACCAACCGGGTCGTGCAGTACAAACCCCTGCTCGATGAGGCGATCAACCTCGCCGAGCACAAGCCCGAGCACTGCATCATCTACCAGCGCCCGCAGGAACCCGGCACCCTGGTCCCCGGCCGCGATATCGGCTGGGCGGAGGCCGTCGCCGCCGCGCAACCCGCCGACTGTGTCCCGGTGGCCGCCACCGACCCCCTCTATATCCTCTACACCTCCGGCACCACCGGCATCCCCAAGGGTGTGGTGCGCGACAACGGTGGCCACGCCGTGGCCCTGGCCTGGAGCATGGGCGCCATCTACAACATCAAGCCCGGCGAGGTCTGGTGGTCCGCCTCGGACGTGGGCTGGGTGGTGGGTCACTCCTACATCGTCTACGCCCCGCTCCTCATCGGCGCCACCACCATCGTCTATGAGGGCAAGCCCGTCGGCACGCCGGACGCCGGTGCCTTCTGGCGCGTGATCGAGGAGCATGGGGTCAAGGCCCTCTTCACCGCCCCGACGGCGTTTCGCGCCATCAAGCGCGACGATCCCAACGCCGAACAGCTCAAGCGCTACAACCTCAAGGGCTTCCGCACCCTGTTCCTGGCCGGTGAGCGCTGCGACCCGGACACCCTGCAATGGGCCGAGCGGATCCTCAAGGTGCCGGTGATCGACCACTGGTGGCAGACCGAGACCGGCTGGGCCATCGCCGCCAACTGCACCGGCATCGAACTGCTGCCGGTCAAGCCCGGCTCCCCCACCTGTGCGGTCCCGGGCTACGACATCCAGGTCCTGGACGAGGAAGGCGAGACGGTCAAGCCCGGCGACATCGGCCGGATCATGATCAAGCTCCCGATGCCGCCCGGCTGCCTGCCGACCCTGTGGAACAACGACGAGCGCTACGTCCAGTCCTACCTCGCCATGCAACCCGGGTATTACCTGACCGGTGATGCCGGCTACATCGACGAGGACGGCTACGTCTACGTCATGAGCCGCATCGACGACATCATCAACGTGGCCGGTCACCGCCTGTCCACCGGCGCCATGGAAGGGGTGCTGTCCGGCCACCCGGACGTAGCCGAGTGCGCGGTCATCGGTGCCGCGGACCAACTCAAGGGCGAACTGCCCCTGGGGCTCGTGGTCCTCAAGAACGGGGTGGACCGGGACCCGGCGGTCATCCGCAAGGAACTGGTCAACAAGGTACGTGAGGACATCGGCCCGGTGGCGGCCTTCAAGACCGTGGTCATCGTCTCGCGCCTGCCCAAGACCCGCTCCGGCAAGACCCTGCGCGGCACCATGAAGAGCATCGCCGACGGCAAGGAGTACAAGGTCCCGGCGACCATCGATGATCCGGCGATTCTGGACGAGATCGCGGTCGCGCTGGAGGCCATCGGGTACGCCAAGCACGGCTGAGGCGACGGGGCCAAGTGCCCCCCACCCGCTGCTGCGGCAGAGGGCAGGGGGCGTGCTTCACCAACCATCTGTGCGGTCGAATCAGAAGGTCTTATCCTTACCCATGAACACGCAACTTCTCGACCAAGCTCGCAGACTTAGCGTGGATGACCAGATTGCGCTGGTGCAAGCGCTGTGGGACGACATTGCGAGACGTAACCGCGTGCCGCCCCCGACGGAGGCTCAAGAAGCGGAGCTTGACAGACGGCTCGCAGACCATGATGCGAACCCTGACGACGTGGTTCCATGGAGTGAAGTCAAGGCCGCGGCACTTGCTGACATCGGACGATGAGCGTTGCGGTCGCCTTCCGCCGGGCCGCACGTACAGAATTCCTCGAGGCGGCAAGATGGTACGAGTCACAGCGCCGCAACCTTGGACACGAGTTCATCGCAGAAATTGACCGTTGTGTCGCCCTCGCTGCCGCGCAGCCTCAGGTCTATGCTCCCGTTTACAAGGGCGTACGCTGCATTACCGCGGAGCGGTTCCCGTACAGCGTCTACTTCCGAGTGGAGGTACGGCGCATTGTCGTTCTGGCCGTCTTTCACGGCAGCCGCGACCCATCAAACTGGCAGAGCCGAGCCTGACAAGGCGCTCAAGCTTATTCGTCGCGCGCAACCTCACTTACCGCAAGTAGCGGTTACCCCGGTTTCTTGCGCCGGCATGTACTCTTAATGGACGAAAGTCGCCTACCCGCGTGGGAAGATGACGCGCCGAGTTGGCGATTGACGCCCCCCACGATCCTTGATGGACACAATACTCTCTATTGTCGACACAGTGGCTTGACATGGCCCAAGGATCGGCTATCTTTGGCACCAATCAAGCTAAAGTGTCGACACTTCGATGGATGCCATCGCTGAGCCCTTACCCGAGGAGGCATCCACCATCGCCGATCGCGTCTTCGGGCAACTGCGCCAGGCGATCGTCGAGGGCGAGTTCGCGCCCGGCAGCAAGATCAGCGAGCCCGAGTTGGCCGCCCGCCTGGGGATCAGCCGCGGCCCCCTGCGCGAGGCCATGCGCCGCCTGGAGTCGACCAATCTCGTGGAACGACGGCCCAACCTGGGCGCGCGGGTCATTACCCTCTCCAGCGAGCAGTTGCTCGAGATCTACCTGATCCGCGAGGCCCTGGAGGGCCTGGCCGCCCGCCTGGCCGCCGAGCGGATGTCCGCGGCCGGGATCGCGGACCTGAAGGGGTTGCTCGCGCAACACCGCGCCGAGATCGCCCGGGAGTCCTGGCAGGCCTATTTCCAGAAGGAAGGGGACCTGGACTTCCACTACCGCATCGTCCAGGGCAGCGGCAACCAGCGCCTGATCGGTATCCTGTGCGACGACCTCTACCACCTGGCGCGCATGTACCGCTGCAAGTTCGGGATGGTCAGCGACCGGGCGCGCGATGCCTTGAAAGAGCATGAACTGATCCTCGATGCCATCGCCGAACGCGACGGCGAACTGGCCGAACTCATGATGCGCCGACACATCCGCGCCTCCCGGCGCAACGTCGAGCGCCGACTCGCAACCGACACCACCACCCAACCTCGGACCGACCCATGACCCAAGCAAACACCCCCGGCGCCCGTCTGCGCCAGGCCGTCAAAGACGAACACCCACTCCAGGTCGTCGGCGCCATCAACGCCTACCACGCCATGATGGTGGAGCGCACCGGCTACCGTGCCGTCTACCTCTCCGGGGGCGGGGTCGCGGCCGGGTCCTTCGGGGTGCCGGATCTCGGAATCACGAGCCTCAATGACGTGCTGGAAGACGTGCGCCGCATCACCTTCGCAACCGAGCTCCCGCTCCTCGTGGACGCCGACACCGGCTGGGGCGGTGCCTTCAACATCGCCCGCACCGTGCGTGAGATGGCCCGCGCCGGGGCCGCCGGGATCCACATCGAAGACCAGGTCGCGGCCAAGCGCTGCGGGCACCGCCCGAACAAGGCCATCGTCTCCAAGGAGGAGATGGTCGACCGTATCAAGGCCGCCGTGGACGCCCGCACCGATGACCTCGTCATCATGGCCCGCACCGACGCCCTGGCCGTGGAAGGGATCGAGTCCGCCATCGAGCGCGGTATCGCCTGCGTCGAGGCCGGCGCCGACATGATCTTCCCCGAGGCCATCGTGGAACTGGCGCAGTACCGCCGCTTCGTCGCCGCCGTCGGGGTCCCGGTGCTGGCCAACATCACCGAGTTCGGCGCCACCCCACTCTTCACCACCAAGGAATTGGGTGAGGCCGGCTGCTCGCTGGTCCTGTATCCCCTGTCCGCCTTCCGCGCCATGAACAAGGCGGCGCTCAACGTCTATCAGGCAATCCGGAGCGACGGCACCCAGGCCAATGTCGTGGACACCATGCAGACCCGCATGGAACTCTACGACTATCTCAATTACCACGGCTTCGAGCAGAAGCTCGACGCCCTGTTCGCGGCGGACAAGGACTAAGAAAGTCGGGTCCGCAAATGAACGCAAACGGGATTTGAGTTCATTTGCGGACAATAAGTAACGAGTCAGAAATAAGTTAAACAACGAGTGCCATCGTTGTCGCGGTCGTTGTCGTTGTCGTTGTCGTTGTCGTAATCGGAGAAGCGATGCCATTTGGCAT
>NZ_CAIKKU010000489.1 GCF_903828115.1 uncultured Thiodictyon sp. | reverse complement strand
GTGGCCTCGTCGCGGCTGAAGCCGCTCCCACAGCGTCGCTGCGCGACCTTCACGGTGGATAAAATGCTGAAGAAGCTTGGCGAGCTTGGCGGCTTGGCGTGAGAACCGCTCTTTCCAGATTACCCGACGCCGCGGGGACTAAAGGTACTTTTTCGCCAGACCGGCGATGTGGTCCGCCTGATCCAGGCCGTTGATACAGCGCCGCGCATTGATGAAATCGGTCTCGTGGGCATTGATGTAACGGGCGAGGTCGCGGCCGGTAAAGCTCCCGGTCTTGAAGCCGTGCACCAGGACGAACAGCGAGGTCTGCGGGTCCAAGGCCAAATCCGGCTGTTTGACCAGGCCTTTAGTCAGGAGGGTGCCGTATTTCCTGTAATTGGTTTCATGGGTCAGTTGGACGTAGCCGCGGCCGTAATAAGGGTAATAGCGCAGATGCGCCTTGCGCCAGGTCTCGGCATTTTTGATATAGTATGCCTCCCGCACCGGCTTGAAGGTATTGTTGGTCTCATGTTCAACCGTCGCGAGCACATAGGCGATCTGGGTCCGCAAGCCGATACCCTGGGCCTGACAGGCGCCCCTGATCGCTGCGATGGTGCCGGCCCGAGTGGTCAAGTCCCAGGCGTCGCTCGTCCGGACCTGATCGAGGAGCTGCTGCAGCGTTTTGATCGCATCGGCATCGATCAGCGCGGGCTCCGCCATCTGATGATCGGCCTTGAACTCGGCCCACGCATGGCGTGTTTTCGGGCCGAACTCACCATCGATATCCCCGGCCGGGAGACCGAGTGAATTGAGTGCGAGTTGCAGTTCAGTCAATTGACCGCGGGTGAGATCGCTGATCGGTTGCGAGTGGCCGGCGGCGATCCGGGACAGGTTTTCGAGTTTCATGGACAGGTTTCACCGTTGCGTTGCTGAGTGAACCGCTCCTAGGTCCATACTAATCACTGTCTCGGCGCGCGCTCTTGCCGGCGCGTTACCGCTTGGCACGGCCCGCCTTGAGCCGCTCCCGGAGCCGCTCCAGGCGACTGGGTTTCTGCGGCGCCGCCGGCACCGCCTTGCCGTCCTGCGCGCCATAACTGTCCTCCAGGAACTGGGCGATGGAGATCACGAAGGCGGCGGCGATATAGATGGGCCAGGTAAAGCCCATGGTCAGGAAGGAACCCGAGACCGCGGTGCCCACCAGACCCATCAGTGCCCCCTGGGTCGCCACGCTTACCGCCGGCGAGATGGTGCCGGCGTGACGGTCCACGGTCTTCATATTCCTGATGCCGGAGCGGATCAGGCCGACGAAAAGGGTAATGAAGAAGATGAACCCGATATAGCCGCTCTCGGCCAGGACGCCGAACCAGGTACTGTGCACGGCATGATTGAGGCCGTCCCACTTCGGCGTAAAGGCATAATAGTTGCTGTAATAGCAGTGCAGGCCGACGCCGAAGATGGGATAGGCGGTGGCCATGCCGATGGCCGCCTCCCAGGCGTGCAGACGCTGCTCCGAGGAGGTATCGAGACCGCCGTCCGAGGACTGGGCGGTCTTGCGGCTCCCCACCCCGGCGGCCACGTACAGCACCATGGCCGCCAGCCCCCCGCCGCCGATGAACAGGAGCTTGTTCTTGACATAGCGCCACCCGTAGAGCCCGAACACGGACATCACCCCCAGCAGGGCCCCGCGGCTCTGGGTCGCGAGGATCGCCCACATCAGCATCAAGATCCCGAGCAGCCCCAGCACCCGGTTGAAGAACCCGGTCCGCGGGGTGAGCACGAACGCCACCGCAAAGCTCAAGGGGAACTGGAGTACGGAGGACAGGTCGTTGGGGTCGCCGAGGGAGGAGTCGATCTCGCGGCCGATGGTCACACGCGTCTCCTCCACCAGCCCGATGCCGTTGAGCTTGTTGAAGATCGCGACATAGGCAATGGCGACACCGGAGATCACGATCATACGGACGCCGAGCAGGAAGTCCTTTTCCTCACGCAGCAGCCAGGCGACGATAAAGAGCATCAGCACGATCTTGGAATAGACCTGGGTATAGTAGTTCTGGGCCTCCGGGACATTGGTTGCCAGCGGCACGCCGACGGTGATGAGAACAATGAAGATCGTCAGTGTGGTGAACTCGAAGCGCCAATAGGGCTTGATGGTCTCGGCGATGAAAATGTTCCAGAAAAGAACGCTGATGGCCGCCAGCGACAGCAGCTTGGGGATCTTGAGCTGATAGAGCAGCGGAAAGGCCTCGTGCAGCCGGAAGAAGGAGAAGCACACAAACAGCAGCACCACCAGCACCGGGGCGCGGAAGACGCCGATGACCGCGAGCGGGACGATGGCGATGACAAAGGCCACCGCCGGGTTCGGCAGCCCCCGCCAGGCCAGCCAGACCAACAGACAGGCCGCCACGGCAATGATGATCTGGCGCCACTTGGTGTCGGTCGGGATACGCATGGACTGCTCAGGCTAGGACGACAGGAATTGCTTTCACCGCCATGGTGGTTGTCGTTGTCGTTGTCGTTGTCGTTGTCGTTGTCGTTGTCGTTGTCGTTGTCGAGATCGTAATCGGAGAAGCGATGC
>NZ_CAIKKU010000488.1 GCF_903828115.1 uncultured Thiodictyon sp. | reverse complement strand
CGACTTTTCGCCCACGAAGGAGACTGAATAATGAATGATGACGAAAAAATCAGGGAACTCCGAAGGCTTTACGAGAACCGCAGCAATGGCGTAGCAAAGAAAATTTTGGACTCCTTTGCAAGTAAAACCAATTGGCGCAGCGAGAGCCTAGTACATCGGATCGTCCTGGAGACGCAGCTCTCAGAACGTGATATTCGAGATTTTTTGAAAGACAAGCTCCAAATCGCACTGGAGTTGGGAACCTACAAGAAGGGTGCACAGGGTTACAAATCCCGATTTGAGTGGAAGGTAGAAGAACCTTTTGGGTATTCGCTTGTAAGCGTAGGTCTTGCTGCCCAAGGAAAGTCTTCAACCCTTAAAGGTGCCGAGGATCAGGAGCTGTCCGAAGATGAAGAGGCTGGCGAGTTGACCGAGGAGAACGTGAAGGTTGCGCGGGATCGGTTTTTCAAGGCCGAGTTCCCTAACGACCTGACAGAAAAAGAGTTCGCGCACTTTGTTGCACACATGAATCGAGTCTACTTTTCGTAAATTTCAGTGTGGGGGTGCCCATGATCTACCCGATGAAACACATCTCCATCCGCGTCCCTTGGCACGACACCGGATGGGACGGCCGCGTCTGTGCTGCTCCGCGACTGAATGGCGCTTGCCTCAAGCTCAAGGGCATTGCCGAGGACCGCAACGACGACGCGGAAGAAGCGGTCGCAGGACAGAGCATCAAGGATTTGCCGCAGGCGAAGTGGCCATCTTGTATCTCAGAGCGCGTCGTCTTCATGGCCCCCTTTGAGTACGTCCGCGAGGCGAATCACCCCTATAACTGGGGCCCTGAGACGCCCCACGGGCACTTCAAACCAACCGGACTACGCCATCCGCCCTACTCAGCGCCGGCGGTGCCGTTCGCCTGGATGCTTAGCGAGGCGATGGCGACACTGGGCGAGGAGCATGCGCTCGATGTCCAGGCCGAGCGCGAACCAGATCTGGGTTTCGAGACGAAGTTTGTTCAGGAATACCTGAACCAGACGGCTCTGCTCAATGGTTTCGCCGGTCACATCAAGCCGGATCATTCACTTTGCTTCTTTTACGCCAAGCAGGTGCCGTTTGTGGAGGACGCAGCCGGTGGTCGCATCCTGATCGGGGTCGGGCGTGTGCTGCATGTTGGCGCTGCGCAGGAGTACGCCTACACCACGAAGGATCTCGATGGGAAACTGCGCTCGATGTTGTGGGAGCGGATGGTCCAGCATTCGATCCGTCCGGATTTCAAGGATGGATTCTTGCTGCCGTATCACGCGGCTGTTGAGAAGGCGGCCGAGGATCCGGAGTTCGATCCTGCAGAGATCGCAGCCTTCTCGCCAGCCGACCGCCTGCTTGAGTTCTCGCACGCTTCGCAGTTGGTCAGCCACGACGGTGCAATCGCTTCGCTGCTCGCGTGTGCCGAATCGCTGCGCAAGGCCAAGGGCGTCCTGCCTGGCCCGTGGGACCAGTGCCTGCAGTGGATCGATGCGCGCCTTGGTGAATTGTGGAAGGCCCGCGGCCCATGCCCCGGGCTCGGCTCGGCGCTGTCTGCGTTCGGGTTGGATTTGGGCACCTTTGTCGCCCGTGCCCTGGCCGAGAAGGCGGGCGACAACGTCGATCCCTGGCCCTTAGTCGACAAGATGTTTGCCAACCCCAAGAAACACTTGCCGGCACCTTTGGCCGAGAGCATCGGCAAGACACTTTGCGCCAAGTGGACTCGGTTGCCAGATGGGCGCCGCGCGCTGCTAAAGCTTGTAAGCCGCTTTGAGATCACCCGGGAGCAGGCGACCGTGCTCTACGTACAGGAGGAGCGTGCCAAGACCGGAATAGACAAGAGCGACGCGGCCATCCTTGCCAATCCGTATCTTCTCTATGAACTTACCAGGTTGACCATAGATCCGGTCAGCGTCTGGACTGTTGACCGCGGCGTCTTCCCGGACGAGGTCATTCGCAAGAAGCATCCGTTGCCTGCACCGACGGCATTGGATGCCGGAACTGATGCTCGCCGCATCCGCGCGTTCACGGTCAAGGTTCTTGAGGACGCCGCCAGCGCTGGTAACACGCTGCTTCCTCAGGATCAAGTCGTCCTCGGTATCCGTGGCCTCACGCTCCAGCCTCCATGTGAGGTCGATGCCGACCTGATGAACGTCGCCAAAGACGATTTCGGCGACGCTGTTGGCGAACTTGCAATGGCCAATGGCTCCCCGGCACTGCAGTTGGGGCGACTTACGGAAGTGGGAACGACCATCCGTGTGGCTATCGACAAGCGTATCAAGGGAAAGCGCATGACGGTGGCAGCCGATTGGCGCCAGCTTCTGGATGCGCACCTGGCGGCGCAGGGGGCGGGCAACCCGGACGAACTCGAAGAAAACGCCCGCGCGGAAAAGACGGCCGCGCTGACAGAACTCGCTGAGGCGCGGCTCTCGGTGCTGATTGGCCCTGCCGGAACGGGCAAAACCACACTGCTCTCGGTGCTTTGTTCACACCCGAAGGTCGAGTCAGGCGGCGTCCTGCTTCTGGCGCCGACCGGGAAGGCTCGCGTGCGCATGGAGCAGTCCACGAAGGGTCTGAAACTCAAGGGCTACACGATCGCCCAGTTCCTGAGCCCGCATCGCTACGACGGCGCTACCGGCCGCTATCGCCTTTCGGACAAACCTACTGAGGCGAGTGCGCATACGGTCATCATTGACGAGGCCTCTATGCTGACGGAGGAGATGTTCGCGGCGCTGATCCAGGCGCTCAAAGGGGTGCACCGCCTCATCCTCATTGGTGATCCGCGCCAACTCCCGCCAATTGGCGCGGGGCGGCCGTTCGTGGACATCGTCAAACATCTCGCAGCAGAAGGGGTCACGGAGAAGTTCCCGCGCGTCGGCCCCGGCTACGCCGAACTGACAATCCGGCGCCGCCAGGCTGGGGAGGATCGCGAGGACCTGCAACTTGCCGAGTGGTTCAGCGGATCCCCCATTGCTCCGGGTGAGGACGATGTATTCGACAAGGTGGTGCGCACTGGCGAGAGCAAACACGTTCGCTTCGTACAGTGGGACACCGCTGACGACGTGCGAACTCGCCTCATGGACGTGCTGGTGGCGGAATTGAAACTAAAAGGTCCAGAAGACATTGCCGGTTTTGATGCCACCCTTGGGGGTGAAGCCTGGAATGAAATGCGTTTTTTCAACCCTCGCAGGGGTGATAAGGCCGGTGCCGCCGAGACGGCCGAGGGTTGGCAGATCCTTTCGCCGGTGCGGTCGGCTGCGCACGGTGTGCCAGATCTGAATCGCTTGATTCACAAACAGTTCCGGCAGCCGATGATTGATGCCGCGCGCAAAGAGGGGTGGCAACGGAAATACCCCAAACCCATGGGGCAGGAGGAGATTGTTTACGGCGACAAGGTCATCAATCTCGCCAACACCAACCCTGCGTTGCCTTGGAACCGACACCGCAAGGTGTACCCGGCGAAGGATGACGCTTACATCGCCAATGGCGAAATCGGGATGGCTGTCGGCTTCTTCAGGAAGAAAGGCCTGCCAGATCTTCGGTGGAAACTGGAGG
>NZ_CAIKKU010000487.1 GCF_903828115.1 uncultured Thiodictyon sp. | reverse complement strand
GCTGGCCGACCGCTGGTATCCCAGCAGCAAAACATGCTCGGGATGCGGGCACAAAATCGATTCCCTGCCGATGTCCGTGCGGCACTGGGACTGCCCGGCCTGTGGTTCTCACCACGACCGGGACTTGAATGCGGCGATTAACCTCGCCCATTACGCCGCGAGTTCCGCGGTGTCTGCCTGTGGAGGGGAAGGCGCTGGTGCGGGCCGCAAGGTGCGCACGAAACCGGCCCCGGTGAAGCAGGAAGTCAACTTTGTTCATGTTTGCGCATGAATGTGTCAGTTTGACAGAACGGTTGACCGATGACGATACGCGTGGTGTTGGCGGACGATCACATCATGGTGCGCGACGCCCTGGTCGGGATGCTCAGCGCCGAGCCTGACCTTGCGGTGGTCGGGGTGGCGGCGGACGGCTACGAGGCGCTCGCCCAGGCCCAATACCTGCGGCCGGACGTCCTGCTGCTGGACCTGAACATGCCGAACCTGAACGGGATCGAGACCGCGGCGCGGGTGCGCAAGGCGGTGCTGGGGTGCCGGGTGATCGCCCTGTCGGCCCTGGGTGACGCCTGTTTCGTCAAGCAGATGGTCGCGGCCGGTGCCAGGGGCTATCTGGACAAGAGCGCGTCCTTGTCGTCTCTGGCCCAGGCGGTGCGGCAGGTCCATGGCGGCGGGACCTGGCTGCCCGAAACCTTGCCGCCCCCGGCACAACCGGCCCGCGCACTGTTGTCGCGGCGCGAGCGCGAGGTGCTGGCCTACATCGCCGCCGGGCAGCGCGGCAGCCAGATTGCGCAGGTGCTGAGGGTGGCGGTCAAGACCGTCGATACCTACCGCCGACGCATGATGACGAAGCTCGGTCTCCAGTCGCAGACCGAACGCATTGAGCCCGGTCGGGCGCCTCGCCTATACTCACGGGTCTGAAGGTCGACGGACCCCGCCGCCCCCTGCACCAGGACTCTCGTGATGCGGAAACCGCTACCCTCCCTGATCGCCGCCCTCGTGGTCGCGCCCGCCCTGGTGGCCCCGTGCCTGCCGCGCGCCGACGACCTGATCCAGATCTATGACCTGGCGGTGCAGAGCGATCCACTGCTGCGTGAGGCGGAGCAAACACTCTTCGCCACCAAGGAGAAGCGACCCCAGGCCATAGCCCCGATGCTGCCCAATGTGGGGCTGACCGGGAAGGCGAATTACAATGACTTCTCCTCCAACGGCCGCACGAACGTCGGGGGCACTGTCGTGAGCTTCAGTCAAAACGACCGTTTCAGCACCCAAACCGGTCAGGCCAAGGTGACGCAGTCGGTCTACAATCGCGCCAATTGGATGACCCTGCGGCAGACCGATACCGTGATCGCCCAGGCGGAGGCCCTGTATCGCAATGCCCAAATCGATTTGATGGTGCGCACCACGGAGGCCTATTTCAACGTCCTGACGGCGGCGGACGCGGTGACGGTGGGGGAGGCCAATCTGCGGGCGGACGAGCGTCAGTTGGAGCAGTCCAAGCAGCGCTTCGATGTGGGCCTGGTGGCGATTACCGACGTCAATAACAGCCAGGCGGCCTATGACCTGTCCCGGGCCAATCTGATCAACTATCAGACCGCGCTCGACAACGCCTGGGAGGCCCTGCGCGTGATCGTGGGTCCCATCCGCGTGCCGCTGGCCAGGCTCGGCGACAAGCTCCCGCTGGCCCCGCCGCAACCCAACGAGGTCAGTATCTGGGCCGACAGCGCCCAGCGCAACAACTTCTCGATCATCGCCGCAAGCGATGCGGCGGCCTCCGCCAAGACCAATATCGAGATCCAAAAGTCCGGGTTCTATCCCCAGTTGAACCTTGAGGCGGGCTATGACGTGGTCCGCTCCGGGGCCGAGATCGGCAGCAACACCGATACCGGCTTTGTCGGCCTGACCCTGACCGTACCGATCTATCAGGGCGGGGCCGTGGTGTCGCGAACCCGCCAGGCGGGTTATAACTTCCGGGCCGCTCAGGACCAACTGGACCAGACCCGCCGCAAGGTGGATCAGCAGGTCAAGGACGCCTTCCGCGGCATTCAATCCAGCATCGAGGCCGTGAAGGCGCGGCAGGCGGCCGTGCTCTCCACCCGCTCCAACCTGGAATCCACCCAGGCGGGCCTGGAAGTCGGCACCCGCACCCAGGTCGACGTGCTCACGGCCCAGCGCCAATACTTCCAGGCGGAGTTCGAGTACCTGACCTCCAGGTATAAGTACATCATCAATGGGGTGAAACTCCACCAGGCGACCAGTACCCTCACCCGCGAGGTCCTGGCCAAGGGCAATGCCTGGCTCAATCCGGCCGAGAAGGTCGCGCCGCCGGCGTACTGAGAAGGGGATAGGGGATAGGGGATAGGGGCCGGTCGTGCTTGGAAAAGTCAGGCCATCCGGTTACCGTTAAGCACTGAAATCTATTTGCTAACCCCGAACCCCGAACCCCGAACCCCGAACCCCGAACCCCGAACCCCGAACCCCGAACTCCGAACTCCGAACCCCGAACCCCGAACCCCGAACTCCGAACTCCGAACTCCGAACTCCGAACCCCGAACTCCGAACCCCGAACCCCGAACTCCGAACTCCGAACTCCGAACTCCGAACTCCGAACCCTAAAATGTCTGGTAACAGCTTCGGCAAACTCTTCGTCGTCACCGGGTTCGGTGAGAGCCATGGCCCGGCCATCGGCGGGATCGTGGACGGCTGCCCGCCGGGGCTCGCACTGTGCGCGGCGGACCTGCAACGCGATCTCGACCGGCGCAAGCCTGGTCAGTCGCGCCATACCACGCAGCGCCGTGAGTCCGATCAGGTGGAGATCCTCTCCGGGGTCTTCGGCGGTTTGACCACCGGGGCCCCGATCGGGCTCCTGATCCGCAACGAGGACCAGCGCTCCAAGGACTACGCGGACCTCGCCGCCCGCTATCGCCCTGGTCATGCCGATTACACCTATGACCAAAAATACGGCCGGCGCGACTACCGCGGCGGCGGGCGGTCCTCGGCGCGGGAGACCGCGGTGCGGGTGGCGGCGGGGGCGATTGCCAAGAAGTACCTGTGGGAGCGCTGCGGCGTCCTGGTGCGGGGCTTTCTCTCCCAACTCGGCCCGATCCGACCCCGTGGGTTCGACTGGGGGGAGGTGGGGCGCAACCCCTTCTTCTGCCCCTGTGCGCAGACGGTGCCTGAACTGGATGCCTATATGGACGCACTGCGCAAGGAGGGCAATTCCATCGGCGCGGCAGTCACCGTGGTGGCGAGCGGGGTCCCGGCCGGGATCGGCGAGCCGATCTTCGATCGGCTGGACGCGGACATTGCGCACGCCCTGATGAGCATCAATGCAGTCAAGGGGGTGGAGATCGGGGCGGGCTTTGCCTGCATCGAGCAGAAGGGCACCGAGCACCGCGATGAGCTGACCCCGGCGGGTTTCCTGTCCAATCACGCGGGGGGCATCCTGGGCGGGATCTCCTCGGGGCAGGACATCTACGCCCGCATCGCGCTCAAGCCCACGTCCAGCCTGCGGCTGCCGGGGCGCACCATCGGCACCGACGGCCAGGCGACGCAGGTCATCACCACCGGCCGCCACGACCCCTGCGTCGGCATCCGTGCCACCCCGATCGCCGAGGCCATGCTCGCGATGGTCCTGCTGGACCACTGGCTACGCCAGCGCGCCCAGAACGGCGACGTGACCCCGCCCACCCCGCCGATCCCGGCCGCGGCACCGCGCTGAAGCCCGCGACCATGGCCGCCGGTGCCGGGGGCGCGCTGCCCTATTGGCGGCTCTCGGCCAGTTATCTCTTCTATTTCGCCGCCCTGGGCGCCCTGGTCCCCTACTGGGGCCTGTATCTCCAGTCGCGCGGGTTCGATGCCCTGGCCGTCGGCCAGTTGATGGCGATCCTGGGGGCCACCAAGATCGTCGCCCCGCTGCTCTGGGGGCATTGGGCGGACCGCGCCGGCCGGCGGATGCCGCTGGTGCGCCTCGCGAACCTGGGCACCGTGCTGGTCTTCGGCTCAGTCTTTATCGCCGATGGCTTCTGGACCATGGCGGCGGCCATGACGCTCTTCAGCTTCTTCTGGAACGCCTCCTTGCCGCTCCTGGAGTCCGTCACCTTCAATCACCTGGGGGTGCGCCCGGCGTACTACGCGCGGGTGCGTCTGTGGGGGTCCGTCGGCTTCATCCTGGTGGTGGGGGCGCTCGGTCTGCACCTGGAGCAGGCGCCGCTGGCAATCGTGCCGCTGTGGGTCCTGACCCTGTATCTGGGGGCCTGGCTCAGCACCCTGCTGGTCCCGGACAGCCCGCCCGCCGCGGGGGCCGGTCCCGCCCCGGCGCTGCGGCTGCTGCTGCACCGCCCCGAGGTCCGGGCCTTGCTCGGGGCCTGCTTCCTGATGCAGTTGAGCCACGGCATCTATTACGCCTTCTACTCGATCTATCTCAAATCGGCCGGCTATTCGACCGGGGCGGTGGGGGGGCTCTGGGTCTTCGGGGTGGTGGCGGAGGTGCTGGTGTTCCTGATCATGCATCGCCTGCTGCGGCGCTTCGGGGCGCGCCGGGTGCTGCTCTGGAGCCTGGGGCTGGGGGCGCTGCGCTGGCTCCTGATCGGCGCCTTCATCGGCAGCCTGCCGCTCCAGGTCCTCGCCCAGAGTCTCCATGCCGCCAGCTTCGGCACCTTTCATGTCGCCGCCATCCATCTTATCCACCACTACTTTCCGGGCCCTACCCAGGGCCGCGGCCAGGCGCTCTACAACAGCCTGAGCTTCGGCGCGGGCGGGGCCGCCGGCAGCCTGATCGGCGGTGCCCTGTGGGTCACGCCGGGGCCCTTCGCGGCCTTCGGGGTGGGGGCCGTCGCCGCGCTGCTGGGGCTTTGGGCGGCGTGGCGTTGGGTGGATTTGGGGCGGCGGTACTGATTGTCTTGGGCTATTCTGTCGCCTGGGCGGCAGCGCAGAGGATGACATGAAAACCGATCCGTCGATCCATGAGGAGTTGCGGACCATGCTGCCGGTACTGGTTCCCTTGGAGCAAACGCGCGCTCACGCAAGATGCCGGACGGGGCATTCGGCCCGTCCGAAACGTTTTCTCCGGATCTGCGGGTTCAGACCAACGGTCAGCGAAGGAATAAACGTTTGGGACGGGGCGAATGCCCCGTCCGGCCGCGGTTGCTGGGGCATGCCCCGTCCGGCTCGAAAGTTCCGCCCTACGCGGGCTGAAAAACCTTTGCGAGCTTGGCGCCTTGGCGTGACAGCTCCTTTTTTTTGGTTGATTCCGGTGCATCCCCGCGGTTTGATTGTCAGGGCAATCTGTGTCATGTTGCCGGGAAGATTGTAGGAGATAACCCCATGTCCCGGAATCCTGAACCCCGCAGCGAACGCATCGACATTCGCGCCACACCGAGCGCGAAACGCGCCTTGCTGGACGCAGCCAACGCGTCACGCAAGACGGTATCTGAATTCCTGCTGGACAGCGGCCTGGAGAAGGCCGCCGAAATCATGGCCGAGCGGCGTTTGTTCCTGCTTGATGACGAGCAGTGGGCGGCTTTCCTCGCGGCCCTCGACGCGCCCCCGCAGCCCATGCCACGACTGGAGCGACTGTTCGCGGAACCCAGCGCCGTGGAGAAAGCACTGAGTGAGAGTATTGAGTGAAAGCACCTAACCCATGACCGTCACGGGCATCGCCAAGCTTCATTCGGTCCACAACACGGACGGCTTTGATTGCGGCAACCCCGAACTCAATCGTTTTCTCCGGCGCTTCGCCTTAACCAACCAAAAGGACGAAGCGGCGCGCGCGTTTTACGAGCATTTCAACTTCCGCCCCAGTCCGGCCG
Organism: uncultured Thiodictyon sp.; assembly: GCF_903828115.1. Taxonomy (GTDB): domain Bacteria; phylum Pseudomonadota; class Gammaproteobacteria; order Chromatiales; family Chromatiaceae; genus Thiodictyon. The sequence continues at coordinate 11,362 of NZ_CAIKKU010000487.1, read as the reverse complement.
ATCCTGACCATCTGTTTTTGCTGATGAAAGACCTCGCTCGGCTATTGGGACCCTGAGCCAGCGACTCCTTATGCAAACACGTTTTCTCCGGGTCTGCGGGCTCAGACCAACGGTCAGCGACGGAATAAACGTTCGGGACGGGGCAAATGCCCCGTCCCGCCGCGGTTGATGGGGCATGCCCCGTCCGGCTCGAGGCCATCGCCGCCCTGCTGGGGCTTTGGGCGGCTTGGCGTTGGGTGGATCTGGGGCGCGGCACTGATTGTCTTGGGCTATTCTGTCGCCTGGGCGGCAGCGCAGAGGATGACATGAAAACCGATCCGTCGATCTATGAGTTCCTCAGCACCGGCGCCGAGGCGTTTCGGGTCCTGACTGACGGCGTGATCCTCGACGGGAACTACCGGTTCGTGTCGCTGACGATCAAGGGCATCGAGCGGCGCCTGGACGGCATCTATGAGCCCTTGGACCACGATGGGCCCGTTTATATCGTTGAATTTCAGGCGCAGCCAGTGCCTGGTGCCTGGTTTAACCTGCTTACCAAGATTGGGTTGTACGGAGAGACCCACCCGGGGCGCGCGGTTCGGGGTATGCTCATCTTCCTGCGTGCGGGGGATGATCCCGGGCTGCCGCCAGGGGCCGGGCCGCCCCTGTGCTCGGTCGCGTACCTGGATGATGTCCTGCCCCGGTTGCTGGAGCGCGAGCCGGACAACCCCTATGTTGCGGCGCTGATCCCGCTGATCATCCCGCGCACTGAGGATCTCCGGGTCCGAGCACCTCAGGCCTGGCAGGTGATTCGTGCGGCGCCCGTAGCGCCGCCGATCCGCGCCACCCTGGAACGGATTCTGGAATCTTGGCTGATGGAACGCTTCCCATTACTCACCTACGAGGAGTTGCGCAGCATGTTGCCGGTACTGGTTCCACTGGAACAAACACGCGCCTATCAGGAGATTTTTGCCAAGGGCGAAGCCGCCGGCAAGACCGAGGGCGTGGCCGAGGGCGAGGCCAAGGGCGAGGCCAAGGGCAAGGCCGATGGTCTCAGACGGTTGCTGACACGCCGTTTCGGTGTCCTGCCCCGCTGGGTAATCCGGCGTCTGGATACGGCCGCCGTGGATCAGTTGGACGGCTGGCTGGAGGGCATCTTCGATGCCCAGAGCCTGGAGGGGCTGCTCGGCCCCAAGCCCCGGCGCGGGGTGGCGAAGACGCGCTAGCGCAACCGCTATCGCGTTCCGCCCGACGCGGGCTTCATCCGTTACCGTGAAAGTCAGACCGGGACCCGGTGGGAGCGGCTTCAGCCGCGACGCGATCTTGCACGCTGCCGTGGCCTCGTAGCGGCTGAAGCTGCTCGGGCGCGCGACACCCCAGGAGCGATATCACCAAGAACAAGCATACAATGTGCAGATCAAACGGCGCGCAACCTGAGGCGAGGTGTCAGATGCCCTACTTACCCCCAACCACGGCCATCGCTGAGCCCCTGACTCTACCTGTCAACCTCAGGGTGCGGAGAGCTATCCGCGACCTGATCGATCAAGCGGCCAAGAGCCAGGGTCGGTCACGCGCCGAATTCATGATCGACGCCGCCCGGCGGGCAGCCGAGGAAGCCTTGCTCGATCAGACCCTCGTCAGGGTCGATCGGCAGACCTATGAACAGTTCCTGACGGTGCTTGACCAGCCGCCTGGCGGCGAAGGCTTCGACCGGTTGATGCTGGCCCCGAGTCCTTGGAAGCAGTGAGTCTGGAAGCTCCCGCACCACTCTACGCTGGCGACGCCCCCAACAAGCGGAGACCAAGGACCAGTCGTGGCGCACCACCTTGACCCCCGTCATGATATAGTCAGATGAGCAACTCGCCTGGAGGTGCTTATGCAAACACTTAGCGTGGCGGTGGCGAAGGCGCGTTTGTCTGCCGTGTTGGCCCAGGTTGAAGCGGGCGAAGAGGTCATCATTACACGGCGCGGTGTTGCAATCGCCCGCATTGTGGCGGAACCCGCTGCCCGGCTTCCGCAATTCGATCTAGCCGAACTATTCGCATTCGTCGATGGGCAGCCCATGCATAGCGGCGCCGATGCCGGTCAATTTGTCGGTGACATGCGGGCCGATGCGCGTTTCTGATGCGTCGCTATCTCGATACCTCAGTGGATTTCGCTGTCGCCGCGGGAATGTCTGACCACAGCGCGATTGCGCTGCGGGTCGGTGATGCATTGCATCTCGCCGTATGCACACGCTTGGGGACTCGCCTCGCCACCTTCGACGCCGGACTGGCCGCGGCGGGAAACCATCATGGCGTATCAGCGGACTTGCTGACGGTCCCGTAAGGGCGATGATTCCAGCCATCAGCCATACATAGAAATGGCGGAACTGCCGGCGCGTTCCGCCCGACGCGGGCTCGGTCCTGCCCGCAGACGCCGAGGTTCCAGGCTATCACGCTCGAACGCTCACGCAGGATGCCGGACGGGGCATTCGCCCCGTCCGAAACGTTTTCTCCGGATCTGCGGGCTCATACCAATGGTCAGCGACGGAATAAACGTTCGGGACGGGGCGAATGCCCCGTCCCGCCGCGGTTGATGGGGCATGCCCCGTCCGGCTCGAGTTAGTCGCAGTCACAGAGCGCCGCATCAACCGCAGCATCTAGGACTGACCCGACGGTAATTCCTGCCTCCAAGGCGATTGCAACCAAGGCAGCATTCACGGCTGCGCCGAAAGCCCCGGCAGCCAAGTTGCCCCCCAGCCCTCCAAAAACTGCATACCCTCCCATTCCCGTGGCATAGTTCTTGATGATCGTCACTAATGATGCCGCTCCAAGTTCTGTTCCTGTCACTTTCCCCACGCCGAGTATCAGCGACAGGCCCGTTCTGGTCAGCTTTGTCCACCCACCGAAGAAAAATTCGTTCGTCCGTTGAAAATTGGAAACATAATTCTCCAAAAAGGTCGACCAACACCACTGGCCCGTTGGGTCGGTAAAATTGAGCGGATCGTCTAGCGCATAAACATAAAGATTAGTTTGGGCGCCGCCGAAACCAATTAGATCCTTCCCCAACCACCTCCCCACCCCAGCATCATAATCTCTAGCTCCAAACCGCACGAGCCCGGTATCTCGGTCGTACAACCCACCAGCAAAGCCGAACGGCTGGAAGCCGGGATTGTTGTCGAGCAACACGGTACCCCAGGCGTCATAGTCCATCCGCTGGACGGCAACGCCGGTTGCGGTATTCACTACCAAGCGCGGACTGCCGAGGTGGTCGGTGATTATCCGATAGGTCGTGCCGCCCTTGATCATGTAATCGGGCACATTGACCCGCGTGGCATAGACGAACCGGCTGACGATGTTGCCGGCGCCATCGAGTTGCGCCAGCGGCTTGAGCTGGTCCTGGTAGAGAAGGCCCTGAGTCAGGACGCCATTGACCTTCTTGCCGATCCGCCGGTTCTTGCCGTCGGTGAGATAGTCGATGACCGTGCCGCCAGGCAGCGTAACCTGCCGCAAATTGCCGAGCACGTCGTAGCCGTAGCGGGTGACGTTGGCCCCCTGCGTCTTGGTCAGCAACTCCCCGTTGGCGGTATAGGCATAGTCGGCCCCCTGGTAGTCGAGCAACCGGTCCTGATCGTCATAGTGGGCGACCTCCAGCCCATTGACCTGGGTCCGGTTCCCGTTGTCGTCATAGCCCCAGGTGGTCTGGACCACGCCGTCCTTTCTGACCTCCACCAGGCGGCCGGCGTCATCATAGCCGTAGCCATCGGTGCTGGTCACGCCGCCGATCGTCTCGGTCTTTTCGACGATACGGCCGAGCTGGTCGCGGGTGTAGCCGATGTCGAGCAGCGCGGCGCCGGCCTGGGCGGCGGCGTAGGTCTTGGGTTCGCCGAAGCCGTTGTAGGTCCAGGTGTCGGTGACGCGGCTCAGGGTGCTGCCGGTGAGCAGGCCGTGCTGGGCATTGCGGGTCAGGGTGAGTGCCCCGGCCTGGGTGAGCAGGCTGTCCGGGTCGTACTGGTAGGCGATGGGGTTGGCGCCGTTGACGTTGATCGAGGAGACGCGCAAATCGTTGTCGTAGGCGAAGCCGATGCTGCCGGCGACCGTGCCGGTCCAGGTGGCGCCGGTCAGGAGCGAGCCGTCGTAGGTGAGGCCCAGGGCGCCGCCGTCCGGGGCGGTGATCCGGTTGAGGCGGCCGGTGGTGGCGTGATAGCCGTAGCTCAGGGTCCCCTCGGGGACGGTCAGCGTCTTCAGGCGTCCGGCGGTGTCGTAGTCGAGGTCCACGGACAGGCCGTCCGGGCGCAGGACGCGGGTGAGTTGCTTGTCCAGATTGTAGCTGTAGTGGGTGCTGTTGGTGCCGGCGCCGACCTCGGGCGGGGTGTAGTCGGCGGTCAGGTCCACCGGGGTGTAGCTGAAGCCGTGCGCGGGTCGGCCGGGGGGCGTCAGCGCGGTCAGGTTGCCCTTGGCGTCATAGCCGAACTGGACCTGGCGACCGTCGGGGAAGGTCTGGCGGGTGACGCGCCCGGCGGGGTCGTAGGCGAAGCCGGCGCTGCGGCCGAGTGCGTCGGTGATGCCGGCCAGGGTGCCGTCGGTGTCGTAGGCGAAGGTGACGGCGCGGGCCTCGGCACCGGTGCCCTGGGTGACGGTCCACAGGCGTCCGCGGGTGTCATAGGTGTAGGCGACGGGGGCGAGCCCCGCGGTCTGGGTCTGGGTCGGGCGGCCGAGTGCGTCGCTGACGGTGGTGGAGACCCGGCTGGCCGCGCTGGTGCTGGTGGTGGTGCGGGTTGCGGCGGTGTAGATGCTGGTGGAGGCGCGGCCGTTGGTGGTGACCCGGTCGGTCAGGGTGACCAGGCTCAGCGGGTCGTTGGGGTTGGTGAGGGTCGCGGTGCGCACCGTGGCGACGGTCGCGGTCCGGCCGCCGGGGGTCGCGACCGTCTGACTGGTCGCCACCGGGGCGGACATGCCGAAGCGGGGGTCGGGTCCACGGTTGAGCGTGGAGACGGTGCCGTCCGGTGCGGTACTGGTGGTCTTGGCATCGGTGCCGGTGACCGAGACGGTGCTGGTCCCGTCGGGCTGGACGATGGTGCGGCGTTGGTCGCCGATGGGCAGGTCTTCGACCTTGTAACGGGTAGTCGCGCCCTCGGCTGAAGTCACGGTCACTTCGGTCCCGGGCGAGATTTCTTGAACGGTGCGCGCGAGGGTCTGGCTGCCTCCGGCGGCGTTTGCGTCGATCTGCAGCCGACCGTCGTCATCGTAAGTCATGGTGGAGGCGTGACCGCGCGGGTCCTCGAAACGGGTCAGTAGACCGTCGGCGGTGTAGGTCATGCGGTGGGTCTCGCCTGCCGGGTTGGTGATGGTTGCCAGATAGCCGTTGGCGTCTTGGGTCAGTTCCGTGCGCTGACCATCGGGACTGATGATAGCGGTAGGGTCGCCCGCGGCGTTGCGCCCGAGGGTGGTGCGGTTGCCGGAACCATCCGTGACGGAGATCAGACGCCCATCGGTGTCATAGCTGAAGGCGTAGAGGGTCCCGCCGCTGTGGGCATCCAGGGTGAGGAGGTGACGACCGGAGGTGTTGAATTTATAGACCTCGGCGCCATCAGCAGAGGGCACGAAGGGCGATTCGATGCCGGCTCCGCTTAAAAAAGCGACCCGCCGGATGCGGTAGTTATTCTGGTCCGCGATGAGCAGGCTGCCATCCGGCCCGACCGCCATGCCTCCAGGTTGACTCAGGCTGGCCCCGGTCGCCGGGCCGCCGTCACCGAAGAAGCCCGCTTGGCCGTTGCCGGCCACGGTGGTGATGCGGCCATCCGGACCCACCCCCCGGATGCGGTTGTTTCCGGCGTCCGCGATGAGCAGGCTGCCATCCGGCCTGACCGCCACGCCTATAGGGTAACGCAAGCTGGCCGCGGTCGCCGGGCCGCCGTCACCCGAGAAGCCCTTCTGGCCGTTGCCGGCCACGGTGGTGATGCGGCCGTCCGGACCCACCCGCCGGACGCGGTAGTTGTAGGTGTCCGCGATGAGCAGGCTGCCATCCGGCCCGATCTCCACGCCTTGAGGTCCATAAAGGCTGGCCGCGGTCGCCGGGCCGCCGTCACCGGAGAAGCCCGCTTGGCCGTTGCCGGCCACGGTGGTGATGCGATCATCCGGACCCACCCGCCGGATGCGGTTGTTGTCCGCGATGAACAGGCTGCCATCCGGCCCGACCGCCACGCCAGAGGGGAGAGCAAGGGCAGCCGCGGTCGCCGGGCCGCCGTCACCGGAGAAGCCCGCTTGGCCGTTGCCGGCCACGGTGGTGATGCGGCCATCCGGACCCACCCGCCGGATGCGGTTGTTGAGGGTGTCCGCGATGAGCAGGCTCCCATCCGGCCCGACCGCCACGCCATAGGGGTAATGAAGGTCGGCCGCGGTCGCCGGGCCGCCGTCACCGGAGAAGCCGCCGTTACTATTGATGATGCCGGCCACGGTGGTGATGCGGCCATCCGGACCCACCCGCCGGATGAGGTTGCTGCCGCTGTGCGCGATGAGCAGGCTGTCATCCGGGCCGACCGCCACGTCAGTAGATCCAAACAGGCTGGCCGCGGTCGCTGGGCCGCCGTCACCGGAGAGGCCGCCCGATTGGCCGTTGCCGGCCACGGTAGTGATCGTCGCCCCGAAGGCATTGGCGCGGGTCTCGGTCCCGTCGCCCGTGACCAGCACGCCGTGCGTGGCATCCCACCGGTGGTGGACGCTCAGACTCCAGCCTGCCACCTGCTCACCGTCCGGGCTACGGGCACCCAGATCGACACTCGAAGTCTGCTCAAGACCAATCTCGGAACCCTCGCGGGTGATGGCGGTTGGCTCCCCGGACGCCAAGCCAAAGCTTTGCGCAAATGCGGTGGGGCTCGCATAATAGACCGCGTCGTAGACATAGCTGACGCTGACGGTGGCCTTCTGCTCGCCAGTCGTCGCACGGCCGAAGGCGTCCCGACCGTCCCAGGTATAGTTGACGTGCTGGTTGGCCACCGGCGCAAAGTTCTGCTCGACTCGCTTGCCGGCCACCGAAACAGCGACCTTGACCCGTTTGACGCCGGGAGGCACGACTGCCTCGGTCAGGTCGACGCTCAAGCTGCCCCCAACCTGGTAGCCTGGCGTCCGTTGGCTCTGGTAGTGCAGGCTGAAGGGCGTGCCAGCGATGGCGACCGCTTCACCAAGAGTCTGGGGTTCGCAGCCAATCACCGAGCCGCAACCGGTATTGCGCGGTTGCTTGGTCGGAGTGATTCCGGGTTTAGCGCCGGGGCCGGTCGGTCCTGAGGCTCCGGCTGGCGGTCCGTAGGGCCAGTTGTAATCGAAAGGCGTAAAGTGATCCAGCCGGACCCGCCACAGGCTTTGCCCCACGCTATAGATCTGCGCCAGCTTGACCCGCTCCGCATCGTCGATCCCCAAGGCCGCCAAAACCGCCGGGCTATCCGCGCTCCCGCCCCCATCCGTATCCAGATCGGCCATCGCACCGGTGACGCCGACAACCTTGATCACCCGCCCATTCGGCGCCGCAATCCACTGCCCCTTGACCCGATCGTAATACCCCACCGGCACCGGCGAGCCGACGGGGAACCCGAGGAAGTTCTCGACATAATAGGGCACGGGCCGACTCAAGGTGACCGAGGTGGCCCCCGCCGCCATCGCCTCGTCCGCACTGATCTCGACCGCATAGGTATAGCCGCTGGTAGGCGGCAATTTGGCAGGCATGGCCTGGGGCCCGTCCGGGCCTATGGTGTATTCGGTGACACGCACATGCAGGCTCGCGAGCGGCTGCGTGCTGCCGTCGGACAGCACCATCTGCGCCGTGGTGCCCGGGGGCACGAGCAGGGTCGCCTGCCGGGTGCCGTCGCCGTCGGTGCTCGGGGTGCCACGGGCGACCTGGATGCCGCTGGGCGCGGTGAGGTCGATGGCGGTAACCACCGGATCAAGCGTGACCAGCGAGCAATCCGGGGCGAAGGAATAGTCCTGCCAGGGGGTCTGGATCTGGCGCTGGGCGGTGAGAAAGCCGGCCTTTTCATAGACCAGGGTGAGCAGGCCGCCGCCGTTGACCACGAGGTCGAAGGCCCCGTCGGTGCGGCTCAAGGTCTGGCCGAGTTCGGGGTGGTCCAGGACGCGGATGGTCACGCCCGGCAAGGGGTTCTTGGCGCGGTCGAAGACCTGGCCGCGGATGACGGCGGCACGCCGCTCCTCGATGGTGTCGGCGGCGACGCCGGTCTGGACCGCGTTCGGGCCGCTGTAGAGGAATTGTGTGGCGGTCCCGAATTGGGTCGTCACCGTCGGGTCGAGCGGCGGCGCGACTGTCTCCGGATTGGGCGGCAACCCCTGATCCGGGCCGAGCGAGACGCTCAGATCGACCGCGGTCCCCAGGTCCACCAGGGTCCCGGCTGCCAGGCCCTGGGCGAGCACCTCGCCGTCCGGGTGCGCGGCGTCGTGGCGGTAGCTCAGGGTGCCGAGACCGAGCCTGGCCTCGGTGACCAGGGCCATGGCGGCGGCCCTGGTCTGGCCCACCAGGGTGGGGACCAGGGTCTGGTCGGTCCCCGACGCGACGGTAATCTCAAAGGTCTGGGTGGCGCTGCCGCCGTGGCCATCGACGACGCGCACGCCGACGGCCACCGGTGAGGCGGCGGCATCGGACACGGCCGGGGTCCACTGGATGAGGCCGGTGGCGGGGTCGATCGCCATCGCGGCGGGGCCGGCGGTCAGGCTGTAGGTCAGGGTGTCGCCGTCGCCGTCCGTGGCGGCGACGGCATAGCTATACGGCTGGCCGACGGTGGCCTGGGTGGGCGCAGTCGAGTCGATCCGCGGGGCCTGGTTCGCGGGCGGCGGGGTGACCGTGACGATGAGGGTCGCGGGGGGGACGCTCGCGAGCCTGCCGTCGGAGACGATGAGTTGGACGAGGTAGGCCCCGGGCAGGTCCGGCACCAGGGTGGCGGTGGCGGCGGCCGTGTCGAAGAGGTCCGGGGCGGCGCCGTCCGGGACGCTGGTCAGGGACCAGGCGAAGATCAGCGGGTCCTGGTCGGCATCGCTCGAGCAACTGACGAGGTCGATCGCGGTGCCCACCTGGGCGGGCGGCACCGCGACGACGCAGGCCAGGGGGCGGGAGTTCTCGGTGGAGACGGTGACGGTGTCCGGGTCGCTGCTCAAGCGGCCGTCGTTGACGATGAGCTGGCCGAGATAGGCACCGGGCAGGTCGACCTCGAAGCTCGGCGCGCTCAGGGTGGCGCCGCTCAGCGTCGCGGCGCTGCCCGAGGGGGCGGTGAGCGACCAGAGCCAGGTCAAGGGGTCGCGGTCGACATCGTGGGAGGCGCTGCCGTCCAGGGTGACGGTGGTGCCGACGAAGACGGACTGGTCGGGGCCGGCGTCGGCGACCGGTTGGGAGTTCTCCGTCGTCACGGTCACGCTGTCGGCGGCGCTGGCGCCGTGGCTGTCGGTGACGGTGAGGCCGAGGTCGTAGTTGCCGAAGCGGTCCAGGGTGAAGCTCGGGTTGAGCGTGGTCGGGTTGGAGAGGACGGCGGCACTGCCGGGGGCGCGGGCGAGGAAGGACCAGTCGAAGGTCAGTGAATCGCCGTCCGGGTCGGTGGAGGCGCCGGCGTCCAGGGTGATGCCGGTGCCGACGGCGGCGGTCTGGTCGGGACCGGCGTTGGCGACCGGGGGCCGGTTGGGGACATCGGTCTCGACACGGAAGCCGTGGGTCAGTTTCGTGCGTGCCGCCGGAAAGCCGATGCGCAGGCGGTTGGTCCGGGCACCGGGGGCGAGGCTGAAGTCCGGCGCGGCGGAGATGCTGAACCAGGGCTCACCGGCGGGCGTGGTGCCCTGGGCGTTCTGGACGGCGAGGCTCGATTGGGTGAGGACGAGTCGGGTCGGGCCGGTCAGGGGCGCGCCGCTGTCGTTGCGCAGGTTGGCATAGACGCTGTATTGGTTGTTGATGCGGTCGAAGACCGGGAGCGTGGTCTCGACCGTGATGCCGGTGCGGGGGGCGAAGTCGGCCATGGCGGCCGGGGGTGCGGCGAGGCCGGCGAGGAGGGTCCACCAGAGGGCGGCGAGGAAGGCGATGGGCTTGTGCAGCAGGCGGCGGCCCGCGGGGTCGGCATGGTGGGCGAGGCGTCCGGTGGACATGGGCGGGGCTCCTGTGCGCCAGATGGTGCTGTTGTTGGGCCACCCGTCGCGGCTAAAGCCGCTCCCACCGGGGGCTGTTGTCGATTTGGGGGTCGAGCGGGGCTATCCGGGGTTACTGACGGGCGGGCCGCCGGCGCGCGAGCAGCGGCAGGCCCAGCAGGACCAGGGCGAGCGGGGCCGGGGTCGGGGCGTCGTAGAACTGGGTCAGTGAGGCGTTGCTGAACTGGACGGTGGAGCCGTAGCCGTTCGGCTGACCGGTTGTATCGACGCCGACGCCGAGTTGGACCTCGAGGAACCAGTTGGCCTGATCGCCGAAGCGGGTCCGGTCGAGCACGGCGCTGTAGGTGCCGTTGCCGTAGAGGCGGCTGGGGTCGATGAGGAAGCCGAGCAGGCCGTCGGCGCCGTAGAGGTTGCCTTGGCCGTCGTTGAGTGCGACCGAGAAGGTGTCACCGCTCGCGGGGTCGCCGTCCTCGCCGGTGAAGAGCCAATCGAAGGTGAGGCGCATCGCGGCGCCCGGCGACAGGGCGGTGTCCAGTTCCTGCACGAGGGTGTTGGCGAACAGGACGCTGTTGCGGGGGTTACTGGTGGTATTGCCGGGGTCGGACCAGTAGTCCGCCTCGAGTCGTGCGGCATAGGCGCCGGTGGAGCCGACGACGCTGAAGTCCGGACTGCCGCCGGGGCCGCCGTCGGTGTCGCGGGTCCAGCCGGTGAAGTCACCGGTGGCGAAGTCGCCGTTGGTCAGGCTGTCCGCAAGGGCGGCGGGCGCAACGGCCAAGGCCAGCGGGAAAAACAGGGCCGCGGCTCGGGGGGGGGGGGGGCGACATTCCACGCTAGGTGTCCTCTAGGCTGCCTGCGAATGCACAAGACCGCGGCGACCTTGGATTGCCGGGCCCCATGGCGTTGCGATGGTGCGTCAAACACCGGGCCGGCCCTTGGGTCAGCGGATCACTTGCTGCCGACTAGCCGATGCTGCACATGGTTTAACAGAAACGGGAGATCTTCGCAAGTGGGCGTTGTCGAATGCGTCTGGTCGGTACACGATGCGATCTTTCGATCCGCTTGTTGAGGATTGGGTTGTCTTAGGCGTGGCCTCGATCAAGATTCCGGCCACTTGGGCTCGCCGGGTGCGTAGTCAGGCCATCTTGGCCTGACACCGTCAGGGCTGGAAGCCCTGACTACGCACTCCGCTGGCCGGGATTACGATCAAGGCCTTAGGCGTCACCCCACTGCCATTGAGTTGAGCCTCACTTCCGGTTCGGCCCGGCCTGGGAGCG
>NZ_CAIKKU010000486.1 GCF_903828115.1 uncultured Thiodictyon sp. | reverse complement strand
GGCGTAGTCGTCGGAGAGCAGCCGGCGCACCAGGGTTTCGGTGTTGGTGTGTTCCTCGACGCAGCCGTCCTGGAACTTGTTGAATTCCTCCCGCGTCTGCCGGTCCAGGTCTTTTCGATCCACCACGAACAGGCACTTGTCGATGTCCGGATTGTCCTTGAGCAGGGTGGATGCCTTGAATGAGGTGAGCGTCTTGCCGCTGCCGGTGGTGTGCCAGACGTAGCCGTTGCCGCAGTGCTGGTGGATGGAATCGACGATCGCCTTGACGGCGTAGATTTGATAGGGCCGCATCATCAGGAGCTGAAGATCTGCAGGAAGCAGAGCAGGGTCTTGGTGTAGCCGTTGCCGGGGTCGTTCTTGTAATCGACGATCTGCTGCATGGCCCGGCGTGGGCTGATGGCGAAGGTCTTCAGCTCGATCTGGACGGCTGGGATGCCGTTGATGACCAGGATCGTGTCGTAACGGTGATGGCTGTAATCGGTGCTGATCCGCAGCTGATTGACCACCTCGAAGCTGTTCTTGCACCAGTCCTTAATGTTGACCAGGGTGTAGTAGAGCGGGGTGCCGTCATCGCGTTCAAAGCTGTTGCGGCTGCGCAGGTGGCGGGCGGCGGCGAAGACGTCAGAGGTAATAATCGTGTCCAGCAGGCGGTGGAACTCGCTGTCGGTCAGATGGACACGATTCAGGGCTTCAAATTTCTCGCGGAAGTTCTGCTCCAGTGCGGCACGGTCGCGGATGTCCGGGCGGTAGCTGTATTTCAGATCGCCCAGTTTTTCGATCAGGGCCTGCTCGATTTCTTTTTCTGTCATCGATGATGCTCGTGCGATTCTGAACTAAGGCTAACTCATCGATGCGGCTCGCCGAAGATGTCGTCGAGACTGTCGGCGGTCAGGACGCGCCCGCACCAATGCGACAGGGTCTCGATGTCGGCGGATTCCATCCGCGCGCGCAGTGCCGCGGAAGGTGGGCCGAGTTTGGCGGCAAGCAGTTGAGCGAGGATCTCGATCGAGGCTTGCCGACGGCCTTCCTCCCGTCCCTCCTCTCGCCCTTCCTCTCGCCCCTCGCCGAAGACCTCCTGATAAAAACGGGTCTTCGTAAGCTCTGTTTCGGGCAGGTGCAGCATGACTCTAACCTCCTCGCGGGTGAGGGCTGGAAATTTATAGACCAGGATGGTTTCGACCAGGTCCAGGATCTCCAGCCGGTCCTCGGCCGGATCGGGATTGCGCACCAGGTCGCGCGCCTCGGCGGGTGTCGCCGCGGGCGCCATGACGATCAGGCGCAACAGCCGCAGATCGAGGCTCAGTCCCTTCAAATCAAGTAGATCCTTGAGATAGACACGGCGCACGAGCCCGCACTGGGCCAAGTGCTCATAAGGCGCGCTCAGGCCCGGGTCCGTCTCCGGGGTCGGGAAGACGACCAGTGCCCGCCAGGGACGGGTCGTGCGATGCCGGTAAAGATAGAGAAAGATCGCCGCCAGCCAGCGGGCGTAAAACCAGTCGCGCCGCTGGAACTGTGCCTCGGCGAAGATCACGGGTGCATCCTGGCGCTCCGGTGGGGGCAGGAGCACGCCGTCCAATCGGAAGGCGCTCTGCTTGACCTCGATTGCCTTCATCCGGTAGTCCGCGGCCTCGGGCTCTCCGACCCCGGCGAGCGCGAGCGCGAGCCGTGGGCGCTCTTGGAAGAGCCGATACATCAGGGTATCGGTCTGCATGGATTGGACTCCCGGAGCCGGGGCGACGGCTCCAGTGTAGCGAGGAAACCAGAGGAGTTCCGGGGACAGTTTACGAAATAGCGCCGATTCGGCCAGCAGCGCTGCGGGGAGGTTGTGGAGCAGGAAATCACGGGCGATCTCCAGCCGTCCGAAGCTCTCGCGGAAGTAGCGGTCGTGGGGGGGTGCCGAACTCGTCCATGACTGGGCAGGCTAATGCGTCTGCGTTCATGGGGCAAGTGCCTCGGGTCGATGCCCCCGGTAGGCTCGGTCCCGCGATGCCGAGACCGGTCGGCGCTACGCCGACAAGCCACGCGGCCCGACGCCCTCCGGACCCTTGGCCGTAATTGCCGATAATGTATATTATGTAAAGTCATGTCAGGCGGGGCCGAGTCGCGGGCACTGTCGGGTTGCGCTAAGCTAACTCAAGCGACCACCGACCACTGACCACCGAGGAGGTTCCCCTGCACCGATGGGCCTTACCAGATACCAAGGCACAGTTGTGCGAGTTGGTTAGCCAAGTCCATTCGCCAACGCTTGTGCGCCGTTGTCGTTGTCGTTGTCGTTGTCGTAATCGAGGTTATCGTAATGCCCCGGATTCTGTCGCACCCCAAATTGCATCGCTGCTGCGATTAGGAAAACGACGACGACAACGATCAGGTTCGCGAGCGACACTGGGGAACAGGCCATGGTAAAGACGGACACGACGAGGCCCACCGGCCGGCGAGACCCCTGGCGGGCCCACCGCCCCACGGCCGCGGCCTTGATCCTGGGCCTGCTGGTCAGCATCGGCGCCTGGTGGCTGGTCCGTGGCTGGGAGACCCGGCAGCAAGCGGCGCAGGTCAGTGAGCAGGTCGCGGTGAGTGCGCAGGCGCTGACTGAGATGCTCGGGAACCTGGTGGGTGATGTGCAGGCGCTGGCCCAGTTCTATGCCGCCGCGGACGCAGTGAGCGCGGACGCCTTCAGCCGTTTCACCCAGCCGATTCTGGCACGGCATCCGGGCCTGCTGGCACTGGAATGGGTGCCGCGGGTGCCGGCGCGCGACCGCACCACCTTCGAGTCCCAGGCGCAGGCCGAGGGGCTCGCGGGGTTCAGGATACTGGAACGGGTCGGCGGGGAACCGCGGCCGGCGGGCGCGCGTGCGGAGTTGTTTCCGGTGTTGCGGGTCGAACCCCTGGCCGGCAATGCCGCGGCGCTGGGACTCGACCAGGGCGCGGACCCGCTGCGGCGGCCGGCCTTGGAACAGGCGCGTGACACCGGGCAACCGGCGGCCAGCGCGCCCTTGATCCCGGCGCGGGAGACTGCCGGCCAATACCGCCTGATCGTCTACGCGCCCGTGGGTCCGGCGGGCGTCCCGGGCGAGACCGCGCAGGCCCGGCGGGACCGGGTGCGCGGCTTTGCCGTGGGCGTGCTGCGCCTGGGCGACCTCATGGGCCGGGTGATCGCCCACCTGCCGCCGAACACCGTCGATCTGGTCCTGCTGGACCCGCTGACCCCCGGCGCCGCCGGGGTGCTGGATCGCCATCCCGCCCGCGCGCGGTTGGCCGGGGCGCCGGCCCTGGACCCGGCGGCCGTCATCCAGGATCCCTTGGGCCAGGAGGTCCCGATCAGCGTCGCCGGACGCACCCTGGTGCTGCGCGGCGCACCCGCGCCCGGGACTACACCCACTCCCCTGTTGTCACTCACCCTGCCGGGCGGGGGACTGATCATCAGCCTCGGTCTGGCGTGGCTCGTGCGCTATCACCGGGCGGCGCAGACCCGGTTGCGGGAGAGCGAGGCCCGCCTGCGCCTGGTGATCGAGCACGCCCCGGCGGCACTGGCCGTGTTCGACCGGGAGCTGCGCTATATCGTTGCCAGCCGCCGCTGGCTGGCTGACTTCGGACTGACCGGGCGCGAACTGACCGGCCTGACCCACTATGCCGTCTTCCCCGAGATCACCGACGCCTTGAAGGACGTCCACCGCCGGGCACTGGCCGGCGAGTCGGTGCGCGCGGACGAGGACCGCTTCGAGCGCGCCGACGGCTCGGTGCAGTGGCTGCGCTGGGAGGTCTGTCCGTGGCACGACGACCAGGGCCAAGTGGGCGGTATCGGCATCTTCTCCGAGGACATCACCGAACGCTACCGGGCGGAGCAGGCACTCGATCGTTACCGGCAGGTCGTCGAGACGGCGAGCGAGATGCTGCTCTTCGTGGACCGGGACCAGCGCTACCTGATGGTCAATCCGGCCTTTGCCGCCTTCCATCGCAGCACCCAGGAGGCCCTGGAAGGCAAGCGGATCGAGGAGGTGGAGAGCGCGGCGATCTACGCCCAAATCGCCCCGCATCTGCAAGCGACCCTGGCCGGCGAGCCCCGGCGCTACACGCTCGCCAGTAGCGACGGGCGCGGGCGGATGCGCTGGATCGAGGCGGACCAGCGGCCCTTCCGGGAGAACGGCGAGGTCCGCGGCATGGTGGTGAACCTGCATGACCTCACCGAGATTCGCGAGACCCAGGCGGCCCTGGAGGCCGAGCGGGCACACCTGGCGGAGCGGGTGGCGGCGCGCACGGCCGCGCTGAATGCCTCTGAGGCGAAGCTGCGCACCATCTACGACCTGGTGCCGTTCGGTATCTCCATCACCGACCCCCAGGGCCGACTGATCGACTGCAACCGGGCCGCGGATGGCATCCTGGGCCTGACGCGGGACGAGCACCTGCGGCGCACCTATGACGACCCGCAATGGCCGCTCATCCGCCCGGACGGGACCCCCATGCCGCCGGACGAATACGCCAGCGTGCGCGCCATGCGCAAAGGCCGGGCGGTGCACGACGTGGAAATGGGCGTGGTGCGGCCCGACGGGACCATCTGGCTCTCGGTCAGCGCCATGCCGGCGCGGCACCCCGATTACGGTGTGGTCATCGCCTTTGTGGACATCACCGAGCGCCGGCGGGTTGCGCTGGCCTTACAGACCCTCACCGAGCGGCTGCAACTGGCCACCGAGGCCGGCGGCATCGGGGTCTGGGAGTGGGATATGGTCGGCAACCGGATCACCTGGGACGAGCGGGTCTATCGCCTGTATGGGCAGCCGCCGCGCACCGGCGCCCTCTCCTACGCCGACTGGACCGCGCTGCTCCACCCCGATGACCTGCCCGGGATGCAGGCCATCCTCGACGCCATCATGGCGGGGCATGAAGCGGCATTTCGCAGCAGCTTCCAGGTCACCTGGCCGGACGGCTCGCGGCACTCGATCGTCTCCTCCGGTAAGGTGATCCGGGATGCCGGCGGGGCGGCCCAGCGCCTGATCGGGGTCAATTGGGACATCACGGCCGAACGCCGGGCGCAGTTGGCCCTGGGGGTCAGCGAGGCCCGCGCCCGGGCGCTGATCGAAGCCTCGCCGGTCCCCCTGGTGCTCACGCATGAGGCGGGCGCGGTGACCTATGTCAATGCCGCCTTTACCGCGACCTTCGGCTACACCCTGGCCGATATCCCCACCTGGACCGACTTGGGACTCCAGGCCGCGCCTGATCCCGCGTACCGGCAATGGGTGCTGGAGAACCGCCGGGAACGCCTGGACCAGGCCAGGCGCGACGGCGGACTGTTCGAGCCCATGGAGGTCGTCATGTGCTGCAAGGACGGCACCAGTCGCACCGTCATGGCACGGACCACGCCCCTGGCGGGAGAGGAGGCCCTCAACACCGTCTACGACATCACGGATCTCAAGCGGGCGCGGGAACAGGCGGAACAGGCGACGCGCAGCCAGGCCGAGTTTCTCGCCCATATGAGCCACGAGATCCGCACGCCGATGAACGGGATCATCGGTCTGTCCGAACTGGCGCTGCGCCAGCCCCTGGACCCCCGGTCGCGCGATTACCTGGAGAAGCTCAATCAGTCCGGCCGCGGTCTGCTGGGGATCTTGAACGACATCCTCGACCACTCCCGGATCGAGGCGGGACACCTGGGCCTCGACATTGCCCCCTTTGAACTGGACACCCTGCTGGAGTCGCTGCGCTCCCTGTTCGCCCACGTCGCGCAGATCCAGGGGCTCGGGTTCGCGATCGAGACGGGTGCCGACGTGCCCCGCTGCCTGCTCGGGGACCGGCTGCGGCTGCAGCAGATCCTGTCCAACCTGCTCGGCAACGCACTGAAGTTTACCCACCAGGGGCAGGTCCGGTTGCGGGTCGAGTGTCGCGGGTACGCGGGGTCCTGGGCACGGTTGCGCTGGACGGTGCAAGACACCGGCATCGGTATGGACGCGGCGACCCGCGCCCGGCTGTTCGAGCCCTTCGTGCAGGGGGACGCCTCGATTGCCCGGCGCTATGGGGGCTCGGGGCTGGGGCTGGCCATCAGCCGGGACCTGGTGCAGTTGATGGGCGGGCAACTGGAGGTGCAGAGCACACCCGGGGCGGGGAGCACCTTCACCCTCGAGCTGCGCCTGCATATGGCGGCGGCCGCGCCCGCCGGGACCGGGACGGCCCCGCCGACCCGCACCGACTTGGCCGGTGCCCGGGTCCTGGTGGCGGAGGACCAGCCGATCAACCGGCAGGTGATCGGCGATATGCTGCGCCTGCTGGGGGTCCGTGTGACCCTGGCAACCCAGGGACAAGAGGCACTGGAGCGCCTGGCCGCGGCGCCCTTCGACGCGGTGCTGATGGACGTGCAGATGCCCGAGATGGATGGTCTGACCGCCACCCGGCTGATCCGCGAAAACCCGGCCTGGGCGGACCTGCCGGTGATCGCCCTGACCGCCGGGGTGACGGACGTGGAGCAAGCCCGGATCAGGGACTGCGGGATGACCGACCTGCTGCCCAAGCCGGTGACCCTGGAGACCCTCGGGGCCGCCCTGGGGCGCTGGATCGGCGCGCCGCCCGCGGGTACCCTGCCGGCCATCCCGGGGCCGGGCCGCGCGGACGCACAGGACGGCGGTGCCGCCGCGCCGCGGGAGTCCCTGACGATCCCCGGTTTCGACCTGCGGAACCTGCTGCAGACCGGCGGCCGGGAACACGCAATCGAGCTGCTGCACGGGTTCGCCGCCGCGGTCCGCGACGATGCCCAGGTCATCGCCGCCGCCCTGGCCGGCGGCGACCGCGCCCAGGCGGACCGGGCGATCCACCGCCTTAAAGGGATTGCGGGTAATCTCGGGGCCGTCGACCTCCACCGGGCCGCCGCCCGGCTGGAGGCCGATCTGCTGGCCGGACGTGATCCGGCAGCGGCCCTGGAGTTATTGTCGGAGGCCCACGGCCGGGCCCTGGAGCGGATCGCGGCGCTCCCGCCGCCGCCGGCCGCCGGTCCGGCCGCGACCGCCGCCGGCGACCCCGCGGCCGTGCGCGGGCTGCTGACCGAGATCCACGCGCTGCTCGTCAAGGGACTGATGGTTCCCCGCAACCTGTCGGACGACTTGCGGGCGGCGCTGCCCGCCGGCGATCAGGGCTTGTACCTCGTCCTGAAGGACCATCTCGGGCGCTTCGACTACCCGGGGGCCGCGCGCTTGCTGGAACCGCACCTCAATGATCCACAGATGAACACAGATGGACACAGATGAACACAGATTTTCTGCAGATTGTTATGCGCTTATCGCTACTGTCATACACCCGCAAGGTGAGCCCCGACGAAGCGTAAGCCAATGAATAATCTGTGTTCATCTGTGTTCATCTGTGGATAACTACTCTTTCCAGGGTCGCCGTCCCCTCCCCCACCCCAGGTTTCCGACCATGAACGATGACCGCCCTGTCGTATTGATCGTGGACGATGAGCTGCTGAATCTCCAGGTCCTGGCCGACGCCCTGCAGGCCGACTACCGGATCAAGGTGGCCACCAAGGGGCCGGCCGCGCTGGACCTGGCGCGGCTGGACCCCTATCCCGACCTGATCCTGCTCGACGTCATGATGCCGGACATGGATGGCTATGCGGTCTGCGCCGCGCTGAAGCGCGAGGCACTTACGGCCGCGATCCCGGTCATCTTCATCACCGCGCGCACCGACCCGGAGAGCGAGGCACTGGCCCTGACCGGCGGCGCGGTGGATTTCATCCACAAGCCGGTCAATCCGCCGGTGGTCCGCTCCCGGGTGCGCCTGCACCACGAACTGGCGCAGCACCGCAACCGCCTGGAAGACCTGGTGCAGTCCCGGACGCTGGAACTGGCCCAGGCGCGCGATGCGGCGGAAAGCGCCAACCGCGCCAAGGACGCCTTTCTGGCCAATATCAGCCACGAATTTCGTACCCCGCTCAACGGCATCACGGGGATGGCCTATCTGCTGCGCAAGGAGGTCCAAGGTGAGCGGGGACGCGGTTTCCTCGCCCGGATCGACGAGTCGGCGCGGCGTCTGCTGGATCTCGTCAACGATGTCATCGACCTGTCCCTCCTGGAGGCGGGTTCGATCGAGATCGCGATGCAGGAGTTCGACCTGGGGGGAATGCTCCAGCAGTTTGTGCAGGACAGCCAAGGCCCGGTCACGGCCAAGGGGCTGACCCTGGTCCCGGAGATCGCCGCGGACCTGCCCGCCGCCGTCACCGCGGACCCCGCCCGCCTGCGCCAGGTCCTGGGCCAACTCCTGGGCAATGCGCTCAAGTTCTCCGAGCGGGGGGCAGTGACGCTGCGGGTCCAACCCGTCGCGAGCCGGGGCGGGCAACGCTGGGTGTGCTTCGAGGTGCAGGATCAGGGGATCGGTATCACCCCCGAGGTCCAGTCCGGGCTCTTTGCCCTGTTCAACCAGGGCGACAACTCGCCCACCCGCCGCTACGGCGGCACCGGCCTGGGGCTGGCGCTCTGCCGCCGCCTGGTGACCGCGATGGGGGGCGAGATCGATCTCAAGAGCACCCCGGGCCAGGGCACCACCATTGGCTTCCAGGTGCCCGTGGGCGTCGGCCCGGCACCGCAGACCGGCGCTTTACCGTGAAAGTCGCACAGCGACGCTGTGGGAGCGGCTTCAGCCGCGACGAGGCCTCGCGGGTTACCCGCGCGTCGCGGGTCAAAGCCTCTGCGTCTCTGCGTCTCTGCGTCTCTGCGCCGCTGCTTGAGCCCCGAAGGCGCGTGACATACCAACTCACGGACCCGGCGTCGTTGTCGTTGTCGTTGTCGGACTAT
>NZ_CAIKKU010000485.1 GCF_903828115.1 uncultured Thiodictyon sp. | reverse complement strand
GGGAGCGGCTTGCAGCCGCGACAGTGTCGGCAGTGAGGTAGTAGCGGCAACACTCATCCCCGTGGGAGCGGCTTGCAGCCGCGACGGCGCCGCCTGAGAGATCCGATCGCGGCTCCAAGCCGCTCCCACGGGGTCCGCTGATAGCGCCGGAACGCTTGCTGGAGCGCCCCGGGGGCCGCATTTGATCGCGATCGGGGCTCTTCTGCCTCCCCACGGATCGAGATCGAACCATGAACCGACAGGCCAGCATCGAGACGGCACTGACCGAGGCCCTCAAACCCCTGCACCTGGACGTGGTCGACGAGAGCCACCTGCACGCGGTGCCGGTGGGGGCCCAGACACACTTCAAGGTGTTGGTGGTCAGCGAGCAGTTCGCCGGCCACGGACTGGTCACGCGCCACCGGGTGGTCAATCGGCTGCTGCGTGACGAGTTCGACCACGGGCTCCATGCCCTGGCCCTGCACACCTGGACCCCGCGGGAGTGGTTCGAGAAGGGCGGTACGGCCCCGGAGTCGCCCCCGTGCCAGGGCGGATCGCACGCAGACTGAGGCGAGGGACCGGCCGGCGCCAACATCGGCGAGGTAAGGAAGCGCCGCTATTGATACTATTGCCGCCCGGCTGGCTTACACCTGGCCGGGCCAATCTTCAACGGGGGCCCCGCGCTTCCCATCGTCAATCCTGTCGGCACGGCATCGGGAGCAGACTCATGAGATCCAAGTTATTGATTGCGTGTATTCTTGGCGCCTCGTACTGGACGGCGCCCGCCGCGGCCGCCGATCCGGCGACGGTCAAGATCGGCTGCGTGGCGCCGCTGACTGGTCCCCAGGCGCACCTGGGGAAGGACATCGAGAACGGGGCCCGCCTGGCGGTGGACGCCATCAACGCGACCAATCCCACCCTGGCCGGCAAGCCGGTGAAGTTCGTCCTGCAGGTCGAGGACGACGCGGCGGACCCCAAGACCGCGACCGTGGTGGCGCAAAAGCTGGTGGATGAGGGGGTCAAGGGCGTGGTCGGGCACCTGAACTCGGGGGCCAGCATCCCGGCCTCGCGCATCTATGCCGACAACGACATCCCCCAAATCTCCCCCGCCTCTACCGCGGTGGCCTACACCCACCAGGGGTTCAAGACCACCTACCGGGTGATGGCCAACGACTCCCAACAGGGTCAGGCCCTGGGCAAGTACGCGACCAAGCTCGGCACGCGGGTGGCGGTGATCGATGACCGCACCGCCTACGGCCAGGGCCTGATCGACGAGGTGGTGAAGGGGGTCGCGGCGGCCGGCGGGGAGGTCGTCGGCCGGGAATACACCACCGACAAATCGACCGACTTTACCGCCATTCTCACCTCGCTCAAGTCCAAGAAGCCGGACGTGGTGGTGTTCGGCGGCATGGACCCCCAGGCCGCCCCCATGATCCGGCAGTTGCGCACCCTGGGGATGAAGACCGCCTTCATGGGCGGCGACGGCATGCAGTCGGCCGAGTTCCTCAAACTCGCGGGACCCGCCGGGGAGGGGGCCATCGGGTCGTCGCCGGGGCTGCCGCTGGCGAAGATGCCCGGGGGGGCGGACTTCAGCAAGCGCTTCAATGAGCGCTTCGGCAAGGTCCAGATCTACGCCCCCTTCGCCCACGACGCGGCCGTGGTGATGATCCAGGCGATGCTGCGGGCCGACTCGACCGAGCCCGAGAAATACCTGCCGGAACTGGCCAAGACCCGCATCGACGGGGTCATCGGCCCCATCGCCTTCGATAACAAGGGGGATCTGAAGGACGGCCCCGTCACCCTCTATCAGGTCAAGAAAGGCCACTGGGAGCCGGTGGAAACCGTCGGCGGCCAGGCGGCGCAGTAGCAACCACCCGCCGCACCGCGCATGGACGTCCTGCTCCAGCAACTCGTCAACGGCCTGATCCTGGGTAGCCTCTACGCCCTGGTGGCCTTGGGCTACACCATGGTGTACGGCATCCTGGAGTTGATCAATTTCGCCCACGGCGAGATCGTGATGCTGGGGGCCATGGTGTCGGTGACGGTCCTCGGCCTGCTGGTGGCGGCCGGGGTGCCGCTGCCGCTGGCCCTGGCGTTGGCCCTGGCCGCGGCCGTGCTGGTGTGCGTGGCGACCGGGGTCCTGGTGGAGCGGGTCGCCTACCGACCCCTGCGCAATGCCCCGCGTCTGGCCCCGCTGATCACCGCCATCGGGGTCTCGATCGTCCTGCAGAACCTGGCGATGATCATCTGGGGCCGCCAATACCTTTCCTTCCCGCCGGTGTTGGCCCCCCAGGTCTATGAGTGGCACGGGGCCACGGTGTCGAATGTCCAGTTGCTCATCGTGGCGGTGGCGGCCCTGACCATGGGCGCGCTCCTGCTGCTGGTGCAGCGAACGCGGCTGGGGCGGGCAATGCGCGCCACCGCCCAGCACCGGGAGGTGGCGGGGCTCATGGGCGTGGACGTGAACCGGGTGATTGCCGCAACCTTCGCGGTGGGCTCGGCGCTCGCGGCGGTGGCGGGGCTGCTGATCACCGCCTATTACGGCATCGCCCACTACAACATGGGCTTCCTTCTGGGGCTGAAGGCCTTCAGCGCGGCGGTGCTGGGGGGCATCGGCAACATCCCCGGGGCCCTGCTGGGCGGGCTGCTCCTGGGGGTGATCGAGAGCCTGGGGGCGGGTTATATCGGGGACCTGACCGGCGGCTTTCTGGGCAGCCATTACCAGGACATCTTCGCCTTCTTCATCCTGATCCTGGTGCTCATCTTCCGACCCTCCGGGCTGTTGGGCGAGCGCGTGGCCGACCGCGCTTAAGGAACGGTTCACTGATAAGGTAAACAGGTCCATTAGAGAATGCCGATAGCGCCATTGCGTTGTCGTTGTCGTTGTCGTTGCCGTTGTCGTTGTCGTTGTC